>CANIEV010000001.1 GCA_947466535.1 Betaproteobacteria bacterium
CTAGCCGCGACGCAACTGAGCGGGCAGGCTATTCTTCTTGAAACGCCGTGCCGAGTGGAGACCTTGCCCGGTTTTGCCGCGGGAGATGTTTCGGTGCAGGACGCGGGCGCTCAACTGGCGGCACATCTGCTGGACGTTCTGCCCGGGCTCCGTGTTCTGGATGCCTGCGCCGCTCCGGGTGGCAAGACCGCGCATATTCTGGAAATCGCGGATTGCGAACTCAGCGCAATGGATATTTCGGCCCAGCGAATCCGCCGTATTGAAGAAAATCTTGCCCGTCTTGAGTTGAAGGCGAATGTGCGGGTGGGTGACGCAAGCAAAGCCGCCGAAATATTTCCGGCCGCGAGCTTCGACCGCGTGCTTGCCGATGTGCCCTGTACCGCATCCGGAGTAGTGCGAAGACATCCGGACATGCGCTGGTTGCGCAGGGAAAGCGATATCGAAAGTTTTGCACGCATGCAGTTGAAGATACTGGAAGCGCTTTGGCAGGTGCTTGCCCCGGATGGTAAATTGCTCTATGCGACATGTTCCGTTTTCCCGGATGAAAACGGTCTTCAGGTGCAGGATTTTATTTGTCGCCATGAAGATGCCGAATTATTGCCCGCAACCGTCGGCAACGAAGGACAGATCCTGCCGACCCTGGAATGCGACGGGTTCTATTACGCCCTGATTCACAAAAGGCCATGATGGTTTCCCGGCTGCTCCAGACGCTCGTTGTCTTTGCAATCGGAATCATGTTCCACCTTCCAGTACGGGCGGATGTGATATCGGTCAAAAGCGTCGAAATCGAGCAGTCAGATGACGGGCTTATCCTCAACGCGGACTTCGAGTTTGACCTGACCTCGCGACTCGAACAGGCGCTGAACTCCGGCGTATCACTTACATTCGTCGTGGAATTCGAGCTTGCGCGGCCTCGCTGGTACTGGTTCGATGAAAAGGCGGCATCCGAACGTCTTCAGATAAAGCTTTCGCACAATCCCCTGTTGAGGCAGTACCGGCTGTCGACGGGCGCACTGCATCAGAATTTTTCGTCCCTTGCGGATGCGATGCGCACGCTGTCCCGGGTCCGTTCCTGGCAAGTCATGGAACGCGACCGTATCAAGCCCGAGGCGTCCTATATTGCCTCGGTTCGAATGCGACTCGATACCGCGCAGCTTCCCAAACCTTTCCAGCTTTCAGCGCTTACCAATCGAGACTGGAACCTTTCTTCGGAGTGGCGGCGACAGGCATTTCCCGTTACCGATGAGGCGGGTGCGAAATGAGCTATCTCCTGCTTGCAAGCGCCGGGGTTGGCGCCGTTCTCCTTTTCCTCTTGGCGGCGTCTACCGCAAATACACCCCAACTCGGGCAGCACTACCCACTATTGGTGGTGCTTACCGCTGGACTTGCGGTGGTGCTTGCAGCGCTGGTCATCGTCCAGCTGGTAAGGCTAGCGGCGCAACGTCGTCGCAAGGCGTTTGGCTCCTTGTTGACGTTCCGTGTTCTGGTCATGTTTGCCTTGATGGCCGTGGTTCCAGGCGCGATCGTTTATACCGTGTCGGTGCAGTTTCTTGGACGAAGCATCGAGTCGTGGTTCGACGTTCGGGTGGATCAGGCGCTCGAAGGAGGAATAAATCTGGGACACGCCGCGCTGGATGCGATGCTGAACGACATGATGGTCAAGGCTGGCCTGATGTCCGCCGATCTCGGCGAGATGCCACCCCCGCAACGCGCATTTCTTTTGGGGCGAATGCGAGAACAGGTCGGTGTTGAGACAGCGTTACTCGTTACCGCAGGCGGAAAGCTGCTTGCGAGATCGGCAAAGGGCGCCGCGGCATCCCAGGTGTCGCCTCCAACGACAGTTGTATTGCGTCAGGCCCGGCAGAACATGCGCTACGCGGTCATCGAGTCCCAGACGGATCGTCGGCTGTTGATGAGAGTCGTGGTGCCGGTAGGCCCTCCGTCTCAGGGAGACGACCAGCTTTTCCTGCAACTGACCCAACAGGTTCCGCAATCCCTCGTGGAAGCAGGTGAAAACGTTCGAACGGTGTATGACGCGTACAAGGAACTGCAACTTTCCCGGCAAGGCTTGAAGCAGATCTACATCCTTACGCTGACGCTTACCCTATTGCTGGCACTTTTCTCGGCGGTGGCGCTCGCGTTCTTGTTGTCCAGGCGATTGAGTCAGCCACTCGCAGACCTTGCCGAGGGCACGCAGGCCGTGGCGCGGGGTGACTTTTCCGCCCGGGCGCCGGTAACCAGCCGGGATGAACTTGGAATACTGACGCAGTCCTTCAACAGCATGACAGCGCAACTCGAAGAAGCTCGTCGTGCGACCGAAGACCACCGCGCCCAGATCGAGACTGCCAACGCCTACCTCGAGAGTATTCTCGCGAATCTATCTGCAGGAGTTCTGGTATTTGACCGCGACCTTGTGTTGCGAATCGCGAATGTTGGTGCAAACGGCATCCTGCATGAAGACGTGTCGCGGATGGTGGGACTTCGTACCGAGGAATGGCCGCATTTGCGGGAATTCGCCGTGGCCCTGCGGGAAGAGTTTGGCAAACACGAAAGTGACGTATGGCAGAAGGAAGTGGAGTTAATCGAACTTGGTGCTACCGTGCTGCTGCGCGGATCCCCCTTGCCTACAACAGGCAGCGAAGGCTATGTGCTGGTTTTCGATGACATCACCCAGTTGATCGCGGCACAGCGCGCAACTGCATGGGGTGAAGTCGCTCGCAGACTGGCGCACGAAATCAAGAATCCCCTGACTCCGATCCAACTCGCGGCCGAGCGTTTGCAGGCAAAACTTTCAAGCCGTCTCCCCGCAGAGGATGCGCAAGCGCTGGACCGTGCCACTGGTACGATCGTGACCCAGGTGACGGCACTCAAGAACATGGTGGACGAGTTCCGGGAATATGCGCGTACGCCGGCGCCGCGGCTGGAGCCGCTGGACCTGAACGCGCTGCTGCGGGATGTTCTCGCGCTGTACGAGCAGTCGGTTGCGCGTATCGATTTGCAGCTTGATCCGCAGCTCCCGGAGATTCGCGGCGATCGGAATCAGCTCCGGCAGATCATTCACAATCTTTTGCAAAACTCACAGGACGCGCTTTCCGGCGAGAGCGAGCCTCGTATCGAGGTGGTTACGGAGCGTGCCGGTGGCAAAGCATGGCTTCGCATCAGCGACAACGGGTGCGGGTTTCCGGAGGCCATCATCAAGCGGGCCTTTGAGCCGTACGTGACGACAAAATCCAAAGGAACAGGTCTTGGCCTCGCTATCGTCAGAAAGATCGTGGACGAGCACCACGGCAGCATTTCGATCGAGAATCTGCCGTCTCGTGGTGCTTCCGTAAAAATTGCACTGCCGTTGGCCAAAGCTGCATGATTGGGAAAGAAGCCGCTGCATGGCACAGATACTCGTTGTAGACGACGAAATAGGGATACGGGAACTTCTTTCGGAAATCCTGTCCGATGAAGGTCATACGGTATTGGCCGCCGAGAACGCGACGCGCGCGCGCGAGCTTCGCGCACGCGAAAGACCGGACCTTGTACTCCTTGATATCTGGATGCCTGACGCCGACGGCATCACCTTGCTGAAGGAGTGGGCTGCAAACGGTCAGCTCACGATGCCGGTGGTGATGATGTCGGGACACGGCACCATCGAAACGGCGGTGGAGGCAACCCGGATCGGTGCAGTCGATTTTCTGGAAAAGCCGATTGCGTTGCAAAAGCTGCTTGCGACGGTGAAGCGTGGGCTGCGTGATCATGGCGGTCGCGCACCGGCTCCGCTCGCACTCGCGAATCTCGGGCGCTCGCTGGTACTGGGCGATTTGAAGAAGCGGCTGAGTCAGCTCGCTGCGCCGGGCGCTCCGCTCCTCCTGCGCGGCGAGCGTGGCACGATGCCCGAACTTTTTGCACGCTATCTGCATGTCGCCAATACACCGTGGATTGATGCGTCCCAGATTCTGTCCGACCCGGGCCAGGATGTCCTTTCACACGCGGCGGGGGGCGTCTTATTCGTTCCTGAATTATCCGAACTGTCCAGAACCCAGCAGAAGCATCTTGCTTTTGTTATTGACCGCAGCGAGAGGGCAAAGGTGCGTCTGGTTTCATTCAGCGCCATCGAGCCAAGGGTGCTCATCGATGAACACGGCTTTGACCCGGCATTGCTAGCGCGCGTCGCCGAACTGTCGTTTGCGCTTCCATCGCTCCGGGACTTTTCCGAAGACGTGCCCGACATTGCCAGTCTGATGTTGATGCAGCTGGTTGAATCCCGATATTGCGCGCCGCGGAAGTTTTCCACCGCGGCGCTGAACACGATGCGGCAGTTCTCCTGGCCTGGAAATCTCGATCAGCTGCGTACGGCGGTACGCAATGCCGCGGTAACCGCGCTGGAAGAGGAGATCGGTCCCGGCGATGTCGAGAGGGTGTTGCGCGAACTGGCGCCCAAAGGCTCGGCCTCAGCGCTCGGCCTGCCGCTCGACCTCCCCTTGAGGGGAGCTCGCGAAGCCTTCGAGCGCGCGTATTTCGAGCACCATCTTGCGCTCGAAGGGGGGTCAATCGCGAAGGTGGCGGAAAAGTCGGGCCTTGAGCGTACGCATCTGTACAGAAAGCTCCGATCGCTTGGAATCTCCACCGGTCGGCGGGACGATTCATAAGACCATTTGTCAGTATATCGCCCGCTTTGCCGCGCCAATCCTGAATGTTTTTTGCAGATTGTCAGGATAGCCTTTGGTGTCTCCTGCGCAAAATGCGCCTCGCGGGGGTGCTGGAGTCGACGGCCGACGTTACGGGTGATTGGATGCTGCGGCGCAATAGGAATAGAATCCGCCACCCGATCTTGGGGAAGGATGTCTCTTGAAAATCGTCATACTTGGCGCGGGCCAGGTCGGTTCGTCGGTTGCCGAGAATCTTGTCTCGGAAAAAAATGACATTACCGTTGTCGATGTCGAAGGGGCCCGATTGCGCGCCTTGCAGGACCGCTTTGATCTGCGAACAGTCGTAGGTAGCGCGGCGCATCCTTCGGTGCTGATCGAAGCGGGGATCGAAGACGCCGACATGGTCATCGCCGTTACTCAAAGCGACGAGACCAACCTGGTGGCGTGCAAGATCGCGCAACAACTTTTCAATGTCCCTACCCGAATTGCGCGAGTGCGGGCATCCGAGTATCTCGCCAACGACGCCGTGCTGGGCGCTCAGGGATTCGCGGTGGACTTGGCCATTTGCCCCGAGCAGGTTCTGACTGATTACATTGTCAAGCTGGTCCAGTTTCCCGAGGCTCTACAGGTTCTCGAATTCGCCGATGGGAAGGTCAGCCTTGTCGCAGTCCGCGCATTTCAGGGCGGGCCGCTCGTGGGGCATCCCCTCAGGGACTTGAGGCAACACATGCCCTCCATCGACACCCGGGTTGCGGCGATTTTCCGTGGCGACCGGCCGATTGCGCCGGAGGGTGACACGGTAATCGAGCCCGGCGACGAAGTGTTTTGTCTTGCGGCGACCCAGAACATCCGGCAGGTCATGCGCGAACTCCGGCGGATGGACAAACCGGTTCGCCGGGTAATGATCGCCGGAGGCGGAAACATCGGACAGAGGCTGGCAATCGCGCTTGAACGTGACTACATCGTCAAGGTGATCGAGCACAACAAGCGCCGCTGCGAAGTGCTCGCGGAACGTGTCGAGCGAGCTCTGGTTCTGCAGGGCGATGCTACCGACGAGACCTTGCTTCAGGCCGAAAATGTTGAAGAGATGGATATTTTCATCGCGGTCACCAACGATGATGAAAACAACATCATGAGCTCACTGCTTGCCAAACGCATGGGAGCAAGGCGCGTAGTCAGCCTGATCAACCGCCGTTCTTATGTGGACCTTCTTCAGGCCGGGCAGATCGACATCGCCATTTCACCTGCACAGGCGACGATCGGACAATTGCTCGCACACGTTCGTCGGGGCGACGTAACCCAAGTGTATTCCCTGCGGCGTGGTGCGGCCGAGGCAATCGAGGCGGTTGTGCATGGGGATGCGGAGTCTTGCCGCATGGTGGGCCGCAAAATGGAGGACATCGATTTGCCCCGGGGCGCCAGCGTCGGCGCGATCGTACGGGGCGACGAAGTCGTTATCGCGCATCACGACACGGTGATCCAGGCGGAAGATCACGTCATCGTGTTCGTCACCGACAAACGCACACTCCCGAAGGTGGAGAAGCTTTTTCAGGTCGGCGTCGGTTTCGTCTGATTTAAACCCGGACAACCACCACCATGGTCAGAATAACTGCAGTTCTCAATGTACTTTCGGTAATCCTCGTGATCTTCTCGCTCACGATGCTTGTTCCGCTTGCAGTGTCCCTTGTGAGCCGGGATTCAGCGGTCAGCGCGTACTTCGGATCCGCTGTGTCGACGTTTTCCGCAGGTGCGCTGGTGTGGTTGGCCACAAGACGCGGCCGGATGGAGTTGCAACCACGCGACGGATTTCTTCTTGTGACACTCGTCTGGACCGTGCTTCCCGCGTTTGCAACCTTACCGCTGCTTCTCGAGATAGGGGGCCTGAGTTTTACCGATGCCTACTTTGAAACAGTCTCGGGAATGACGACCACCGGATCGACGGTGCTATCGAACATCGAAAACCTTGCTCCGTCGATCAATTTCTGGAGGTGCCAGCTGCAATGGATGGGTGGCATGGGGATTATTGTTCTGGCGGTGGCCGTGCTCCCCCTTCTCGGCGTGGGTGGAAGTCAGGTGTTTCGTGCGGAAACGCCGGGACCAATGAAGGACACCAAGCTCACACCCAGAATCACCGAAACCGCCAAAGGCTTGTGGCTGGTCTATGCATTGATCACCCTGCTCTGCGTATTCGCGATGCGCGGCGCGGGCATGAGCTGGTTTGACGCGCTGCTTCATGCGTTCACCACGATGTCCCTTGGTGGAATGTCGTCGCACGACGCAAGTTTCGCCTATTGGAATTCGCCGGCAATCGAAGCGGTAACCATTTTCTTCATGCTGATTGCCGGGATGAATTTCGCAAGCCACTTTCTCGCGTTGCGCGGACGGTCGTTTTCCGCCTATGGACGGGATCCCGAGGTGCGACCGTACCTCGGTGTTTTGATCCTCAGTGTTATCGGGATTGCCTTCTTTCTCTGGTGGCACGGTATTTATTCGAATTTTTCGACGGCGCTGCGGCACGCGGCGTTCAACGTAGTTTCGATGGCGACCACGACGGGGCATGCGAGCGTGGATTTCAATACCTGGCCGATGTTCGCGCCGGTGTGGATGCTGTTTCTTTGCTGTTTTTCGACGTGCTCGGGGTCGACGGGTTCGGGTATCAAGATGGTGCGAGCAGAATTGATGGCAAGGCAGACGCTCCGCGAGTTCCAGCGGATCATTCATCCCAAGGCGATCATTCCGGTGAAACTGGGCGGCCAGGCCGTCGAAAACAAGATCATCTTTGCGGTGCTAGCGTTCATGCTTGTCTACGGTGGCAGCGTGATTGCCATGACCATGATTCTTGCGGCCTCGGGCCTTGACATCATTTCATCGTTTACGGCGGTCATCGCATCGATCAACAACACCGGACCCGGACTCAACCAGGTGGGACCCAGCACGAATTTCGCCTCGCTTACGGATTTCCAGACCTGGATCTGCGCGATCGCGATGCTTCTCGGTCGACTCGAACTCTTCACCTTGATCGTCGTGTTTACGCCGGGATTCTGGCGCCAGTAGGACGAAACGAGGCAATGAACGAGCAGGCGCGCCCCGCTACTCCGGTTACGCTCTTCGCGGGACCGCGCGGAGCCGGCAAATCCAAAGCCATTCTTTCGCTGCTTGAATTCAAGCCAGAGGGCGAACGCTGGACCCTCATAGTCGAAGAACTCGGCAACACCATGCCGGACCCGGGTTCATTGGCAAAGACGGGCGTGGCGGTACGCGGTGCGCCATACGGTTGCCCCTGTTGCACGGGCAACCTCACCATGAGGGTTTCTCTCGCGCGTGCTGTTCGGGAAACGCGGCCGGACCGGATTCTGGTCGAACTTCCGTGGGGCGCACACCTTGCAAAGACCCGGTCTCTATTTGGCGATTCGCTGCTTGCGAAAAGTGTCTCGCTGAGGGGGCTGGTTATTGTTATAGATGTTGGCGCGGTGGATCCTGCAGATCTGCCTGTCCCATTGCGCGAAGCGCTCGACGTTTCCGACACCATACTGTTGAGCGGAAGCGGTATTCGTTCCGAGCAGATTTCAGATTTTTCGCGCGCTTTTCCCGGCAAGCAGATCGTTGCCGGAATTCAAGGCAGCCCGCTCAGTCGATTGCTGGGACCACGTTGATGTGATGTTGATGCGGTTTGACAGGGAATGGGCCATCGGATTAGATGCGAGGACATTTCGTAGCGTGGGCAAGTGCATGCGTTGCCCTGCGCGTCCAGAACTTGAATCCTTGAATTTCTTCGACGACCGATGACATTCCCTGCCTATGAAACCTTGTCCGTGAGACAGGAGGGCGAGCACGCGCTGGTCGTGACACTGAACCGTCCCGAGGTTCTGAACGCCCTGAATACGCTGATGGGGCGTGAAACCCTTGATGTGTGGACAAGGCTGACGGCCGAACCGGGTTCCATCCGGTGCGTCGTTCTGACGGGGGCAGGCAACCGAGCATTCTGTTCGGGAGGCGATCTCAAGGAAAGAGACGGAATGACGGATGCGGAATGGCGCTCGCAACATGAAATCTTCGAGCGTTCTTTCATGGCGCTGATGGAGTGCCCGCTTCCAGTGTTGGCCGCGGTAAACGGCCATGCGTTCGGCGGTGGACTCGAAATGGCGCTGGCGTGCGATTTCATCTACGCGGAAAAGCAGGCCCGTTTCGCCCTTTCGGAAACTCGCCTGGGAATAATGCCCGGTGGTGGTGGCACGCAAAACCTAGCAAGGGCGGTGGGTGAACGGCGGGCGAAGGAGCTGATACTCGCAGCAACGGTATTCGGCACGGACGATGCTGTCGCCTGGGGACTGGTCAATCGCGAGTGCGAATCGGGTCAGGTACTCGGCATAGCGTTGCGGGCGGCTCAGGCGATCTCCGATAACGCGCCGCTTGCCGTGAGACAGGCGAAAAAATCCATTCACTACGGGCTTCAAACGGATTTGCTTACCGGATACCGATTCGAGATTGAAGCCTACAACCGGCTGGTAAGCACGGATGACCGCCGCGAAGGTGTTGCTGCCTTTCACCAGAAGCGAAAACCGGTGTTCCGAGGAAGCTAGAACAGGAATTGAGAACCGGTGGTGTTCCAACCGACCGTGGCCCGGACGCTATCCTGTCCGCGTTCCAGAGAATGATGAATCTTTAGAAAAGAACGGGAAACAACATGACCGGATTCAAGCAGGCGATCGTGTCCCCCGCCGACTGGCGCGGAACCGAAATCCTGACGCGCGACGACTGGATACATATTCTTTCGGATTCCGAAATCGCTGAAATCGAACAGGCGCTCCGTCACGCGAAGGAGCGCAACATTGGAATCGAAAGCCTGAGCATCGATAACTTTCCGCTGTCGTCGTTTTACAAATTGGCCGAGCGAGCGCAGGAATGCCTGGAGGACGGGCCGGGTCTTTTTCTCGTGCGGGGCTTTCCTTCGGAGAGCTTTACCCCGACGGATCTTCGCCTGATTTACTGGGCGTTCGGGAAATATTTCGGCACGGCTGTGTCCCAGAGCGCCGAAGGCGATGTACTGGGTGACGTGAAGGATATAAAGGTGGACCTTCAGGGTCCCAAAGGCAGGGGTTACAAGACCAATGCCGAACTCGAGTACCACACCGACTCGTGCGACGTCGTTTGCCTGTTTGTCCTGCGTACTGCGAAAAGCGGGGGGCGTTCGATGATCGCGAGTTCCGTGGCGATTCACAACGAAATTCTTAGAACGAGGCCGGATCTTCTCGAGGTCCTGTATCAGCCCTTTTTCTGGAGCCTCCAGAACCAGAATACGGAAACCGAGTTGCCCTACTACCAGCAGCCGTTGTTTACCGTTCATGACGGCAAGTTCGCGTGTCGCTATATCCGGACACACATCCGATCGGCACAGCGTTATTCCGAGGTACCTCGTCTTACCGAAAGGCAGATCGAGGCCCTCGACCTTGTCGACCGACTGGCGGCAAGTCCGGAGTTTCATTATTCGATGATGTTCAATCCGGGCGACCTTCAGCTTTTGAACAATCACGTGACCGTGCATGCGCGAACCCATTATGAAGATTTCGACGAACCCGATCGAAAGCGGCATTTGCTTCGCATGTGGCTGTCGATGACGAATTCGCGCGCGCTTTCCCCGCTTCTCGGGCAGATCTACAAGGATCGCAGGGCCGGCGCGGTGCGCGGCGGGTTTCCCTCCCGCACAGGGCGGCACGTGTACGAAACAACGGAGACTTGAATATTGAATGCCGGCCTCAGGACGTTTCGTGATCTTCTGGCGGTTGAAGGGCCGCTGATATTGCCGGGAGCGCACGATGCCTTGTCCGCGAGACTGATCGCCAGGGCAGGATTCACGGGCTACTTCATCGGCGGCTTTCCCGCCGTGGGCAGCCGCTATGGGGTGCCCGATGTGGGTTTGAAGGGCCTCGGTGAAATTTCGACGGCGATCGCGGACATCATGTCGGCCTCGGAGCTTCCGGTATTCGTTGATATCGACGACGGGTATGGCGACGTCAAGAACGTGGTGCACACCTTGCACCGGTACGAACGCCTCGGCGTGGCGGCTGTCCAGATCGAGGATCAGCAGTGGCCCAAGCGGTGCGGGCACATGGCGGGCAAAACAGTGGTTCCGGCCGAACAGATGGTGGCTAAGGTGCGGGCTGCCGCCGGCGAACGGATGTGCCCGGATACGTTCATCTGGGCGCGTACGGATTCCCGGGCGCCCCTTGGCCTGGATGAGGCACTGCGTCGGGCGGAGAAATATCTTCGGGCAGGCGCTGACGGACTGTTTATCGAGGCCCCGCGGACGCTGGAGGAACTTCGCATCATCGGGAGCACGTTCGATGTCCCGGTGCAGGCCAACCCGCTCGCAGGAGGCGTAACCCCCATTCTTCGGCCAGAGGAATACTACGAACTCGGATTCAAGGTCGTGATTTACGGCATCGACCTTTTGATGCACGTGACGCGGACGATGCAGCGCGTTCTCGACGACATTCGATCGGGAGCGTTTGCCTTGCAGGGCAAAGGCGCCGGATTCAAGGAGTATCTGGACACGGTCGGATTCGAGGACTGGGTCCGGATCGAGGAAAGGTATGCGAAGCCGGCGAACTGAATCCGATGAGCTCCACAGGCAATGCGAGATCGGCGAAACGCAGGCTTACGGATTGGTGCTATAGGCTTTGAACGACAAGAAGAAGGTTTCGATCTCGCTTGGTTGAAAGTCCTCCGCGGGTCCCAGAACAGCGAGCTGGTAGATCCGTCCTTTCCCTGTAAAGCTGCGAAGTCGCAATACGACAGCTATGTCCCCGATCCGGCCCGTGGCAACAACGTCCTTGCCAGGCATGCCATTGATTTCGACCGGCATGTCTGAAATCACCTTGCCCGAAATATTGCGTATCAGAACGCCGCGCATTTCCGTGACGGCGTCCGAACCGGTTTGCGGAAGATCCGCGTATCCAATGGCGAACGCCGTTTTGCGCGCTTTTGACGACCATTGGTGAAGCTGCATCGGAAATTTCGGTGATGGAAGTGACTGGGTCTCGATTCGGGGCTTCGAAGGCAGCAGCACGGAAAAGTCGCCTTTGTCCGAACGGACTTCACGCCAGTCGAGGTCCGGGTGGCAGGCGGCAAGCAACAGGACGAAAACAATGGCGACGATCGTTTGCATGAGGCAATTTTGCCGTATTTGGGCCGCAATCCGGACAATTGACACGCGTCTCCAAGCACAACTACGATGCATCGAGCCGGGCCCTGCGTAAAGTGGGCTCCTGTTTGTACAAACACGGAGCAGGAACAAGCCATGAAAATTGTCCCGATCTCGTCGCTTCTCCAGCTGGAGCGTACCAATCATGCCCGCAAGGGGAAGTTTCTTTTCCATCAGCTGTTGGAAGGCCGCGAATCGGACGTGGACAATTTTTCGCTGCAGCTAGTTCGGACCTTCGGTGATTTTTATTCGCCGCGACATCGACACAATTTCGATCAGATACGAGTGCAGATCGAGGGAGAGTGCGATTTCACGCGAGATGGACGAATGGTTCCGGGCTCGGTTTCCTATTTTCCGGAAAGTACGCCCTACGGTCCTCAGAAGAATGACGGTGAGGCGCTCGTTCTCGTCCTGCAGTTCGGAGGGGCGAGCGGACATGGCTACATATCCGAACGCATGTATCACGATACGATCGGCGAGTTGAAAACCTGCGGAGAATTCAAGGACGGCTTTTATGTTCCCGAAGGTTCCACCGAAGGAAAAGACGCGTTCGAGGCAGTCTGGGAGCGTGTCAACCAGAAGCAGATCCAATACGCTCCGCAGCGGTATGCCTCTCCGATCTTCATGCATCCGGCGGCATTTGAATGGAGCGCCGTTCGAGGAATGTCCGGAGTGGAAGCCAAATCACTCGGAATATTTACCGAACGAAAGGTCGGAATCCGGCTGCTGCGTCTTCAGCCGGGAGGCGTGGCTGGAGTCGACGGACACACGCTCGGGTTCGTACTCCGGGGTGTCGGGCATTCCGGAGGCGTCGCAATGTCAAGGCATGACGCGTTCGAAATTCATCCGGAAGAAAGTGTATCGCTATCGACCAATACCGGTCTCGATGTACTGCTTATCGATCTGCAGGCGTCGGACAAAGTGCAACCGCCGAATCGATTGGCGACAGACGAACTCGCCACTGCCTGAAGTCGTTTCTGAAACCCGGGCGGGTCGGGCTTGTTCGCCGTCGGGGTTCGCTCCACAAAGCAAGTCGGAACGCCTTGGTCCGATAGTTTTTTATCTATAGCGGGTGAGCAACTTGCAGTCCTACATACTCAAAATTGTGTTTTTCGTATGCAGTGCGTTTGCGCTCGCATCTGTGTCGGCACAACCCTATCCGACCCGAGCCGTCCGGATCGTGACCCCGTTTCCGCCCGGCGGCGGTACTGAAGTGGCCGCGCGTTCCCTCGCGGAATATCTTGCACCTGTACTTGGGCAACCTGTGGTGGTGGAAAACCGGCCGGGAGGTAACTCGGTCATCGCGTCGGAAATCGTTGCCAAGGCGGCCCCGGACGGGCATACGCTGCTTCTGACCACGGATATTCATGCGATCAATGCGGCATTCGGTGTGTCCCTTCCCTACGATTCGATGAAGGATTTTTCCTTTGTTTCGCAACTCACCACCTCCCCGCTTATGCTTGTCGCGCACCCGTCGCTCGGCGTTAAAACGGTATCCGAACTTGTTTCGATCGCGCGGGCGCAGCCCGGGAAGCTTTCATTCGGTTCGCTGGGTTCGAGCAGCCCGCATTACCTCGGGTTTGAATGGTGGAAGCGCATGGCGAGCGTGGACATAATCGATGTCCCATACAAGGGTGGAGGCCAGGTGCTCGCTGATATCCTCGGCGGTCAGGTAAGCCTTACGTACATCGTCGCCGGCAACGGAATTCGGCAAGCCCGAGCGGGCAAACTGGCCGCGCTTGCGGTCACCAGTGACAGGCGGGCGGGCGTCGCGCCCGATACGCCGACCATCGCCGAATCAGGATTTCCGGGCTACGCAATCGTGAACTGGTATGCGATGCTCGCTCCGGCCGGCACCTCGAAGGCAATTGTCTCCCGATTGAACGCGGAAATAGGCGCGGCACTCCGGCAGACCCATATAGTCGAACGGCTCGCGGGTTCGGGTCTGGACGTGACCACCGGATCGCCGGAAGACCTCGAGGTACTGCTCAAGCGCGACATTGAAAAGTATCGTCGGATAATTTCGCTGACCGGAGCGAAACCGGACGGTCGCTAAGTCCAGGCGGGCCGGAGTCCCGCCGCGACAATCAGCGGTCGTAGGCGAGCACCGGGGCGAGCCAGCGCTCCGCGGTCTCGAGGCTCTGGGCCTTGCGACGAGCGTAATCTCGGGCCTGGTCTTCGCCGATCTTTCCGACGGCGAAATACCTGGCATCCGGATGCGAAAGGTAAAAGCCGCTGACGGCGGCGGCGGGGAGCATCGCAAACGATTCGGTAAGCTCCAGTCCGGCGGACCTTGCGTCGAGCAGTTCGAACAAGGGGCCTTTTTCGGTATGGTCCGGACAGGACGGATAACCCGGCGCCGGGCGGATACCCTGATACTTTTCCGCGACAAGATCGTTGCTGCCGAGGTTTTCCCCGGGGGCATATCCCCAGAACTCGCGCCGGACCCGTTCGTGCAGTCGTTCGGCAAACGCTTCGGCAAGTCTGTCCGCGAGCGCCTTGAGCATGATCGCACTGTAGTCGTCGTTCGCTGTCTCGAACTGACGAACACGCTCGTCGCAACCCAGGCCGGCTGTGACCGCGAATGCACCGATCCAGTCCGGGATCCCGGAGTCACGTGACGCGATGAAATCGCCCAGGCACAGATTGTCCCGGTCGTCTGGCTTTTCGGATTGCTGCCTCAGGCAGTGCCAGATCATTTTCGGGTGCGAGCGTGATTCCTCGGCATAAATTTCGATATCGTCCCCGTTCGAATTCGCAGGTAACAAGCAGATCACACCATTTGCCCTGAGCCACTTTTCCGAAATGATCCGCTTCAACATCGTGTGCGCATCCTGATACACGTTCTTGGCCGCCTCCCCAACGACGGGGTCGTCGAGAATCTTGGGAAATGTTCCGATCAGGTCCCAGGTCTGGAAGAACGGTGACCAGTCGATGTAGCGGGCCAGTTCCGCCAAATCGTAGTCCATGAATACCCGGCGCCCGATCATCGCGGGTCTGGGCGGTATGCAGGCTTTCCAGTCGGTATGGTGTGCATTTGCGCGGGCGCGCTCGAGCGGTACAAGTGAGGGTCCCTTCTTGGACGCGTGTTGTGCGCGGATCCGATCGTAGTCTTCGCGCAGGTTGTCAGCGTATTTCTTGCGCGAACCTTCGGAAATCAGACTCTGACAGACGCTTACCGCGCGCGAAGCATCGGGCACATAGACCGTGGGGCCCTTGTAATGCGGCGCAATCTTTACTGCGGTGTGCACGCGGGACGTGGTGGCGCCGCCGATCAAAAGCGGCAGTTCGAATCCCTGACGCTGCATTTCCCTCGCGACGTGCGCCATTTCCTCGAGCGATGGAGTAATCAGCCCGGAGAGCCCGATGACATCCGCCTTCTCTTCGCGCGCGACCTGGAGGATCTTTTCGGTCGGAACCATCACGCCCAGATTGATGACCTCGAAGTTGTTGCACTGTAGAACCACCGTCACGATGTTCTTCCCTATATCGTGGACGTCGCCCTTCACGGTAGCGATGACGATCTTGCCTTTCGGCTTGTTGTCACCGGAGCGGGCTTTCTCCGCTTCGATGTAGGGGACGAGATGGGCCACAGCCTGCTTCATCACGCGCGCCGACTTCACGACCTGGGGCAGGAACATCTTTCCAGCGCCGAACAGGTCGCCGACGATGTTCATGCCCTCCATGAGCGGGCCCTCGATTACCTGGATGGGACGCTCGACCTTGCAGCGCGCTTCTTCTGCATCTTCTACGATGAATGTAGCGATGCCATGAACCAATGCGTGGGCGATACGTTCGTCAACCGATCCTTTTCGCCAGGCAAGGTCTTCGACCGCGGACTTGCCCGCGGTCTTTACGGTGAGTGCCAGTTCGACGAGCCGCTCGCCGGCGTCGGGGCGTCGGTTGAGAACGACGTCCTCACAACGCTCGCGAAGTTCGCCGTCGATGTTTTCGTAGACGCCGAGCTGGCCGGCATTGACGATGCCCATCGTCATGCCTGCGCGAATCGCGTGATAGAGGAAAACCGTGTGAATCGCTTCCCGTACCGCGTCATTGCCCCGAAACGAAAATGAGACGTTAGATACGCCACCGGAAATGCTGGTTCCGGGCAGGTTTTTCCGTAACCAGGCGGTTGCATCGATGAAATCACGGCCGTAGTTGGCGTGCTCTTCGATGCCCGTCGCGACCGCGAAGATGTTTGGATCGAAGATGATGTCTTCAGGCGGGGTTCCGACCTTCTCGGTCAGGATTCGGTAACAGCGCTGGCAGATGACCTCGCGTCGTTCCAGCGTATCCGCTTGGCCCTTCTCGTCGAACGCCATCACGATTACCGCCGCGCCGTAGCGCCTCGCAAGAGTTGCCTGCCGGATGAACTCCTCTTCGCCCTCCTTGAGGGAGATCGAGTTGACGACGGCCTTTCCCTGTACGCATTTTAGGCCGGCTTCGATGACCGACCATTTCGACGAATCGATCACAATCGGTACACGCGAAATATCGGGCTCCGCGGCGATGAGGTGCAGAAACCTGATCATCGCGGCCTGAGAGTCGAGCATCGCCTCGTCCATGTTGACGTCGATCATCTGCGCGCCGTTCTCTACCTGATGCCTCGCGACGGCAAGCGCCTCGGGGTAGTCGCCCGCCAGGATGAGGCGTGCGAACGCGCGCGACCCGGTGACATTGGTACGTTCGCCTATATTTGCGAAAAGGGAGTCCGCGCCGATGTTCAAGGGCTCGAGACCCGCGAGCCGGAGCTTTTGTTCGAGCGAGGGGATGCGCCTCGGGGCAATGTTGCAGACTCCGTTCGCAATGGCGCGCAGATGCGCCGGTGTCGTTCCGCAACAGCCGCCCACCACGTTGACCAGGCCGCTCAAGGCGAATTCATGCAGGAATTCCGCGGTCTGGGCCGGAGTCTCGTCATAGCCGGTGTCGGAGAGCGGATTGGGCAGGCCAGCGTTCGGATAGGCGCAGACAAAGGTGTCCGACACCTTGGAAAGCTCCTCGATGTACGGGCGCATCAACTTCGCACCGAGCGCGCAGTTGAGTCCGATGGTCAGAGGTCGGGCGTGACGGACGGAGTTCCAGAAGGCTTCGGGCGTCTGGCCCGTGAGCGTACGGCCCGACTGATCGGTGATCGTCCCGGAAATCATTACCGGTAGCCGAGAACCGCGCTTGGAGAACTCGGTTTCGATCGCAAAGATCGCTGCCTTTGCGTTCAAGGTGTCAAATATGGTCTCGACGAGCAATATGTCCGCGCCGCCGTCGATCAGTCCGCGCGCCGCGCCCGTGTAGACATCGACCAGTTCGTCAAACGAGATATTCCGGAACCCCGGATCGTTGACATCCGGGGAAATCGACGCCGTTTTGTTTGTAGGTCCCAGCGCGCCGGCGACGTATCGCTTTTTCGTTTCTGTCGAGTACCCGTCGGCGACTTCACGGGCGAGGCGCGCCGCCTCGATATTCAGTTCGTACACCAGGGCCTCGAGTCCGTAATCGGCTTGCGAGGGGGCATTGGAATTGAACGTGTTGGTCGAGGTGATGTCCGCACCAGCCTCGAAGTACTGCGCATGAATTCCCTTGACGATGTCCGGCCGGGTAAGGACCAGCAAGTCGTTATTGCCTCGTAGTTCCTTGTCGTGTTCACGGAAGCGGCCTCCGCGGAACTGCGATTCGTCGAGCCGGTGCTGCTGGATCATCGTGCCCCAGGCGCCGTCGAGCACCAGGATGCGCTGTTCCAGCAGGGTCGAGAGTTCGGTGGTGCAGTCGGGACGCATGGTGTTGGATATGTCCGGGAAAAGAAAACCCGTTGTGCCAGTTCGGCTACAACGGGTTTCCCTCGCTTTAGCCGTATTTGTTTTGCGCGAAACGCGATCGTCGGATCACGTCGGCAGGCGCCCGCAAGCTGAAGCGTTTCAAATCAGCGCCTAGTCATGGGAGACTAATGGGCCAGTATCTTGTTGTCAATAAAAGGTTATTGCATCGCAATATGCGTAGTAAAAGTGGGCAGACCGGACAGAAAGTGGGCAGATTTCTTCTTGGTGGGACGTCGACGTAAATACCTCATCTATACTCGCGAAACTCATTGGCATTTGCTTATGAACGACCTTCCCCCCTCAAGAAGCCTCACGATTTCTCGACGAGCGTTCCGACGCCCTGTTTATTGACGTGTGTAGTGAGATCGAATATCTGTTCGTGGGGCATCCGATAGGTGCACTTCATGTTCCATGGAACGAAGGTCCCGACTGGGCAATCAATCCGGACTTCGTGCCGCAGGTGCTGATTTGCCGGAGCGGCAACCGATCAGTCGACGCGAGCGATGCGCTCGAAAAGGCGGGCTTTCGAAGCATCTATAACGAGCTTAACGGTTTCGAGGGTGACCTGGACGAAAGCAATCACTGCAATTGCGTGAATGGCTGGTGACGGGGGGGTCTGCCTTGGGAGCAGTGCTAAGGCGTTCAAGCGCGCCCGCATAGCGATGGCCACCCGCCTTCCTCCGTTTTCGGCAGCGCTATTGGTCTGGTCGTTCGGCGCAGCTCTCTATCTGATAGGTTTTTTCCAGAGAGTTGCGCCTGCGGTCATCACCACCGAACTCATGGGGGAGTTCGGACTTACCGCTGCTGCACTCGGCAATCTGTCCGCCTTGTATTTCTATACCTATGTGGCAATGCAGATCCCCACTGGGGTTCTGGTTGACCATTTCGGGCCCCGACGCGTGCTTACCGCGGGTGCCGCACTTGCCTGTGTCGCCACGCTGCTCTTTTCCCTCTCATCTGGCTTTGGTCTCGTTGCTACCGGTCGCCTCGCGATCGGCGCATCGGTCGCCGTTGCATTCGTATCGATGCTCAAGCTTGCCGCGCATTGGGCGTCCCCGTCCCGGTTTGCGATGTTGTCCGGATTGGCGCTCGCGTGCGGAGTAATCGGCGGCGTGACTGCCGGTGTTCCGCTGCGGCTTGCCGTCGACGGTTTCGGTTGGCGCAATGTGATGCTTGGTGTTGGGATCGCCACAGGCGTCCTTGCGGTCTTCACATGGTGGGTCGTCCGCGATGACCCGCGTGAGCGTGGGTATTCGGGATTTGCCGAAGGTGACTCACGAGTACGCCCCGTGCACACAATGCTCGGCGGCATTCGTGAAGTTCTGCGTTATCCGAACGTCTGGTTCTCGTTTGTCGCCTGTGGTGCCATTACCGGCCCCGTCCTTGCCTTCGGAGGTCTTTGGGGCGTGCCGTTTCTGGTCACTCACTACGGGATGTCCACGGCGAATGCGGCCTTTGTGACGTCGGTATTACTAGTCGCATGGGCCGTGGGGGGGCCGATTGTCGGCGCCCTGTCGGATCGGTTGCAACGACGCAAAGCACCTATCGCAGTCGGCGGAATCGTCGCGACGATACTCTGGTGCGTCGTTATCTGGGTGCCCGGGCTTCCCTATCCGGTACTGCTTGCGGTGCTCGCGTTGATCGGCTTGGCGTCTGCCGTAATCATCATCGGCTTCGCGTTTGTGAAAGAGTCGGCTCCTGCGACATTGGCGGGTACGGCTTCCGGTATAGCCAACATGGGAAACATGCTGGGCGGAATGGTCATGCAGCCTGTGATCGGACGAATACTCGATGCCAGCGGGTCGGGCTCCGTCGATCATGGTGTGCGGATATATGAGCTTTCCGCGTATCAGGCAGGATTCGGATTCATGCTCGTGTGGCTTGGGCTTGGAACCGTCGCGGTGTTCTTCTCAAGGGAAACCCGTTGTCGGCAGATCGCCTAGAAGTCGGCCCTATCGACTTTGCTTCGGAAACGCCACCGGCAACGCGTATTTCGGGGTCTGATTCATACCTTCAGCAACGCGGGCAGCCAATTGGCAAGCCCCGGGACCGCAATCAACAACCCGATGAGCAAAAAATCAGCTGCGAGGAAAGGCAGCGTGCCCATGTATATGCGCGCAACCGGAATTTCGGGATGTTGTGCCTGGATCACGAATACCGTCATTCCGGTCGGGGGACTGATCAGGCCGATCGTGCACATCACGGTGACGAAAATACCGAACCACACACCGTCATATCCAATGCCCGTGATCAGCGGCAGCGTCACCGGTACCGTCACCAGTATCGTGCTCACTTCATCGAGAAACGTGCCGAGAAGAAAATACAGGGAGATCACCGCGACGAGAATCCATCCCGGCCCCACGCCGGACTGCTGGACCATCCGGGCGAGTTCGTTGGGAAACTGGGTGAGCACGATAAAGCGCGAAAAAATGAAGGCGCCCACGATAACGAAAAAAATTGATGCGGTGGTGTATGCCGTCTCAAGCAGTGAATCGACAAGCCCGCGAAAGTTCATCGCACCGGTGGCGAACGCGATGATGATTGCGGCAAACGCCGCTACTGCGGCTGCCTCGGTCGGGGAAAACCATCCAAGATAGATCCCGAAAACCGCGAAGAAAAACAGAATCCCGAGTTTCCAGATCCCGACTGCAGCGCGAAGGCGCGCCGCGAGCGGCAGTGCCGGAACGCGGGGGATCCATTTCGGCCGCCACCAGGCCACAAGCCATACCGTGACCACGTACATCGCTGCCAGTATAAAACCGGGGAGGAACGCTGCCGCGTAAAGCTTCGGCAGCGACTGCTCGGCAACAATCGCATAGATTGCAAGTAAAACTGACGGCGGGATCAGCACATCCAGTGTGCCTGCGGATGCCACCGCCCCTGCGGCAAAGGCGGGGTCATAGCCGTGTTTGCGCATCTCCGGGATTGCAACCTTCGAAAACGTTGCCGCAGTAGCGATTGAAGACCCACAGATAGCGCCGAACAATGCGCATGAGCCGATCGTTGCATTGGCAAGGGCCCCACGAACGCCGGAGAACAACGCGTTGCAGGCTTGAAACAGCTCTGTCGCCATGTTCGCCCTTGAGGCCACTGCGCCCATGAGTATGAACAAGGGAATTACGGAAAAGGAATACGCGCTGGCGAGCTCGAACGGAACAGTGCCGGCCATTTTCAACGCCTTGCCCCAGCCATCCAGTGCCGCATATCCCGCAAGGCCGGAAGCAGCAAGGGATATGGCGATCGGCACACGCGCAAAGATAAGAAAGAGAAGAAACAGCACGCCGAGCGCACCGATCAGGGCGACGCTCATGAGTCGCTTTTCCGAACTCGCTGGAACAGCATGCCAAGCGCCGCGATTGCGGACAGGATCAGGCCGGCCAAAACCGGGATCCAGTAAAGAATTTTCGGGAGCGACAAATCTGAGGTGACGTCGCCGAAAGCCAATGTGTCCTTGGCAGCAAGCCATCCTTGAATTGCCATGATCACCAGCAAAAATACCGAAATGGCGAGAGCAGTCCGCTTGAGTAGAGGAACCGACCGCGGCGCGATCGGGTCAATCAAGTCCACCACGATGTTTTCTTCCCGAAGGAACACCGCAGGCAGGGCGAGGAAAAAACTCGCGGCAAGCAACAACTCGATGATTTCCAGGGCCCCGCGGATGGGCGTGTTTGTGGCCGCGCGCAGCAGGACATCGGCCACCGTAAGCAGCATCATCGCTGCAATAAAAAAGCTCGCTACCCAGCCGCACGACAACGCAAAGACGGCGCGCCAGTTTTTCATCGACGCGCAGACAGGTTTGCGCAATCGCGGGCAGGAGCGGCGTGTGCCCGGTCGGTGACCTTCACCCCGGTTTTCGGCGCATTTTGCAAGCGCGTCAGCATCAAGCCAACCGACCGTATCAAAGCGGTCAGTTCCAGAAGTTCTTGGAGTTTCTGGAATGTTTTTCGGCGAGGGTGCGCATCATTGTGAATACAGCCCGCGCAGGGAGTTTCTTCTCTTCAAGTTCCTTGATCTTGGCTTCCGACACCTGGTCGCCGATCTGGCGCACCTTCGCGGAGTCCGCGGCCGAAAGTCTGAGGGCGTCGCCACCACCGTCGATCAGGGCCTTTTTCCCGGGAACGTCGAGGGCGTCCCACGCTTCCCCGACTTCCTTTTCCTTCCCGGTGGTGGTGTCCATGACAAGCTTCTTCAGGTCGGGAGGAAGCTTGTTCCAGAAATCCTCGTTCATCGCCACGCCGAAACTTCCGACATAGGAATACAGCTCCGTCGTGTGCTTGACGATGCCACCGAGCTTGAACGCGATGCCGGCGCCGCCGTAATCAATGAAGGTTCCGTCGATGGTTCCCTTCTGCAGCTGCTCGGAAATTTCAGTGGGCGGGACACCCACCGGCGTCGCGCCGAGCGCGGCGACGAAATCACGCACTGTCGGAGAAACGAAACGCAAGCGCATACCCTTGAAATCATCCAGCGTACGGATCGGCTTTTTCGTCGTGTGCACATTGCCTGGCTGGTGCGTGAGCAGCATCAGCAGTTTCAAGCCCCGATGTTCCGCATCAAGATACTTCGACCGGAGCTCGGGATCGTTCAGCACCTTGGTGCCGATTTCGGAACTGCCGACCATGAAAGGCAGGTTGATGAGTTCGGTGAGCGGAAAGCGTCCCGGAGTGCTTCCGTGAAGAAACCAGGACGCATCCGACCTTCCGGTGCGTGCGAAGTCGTATTCCTGCGCCACGGGTCCCATCTGCGAAGCCGGAAACCTCTTGACCGTGATTCGGCCTCCCGACCCCTTTTCCAACTGTTCGGACCACTTGATCAGCCATTGCGACATCGCATGCTGATCGCCGACGAAGTACGACAGTTTCATTTCGAATTTCTGCTGCGCGATCGCGCCGACCGAGAAAAGTGCAAGCGCGGCTACTCCGATAATCGAACGGATTGTCTTCATTGCATCGACTCCTCTTTCGTGGGTGATTTCAACGGCATTTTGGCCAGCCACTGATTGATGACCTCCGGGTCATCGAAGAGCGTCTCAAGCTCGATGCGCGCCTCTTCCTCTGTCTGAAGCGCGGACGGCACCACGCCAAGATGCGCCGGAGCGCGGCTTGTCGCGATCTCGAGTCGTATGCCATTCGGATCATAGAAATAAGCTGACCAGAAACGCCCACCGAGCGATACGGGGCCGATCACGTTGATGCCGCAGGACTTCACGTGCTCGATCACCTTGTCAAATCTGTCCATCGGGACATGAAACGCGATGTGCTGCATACCACCAGGAAGGTCGCGATTCTGCCTGGCCAGTCCCTTGGGGTATTCGAAGAACGCGAGCAGCTCGTCGTTGCCCATGTTGAAGAAGTAGTGGCGCAGATTCTCGTACGGGGGCTGTCCCCGGTCGCGCTCGAAGGGCACCCGGCGAACATGTACCAGTTGCATTCCGAGTACCCGCGTATAGAAGTCCATGGTTGCCGGCAGGTCGTCGGTAACAAACGCCAGGTGATCGATGCCGCGGGTCAGCACCGGCGCGAGTGCAGGTGTGGCTTCCCGGTCTGGGTTGTTCATTTCAGGCCTCCAGCGATTGAAGGAACGGGCGTAGCGCATCGAGAAACCCGGTGAGGTTCTCTCCCGCGACGTTGTGCCCCGCATCGACTTCGACTACGCGTACCTGCGGGTTTGCGGCGACCATCTTCGCCTTCGTTTCCGGGGCGTACATGTCGGAGCGGGCGCCGCGCATTGAAAGAATCGGGCATTTCACCCGGCCGATGACTTCCCACATGTCGACGCCGAGTTTGGCCTTCTCGCCGGTTTCCTTCTGGCGCTTGAACTGGTTGCGGTAGTGCAGGTCGCGTTTCAGCTGAAAGCCCCCGTTGAGCGGCTTCAGATAGGCCTCGAATCGGGGACGCTTTGCTCGTCCCGCATCGGAATCGGGATCGACGTCGAAATACCGCATCGCCGAATCGATGGTGTCGAAGACATCCGGCTGACTTGCCACTTTATCGGCGACCCGACGGGCACCCGCCGCTGCGTTCTCGGGTGTGAAGTCGATCAACGCAAGGCCTCGGACCCGGGACGGGTTATCGGCGGCGGCGAGCGAGGTACTGCGACCGCTCATGGAATGTCCGACGAGAATCACCTGTTTCCAGCCGAAATGGTCGATAAGCGCCATGACGTCGCGGGCAAGCGCCGGGACCGAGTTGTCCCCGGCCGGGCTCCAGTCAGACTCGCCGAAACCGCGTGTATCCGCCGCCACGACCTCCCGATCCGTCGAAAGGGCTTCTGCCGCAGGTATCCAGTCGTAGGAAAAATAGGACATGCCGTGCGCGATAAGCACGGGGGTTTTGCCTGCCTGGCCAAACGCGCGATAGAACAGGCCGACGTCACCGGATTGAACCCGTCCGGTTCGGTGTATGGCTGATTGCATCAATTCCTCCTCCAGGAACCAATTTTGCAACTATAACGCCATTGATCCGAAATCAACGCATCGTCAAAACGCGCGCGATCAACGCTGTCATAAGGTCGATCGGTGGAATCCGCGAAGAAGATGCATCCTGTCTTGTGCACCGAAGTACGGCAATAATCGCATCGGAAACCCACGTTGAGAGGCGTTCTCAATTTCTGCCCCGACGAAACGTCGATCGTTGCCCTGACCGTCTTGCCGACGCTATCGGGATCTGGTCATTTTCGGATGTTTGGCTTAAAATTAAGGGCTTTTAGCATTTCGCAGGTCATCCCACGGCCCTCAATAGAGGCCGCTTCCGTGAAGCCCGTCGTGGAAAATCCCGCAGTAGAATCCGAGCCGGTCTGGCGTGAGGCGAAAAAGGTGTTGCGGGCGCAGGTGGTGCTTTCTGCGCTTGCCTCGCTGATTCTGGCTCTAGTCTGGGGGGCGCAAGCCGGGGCCTGGTCCCTGGCGGGAGGCGCGGTTTGTATCGCACCTTCGGCGTGGTTTGCCTCGCGACTGTCGCGGGCTGCGGTACGGTCGCCGGGAAGTTTTGCGATCTGGCTGTTTGCCGGCGAAATGGTGAAAGTGCTGGCGATGGTGCTTCTGCTTGCCGCGGTCTTCCGCGCCAGTGGAACCCGGGGAGGTTTGGCGCTGATCGCAGGATTTGTCGCCGCGATGCAGGGATATTTTCTCGCTTTGCGCAGGTCTGGGCCTGCGGAGGGCGAGACGAACGAGACGACGCTTAAACCGAAAAATACGGTCTAGAGAATTTCAGGGAAATCATGGCAGCTTCCGGTCACGCACCTACCGCTTCCGAATACATCGTTCATCACCTGACGCACCTTACCAACAAGGCGCAGACGTCGCTGCTCGACTTCAGCGTGATCCGGTTCGACACGATGTTTTTCTCGATCCTCTGCGGGCTCGTCGTTGTGCTTACGCTGCATGCGGCGGCCAAGAGCGCCACGCCCGGCGTTCCGGGACGCTTTCAGTGTTTCGTGGAGATGCTGGTCGAAATGGTGAACGAGCAGGCGAAAGGCATCGTGCACAACGAGGTCTCCCGGCGCTTTGTTGCTCCGCTTGCCCTCACCATTTTCTGCTGGATCGTGGTGATGAACGCGATCGACCTGCTGCCCGTGGACTGGATTCCGACGATTGCTCACGCGATGGGGTTCCAATACACCCGCCCGCTGCCGACGGCGGATCTCAACGCCACGCTGGGCATGTCCGTCGGGGTGCTGATCCTGATGCTCTACTACAACTTCAAGATCAAGGGCGTTGGCGGGTTTATCAGTGAGCTGTTCAATGCTCCGTTCGGCCACCATCCCGCGCTCTGGATACCGAACTTCCTGCTCAATGTCATCGAGTTCGTTGCCAAGACGGTTTCCCTCGGCATGCGACTTTTCGGCAACATGTATGCGGGCGAACTCATATTCTTCCTGATCGCCCTGCTCGGCGGCGCTGCGCTTGCGACAACCTTCATCGGCCAGGTGATCGTCGGACTCGTCTGGGCGATCTTCCACATCCTGATTGTGCTCCTGCAGGCGTTCATCTTCATGATGCTGACCCTGGTGTATATCGGGCAGGCCCACGAAGGCCACTAGAGCAGCCGCTTCCAGTTCCGTTCCTAAACTTCGAATAAAACGTTTTCGCAATTTTCAACCAAGGAGTAGTCATGACCAACGTCGCTTTCGTCGCTCTTGCTTGTGGTCTGATCATCGGTCTGGGTGCTGTCGGCGCCTGTATCGGCATCGGTATCATGGGCGGCAAGTACATTGAGGCCTCGGCGCGCCAGCCCGAACTTATGAATGCCCTGCAGACCAAGATGTTCCTGCTTGCCGGTCTGATCGACGCGGCGTTCATTATCGGTACCGGTATCGCGCTCTGGTTCGCGACCGCCAACCCGTTCGCGGGCTGATATCCGGTCCAACGGATGGCAAGGTCCGCGCTGATGTTCCGGCGCGGTTTGCGGCAGTATCGCCGCATTGAACGATTGAGGCATTTACCGTGAATCTGAACGCGACACTGATTGCGCAGACGATCGTTTTCTTCCTGCTTGCGGGCTTCACTATGAAGTTCGTGTGGCCGCCCCTCATCAGGGCGCTCGACGAGCGGGCGAAGAAGATCGCCGACGGCCTTGCTGCCGCGGAGCGTGGCACCCTGAGCCTGCGTGACGCCGAGGCGAAAGCCCAGCATCTGGAGACGGAAGCCCGTGCTCGCGGCGCCGAAATCCTCGCCCAGGCCGAGCGACGCGCTCTCGCATTGATCGACGAAGCCAAGGTATCGGCCAAGGCCGAAGGGGACCGTATCGCTGCCGCGGCACGGGCCGACCTTGAAGGTGAAGTACAGCGCGCGCGCGCGGCACTTCGCGACCAGGTGGCGTCGCTTGCCATCGCGTCCGCGGAGAAGATCCTGCGCCGCGAGGTAGACGCCAAGGCGCATGCCGACCTTCTCGCACAGCTCAAGCAGGAGCTTAGCTAGGCCATGGCCGAGATCGCGACCATCGCACGCCCCTATGCGGAGGCCGTGTTTCAACTGGCCGACAAGGCGGGTACGCTCGATCGCTGGTCCGAGATCCTCGAGCGACTCGCATCGCTCGCCGAACACCCGGAAGTGCAGCAGATCGTTGGCGACCCACGCCTCGGGGCATCGCGCCTCGTGGACCTGATCGTCTCGCTCGCGGGCGAAGGCGGCGCGGATGCGAAGCCGTTCATCGCTGCTCTGGTCGAGAACAAGCGTGTCGAAGCGCTACCCGCAATCCGCGCGCATTACGAGGCGCTCAAGAACGAACGCCAGGGCGCGGTCGACGCGAAGATCGAGACGGCGCTTGAAATGACCGCTGAGCAGATTGGTGCTCTGGTGGCAGACCTGGAAAAGAAATTCGGCCGGCGCGTTCGTCCGCAGGTAAGCGTAGACAAGGAGCTGATCGGTGGCGCGCGCGTCACCGTCGGCGATCAGGTGATCGACGGCAGTGTGCGCGGAAGGCTCGCCTCGCTTGCCGCAGGCCTGATCAGTACCTAGCCGGAACGCAAGCGCCCCGACCCCCAACAGAATCCATATCGAATCGGAACCGCCATGCAACAGCTGAAACCTTCAGAAATCAGCGATCTGCTGCGCTCGAAGATCGCGGGACTCTCGCTCGCCGCGGATGTCCGCACGCAGGGAACCGTCGTCTCCGTGACCGACGGTATCTGCCGCATCCACGGCCTGTCTGACGTGATGCAGGGCGAGATGCTCGAATTCCCCAACAACACGTTCGGCCTCGCGCTCAACCTCGAACGCGACTCCGTCGGCTCGGTGGTGCTCGGCGAATACGAGCACATCTCCGAAGGCGACCCGGTGAAGTGCACCGGCCGCATTCTTGAAGTGCCGGTGGGTCCGGAACTGCTCGGTCGCGTGGTGAACTCGCTCGGCCAGCCGATCGACGGCAAGGGCCCTATCAACGCCAAGCTGACCGATGTGATCGAAAAGGTCGCGCCGGGCGTGATCGCGCGTAAGTCGGTATCGCAGCCTGTTCAGACCGGCCTCAAGTCGATCGACTCGATGGTTCCTGTCGGCCGCGGCCAGCGCGAACTCATCATCGGCGACCGCCAGACCGGCAAGACCGCGGTTGCGGTGGACACCATCATCAACCAGAAGGGCAAAGACCTCTTTTGTATCTATGTCGCCATCGGTCAGAAGGCCTCCACCGTCGCGAACGTGGTCCGAAAGCTCGAAGAGCACGGCGCAATGGCGTACACCATCGTCGTTGCCGCGACCGCCTCCGAATCCGCCGCGATGCAGTTCATCGCGCCCTACTCCGGCTGCACCATGGGCGAATACTTCCGCGACCGCGGCATGGACGCGCTGATCATTTATGACGATCTGACCAAGCAGGCCTGGGCCTACCGTCAGGTTTCGCTGCTGCTGCGTCGTCCCCCGGGTCGCGAAGCGTATCCGGGCGACGTTTTCTATCTGCACTCCCGCCTTCTCGAGCGCGCAGCGCGCGTGAACGAGGAATACGTCGAGAAATTCACCAAGGGCGAAGTCAAGGGCAAGACCGGTTCGTTGACTGCGCTTCCCGTGATCGAAACCCAGGCGGGTGACGTTTCCGCCTTCGTTCCGACCAATGTGATTTCGATCACCGACGGGCAGATCTTCCTTGAGACCGATCTGTTCAATGCCGGTATCCGTCCTGCGATCAACGCCGGTATCTCGGTGTCGCGGGTCGGCGGTGCGGCGCAGACCAAGATCATGAAACGCCGCGACGTCGGCGCGGGTGTGCGTCTCGCTCTCGCGCAGTATCGTGAGCTTGCAGCCTTCGCGCAGTTCGCCTCCGACCTTGACGAAGCGACCCGCAAGCAGCTCGAGCGCGGCCGTATGGTCACCGAACTCATGAAGCAGGCGCAGTACCAGCCGATGCAGGTCATCGAGATGGTGCTCACGCTCTTCGCGGTGAACAACGGCTTCTTTGATGATGTCGAGGTAAAGAAGGCGCTGGCCGCCGAACGTTCGCTTCGCGATCACGTCAAGACCAAGTACGCGGACCTCATGAACCGCCTGGAAGAAAAGAAGGACATGAGCGTCGACGATGAAGCCGCGCTCAAGGCGGCCATCGCGGACTGGAAGAAGAACGGAACGTACTAGGACAAGGCGCGCATCATGGCTGGTTCCAAAGAGATTCGCACCAAGATCAAGAGCGTGCAAAACACGCGCAAGATCACCAAGGCCATGGAAATGGTCGCTGCCTCCAAGATGCGGAAGGCGCAGGAGCGCATGCGCGCTTCGCGTCCGTACGGTGAGAAGATTCGCAACGTCGCCGCGCATATTTCGCATGCGAACCCGGAGTACCGGCACCCTTTCCTCGTCGCTCGCGACACGGTGAAGAAGGTCGGCATCATCATCGTGACCACCGACAAGGGACTGTGCGGTGGCCTCAACACCAACGTCCAGCGACTTGCCCTGAACAAGATGAAGGAATGGGAAGATCAGGGCGAGTCCTTCGAAGTCTGCTGCATCGGCAACAAGGGCCTGGGCTTCATGCAGCGTCTGGGTGCGAACGTCGTGTCCCAGATTACCGGCCTCGGCGACCGTCCGCAGATGGACAAGCTGATCGGCGCGGTCAAGATCATGCTCGACGGCTACACGCAGGACCGTTTCGACCGGCTCGTGATCTTCTACACCAGCTTCATCAACACCATGAAGCAGGAACCGATGATGGAACAATTGCTGCCGCTCTCGGGCGATAAGCTCGGCTCGCCGGAAGGCTCGTGGGACTACATCTACGAACCCGACGCGAAGGCGGTGCTTGACCAAGTGCTCACCCGTTATGTCGAGGCGGTGATCTACCAGGCGATCTCCGAGAACATGGCCTCAGAGCAGAGTGCCCGGATGGTGGCGATGAAGGCCGCAAGCGACAACGCCGGAACCGTGATCGACGAGCTCACTCTCATCTACAACAAGTCGCGCCAGGCGGCGATCACCAAGGAACTGTCGGAAATTGTGGGCGGCGCAGCCGCGGTCTGACCGGCCTCCGCCCCAGCCGAGATTCCCAACGAACCCAATTCGAACGATCAGGAAAACACCATGGCTTCCACCCAGCAAGCTCAAGGCACCATCGTCCAGTGTATCGGCGCGGTGATCGATATCGAGTTTCCGCGCAATGCGATGCCCCGGATCTATGACGCGCTGCAGCTCGTCGACCAGGGCGAATCCCTCGCAGAGAAGGGCCTCACTTTCGAAGTCGAGCAGCAGCTCGGCGACGGCGTGGTGCGGTGCATTGCTCTCGGCTCCTCCGACGGTCTGCGTCGCGGCATGTCGGTTGTGAACTCCGGCGGCCCGATTTCGGTGCCCGTCGGAAAGGCCACGCTTGGCCGGATCATGGACGTGCTTGGCCGTCCAATCGATGAAGGCGGCCCGATCGGCACAGACGAACGCCGCTCGATCCACCAGTCGGCCCCGAAATTCGATGAAATATCGCCTTCGGTCGAATTGCTAGAGACGGGTATCAAGGTTATCGACCTGATCTGCCCGTTCGCCAAGGGCGGCAAGGTCGGCCTTTTCGGCGGTGCCGGCGTCGGCAAGACGGTGAACATGCTCGAGCTGATCAACAATATCGCGAAGCAGCACTCCGGTCTGTCGGTGTTCGCCGGCGTCGGCGAGCGCACCCGCGAAGGCAACGACTTCTATCACGAGATGTCCGAAGCGGGCGTCATCAAGCTCGACAACCTGCCCGAGTCCAAGGTGTCGATGGTGTTCGGCCAGATGAACGAGCCCCCCGGCAACCGTCTGCGCGTTGCGCTGACGGGCCTCACCATGGCGGAAAGCTTCCGCGACGAAGGCCGCGACATCCTGTTCTTCGTCGACAACATCTACCGCTTCACGCTTGCCGGCACCGAGGTATCCGCGCTGCTCGGCCGTATGCCGTCGGCGGTGGGCTACCAGCCGACACTTGCCGAAGAAATGGGCCGTCTTCAGGAACGAATCACCTCCACCAAGACCGGATCGATCACATCGATCCAGGCCGTCTACGTGCCTGCGGATGACCTGACCGATCCGTCGCCTGCGACCACCTTCGGTCACCTTGACGCCACCGTTGTGCTCTCGCGTGATATCGCCTCGCTTGGTATTTACCCCGCCGTGGACCCGCTCGACTCGACCTCGCGCCAGGTGGACCCGAACGTCATCGGCGAAGACCACTACAACACCACCCGTGAGGTACAGGCGGTTCTGCAGCGTTACAAGGAACTGCGCGACATCATCGCGATTCTCGGCATGGACGAGCTTGCTCCGGAAGACAAGCTGGCGGTGTCCCGTGCGCGGAAAATCCAGCGCTTCCTGTCGCAGCCGTTCCACGTCGCCGAAGTGTTCACGGGTTCGCCCGGCAAGTACGTCACGCTCAAGGAGACGATCAAGGGCTTCAAGATGATCGTCAACGGGGAGTGCGATGCGCTGCCGGAGCAGGCGTTCTACATGGTCGGCCCAATCGAGGAAGCATTCGAGAAGGCGAAGACCCTGTAGTAATCACAGTTCGCAGGCCCCGGGGAATGTTCCGCGGGGTCGCCACGGTGCATGGGTTAAACGCAGGGGTAAAGAAATATGGCCAACACCTTCCATGTAGACGTCGTCAGCGCTGAAGCGAACATTTTTTCCGGCGAGGCGGAGTTTGTCGTACTTCCTGGCGAATCCGGCGAACTCGGCATCTATCCGCGCCACACGCCGCTCATCACCCGGATCAAGCCGGGTGCCGTGCGTATCCAGAAGCCGGGCGGCGAGGAAGAGTTCGTGTTTGTCGCCGGCGGCGTGCTTGAAGTGCAGCCCAAGCGTGTGACGGTGCTCGCCGATACCGCGATCCGCGGGCATGATCTGGACGAAGCGCGCGCGACCGAAGCCATCAAGCGTGCGGAAGAGGCAAAAGCCAAGTCGCAGGACAAGCAGGAAATCGCGTCGGTCGAAGCGGAACTTGCCACACTCGCCGCGCAACTCGCGGCCATCCGGAAACTGCGCGGCAAGCGTTAGAACTTATCTGCGCGGTGCATCACCGCAAAACAAAAAAGGCGGCCATGGCCGCCTTTTTTGTTTGAGCCCACGTAGCGTTCAGGCGACGCGCTGCTCGATGATCGCGGCTTCCATTTCGGAGATGTCCTGCAGTACCTTTACTGCGTAGCGGTAGAGGACTTCGCCCTTTGCCGTTGGGCGAATGCTCCGGTGCAGTCGGTCGAAGAGGGGAGCACCCACTTCATCCTCGAGTCGCCGGATGCGGACGGAAATGTTGGACTGTACCGTGTTCAGTGTTTTGGCAGCGCGCCCGAAACCGCGTGTCTCGTACACGGCGATGAAACAACGCAAGTCTTTGAGATCAAGCACGGTGGCGAAGCTCCATTCGGAGAGGGTCGTTCCCGCACGCGGGAAACCGATCGCAAGGCACAAGGATAACCCAAAGCCCGAATACTTACACCGGTGCCGAATTTCGAGGTCGTCAAACGCGAATCTTCGAGCGGAAGAAAGGGCCTGTCCGCAAAAACCAGCGACTGCGTCAGTGATGGAAGTATCGTTGCGGCAAGACAAGTCCTGCAGCCGCGCCCTATACTCGCCGTCGCGGTTTTCAGGAGGAGAACACGGTGAAGGCACAACAAATTATGGCGGGCATCGCCGGCGTGGCGCTTGCGGCGCTTGCCCTCGTCGCGGGTACCTCGCTCGCGCAGGGCTATCCCAACCGCCCGGTACGTGTGATCGTCACCTTTCCCCCGGGCGGCACCCCCGACATCTACGGCCGGATCATGTCCAACGAGTTGTCGAGGCTTTGGAATCAGTCGGTGGTGGTGGAAAACCGCACCGGCGCCGCGGGCGGAATAGGCAGCGACTTTGTCGCCAAGAGCGCGCCGGACGGTTACACCCTGCTGTTCGCCGCAGACGCCTCGATCACCGTTACGCCCAATCTTGTACCCAACCTCCCCTATGACCCGGTCCGCGACTTCGCACCTATCGTGAATGTCGCGCAGGGGCCGTTTGTGCTGATGGTGCACAGTTCGGTACCGGCGAACAACATGAAGGAACTCATTGCATGGATCCGTTCGCAACCCGGGAAAGTCAGCTACGCCTCGTCCGGTAACGGCAGCCAGCAGCATTTGTCAATGGAACTGATCCGCACTTCGGCCGGTGTCGACATGGTTCACATCCCCTACAAGGGATTCGGGCAGGGCTTGGTCGACGTACTCGCGGGGCAGGTGCCGATGTTGTTCGGCGGTGCCACCGCCGCGATCGGCATCATCCGCAGCGGCAAGCTCAAAGGCCTTGGCGTTACCAGCAAGACGAGGGTCAAGGCGCTGCCCGACGTCCCACCCATCGCTGACACGATTCCCGGGATGGAGATCTTGGCCTGGTACGGCTTTCTCGCTCCCGCCGCGACGCCGCGGGAGATCGTCCGCAAAATCAACGCCGATTCGATCACGATCATCCGACGCCCGGAATTCCAGGAGCGTCTGGTGAAGGACGGGATCGAACCGGTGGCCAATACGCCGGAAGAATTCGCCGCACAAATCAAAGCGGACCTTGCCACCTGGGCCAAGGTGGTCAAGGCCTCCGGCGCGAAACTCGATTAGGCATCTCTCCATGACCCGCACTCTCAGCATCGCGCTCGACCGCTACGACCGGCATGTACCGTTCTTTCTGGGGCAGGTTGCCGCACCCGCCGGCTACGAATTAAAGCCCCTCGAAGTCGGCATGGATCCGCCGCGCCGCGACGGTATCAACCGGCACCACCGCATGCTGGTCAAGCGCGAGTTCGACATTGCCGAGGTGTCGCTTGCGTCCTACATCATCGGCGTATCGCGCGGCGCCGCGTTCACCGCGGTGCCGGCCTTTCCGCGCCGGCTGTTTTCGCAGAACCATATTTTTGTGCGTCGCGATGCGGGCATCCGGTCGCCGAGCGATCTCGCGGGAAAGCGCGTCGGTCTGTGGGCTTTCCAGGTGACGATGTCAGTGCTTGCTCGCGGCGATCTCAAGGCGGACTATGGCGTTCCCTGGGAAGACATCGTCTGGCACACCGAGTACGACGAAGAACTCTCCGCCAGCTATCCTGGGGTGAAAATCGAGCGCATGCCGTCAGGCACGACCGCCGCCCAGTGGCTGCTGGAGGGGAAGCTGGATGCCTACATCAATCCCCATCCGGGCTTCGAAGTCACCGACTCGCCGCTGGTTAAGCGCCTGTTCGACAACCCACAGACCGAGTGTGAGCGCTATCTTTCCCGACACGGACACTATCCGATCATGCATCTGCTCGCGATCCGCAAGGAACTTGCGGACACCGACCCGGCACTGCCCGCAGCGGTGCTCGGCATGTACCAGGACGCGGTGCATCAGATGGAGCACTACCATGTCGATCCGGGCTACTCGACGATGCCGTTCAACCGCTTCGAGGCGGAGCGCCTCCGCGCCGCGGGCAGGTTCGGCGCGCAACTCTGGACGTCAGGCCTTGCGGCCAACCGCGCCAACCTAGAGCGCTTCATCGGATTCATGGTTGACCAGCGCCTGCTCGAACGGCCGATTCCTGTCGACGCGCTGTTTCATTCGTCCGTCCTTGGTACTTGAGGCCGTGCCCGGCGCGCGAGATATTCCGCAGATATTCCGGACGCGAGCACAAGCGCACTACAATTCAGGCTCGAAATTCCCGGAGTGCGGTTTGCATGAGCCTTGACCTTGACCAACTGTCCGAGCTGCTGGCCGGCATCGCGCGCTCGCAGACCGCCGTCATCGACGCGGTCGAACGCGGCAACCCCGGCTGGCGCAACACCCACGCGATTCCCCTGCTGACTATCGCCGCCAACATGCGAACTGCAGACGCGCGGCTGCTCGATCTGCCCTCACGCATCCTGCTGCGATCGCAGGGACGGGTCGCGCTCGACGCCGCGCAGATCCGGGTGGAACTCGAACGCGCGCTGAACGCCGAACCCGCGGTGATCATCGATCCGTCGGCGGCCACCGCGCCGCCGCCGCCGCGGGCTGTGCCGCCGCGCGTCGCCGCCGCCGCAGCGCCTGCATCCGCATCTGCGCCGGTCGCCGGCGTTGCGCCGCGCCCCGCTCCGGCGGTGCCTGATGCGCCCGCGTCAGTGCCCACCGCTGCCGCCGCACCTCGGCCGGTTGCACCTGCCCCGGCAGCCCCCGCACCGGCCCAGGACGCGCCCTCGGATCTGGATTTCAGCCGCAAGTCCTGAACAGCTTGCGCTGCGCTGCGGTCCGGCCGGCCCGTCCCCGGGATTTATACCAGTTTTGGTATGAATATCGACCGGATCGCCTTGCCAGCTGAGGAGTTTTCAGATAAATCCCATGAATTTATCCTGCGGCCGGTGATCGCGCGGAGCAGCTTCGGGTTCACCCGCGCGAGGCTGGGTGCATTGGTCCAGGGCAGCGCACACTCGACCCCGAGCGCAATCTCCGGATCGCTTGCCGTGCTGTAGTTGCTCTCGTTCATCGTCATCTCCCGGTCTCAGGTGGCGATCAACAGGACCGCTCCCGCCAGCGCAAGGCTTGTGGCCAGTCCGACGCCGAAGGCGAGCATGATCTGAGTCAACAGGTCGATCACGATCAGGCTCTGGCCAACGGTCTTTGCGCGGGCGTCGGTCATGTAGTCTCTCCAGTTTTTCATGCTCGTATTACAAACGTTCAAACGGGCGGGTTCCGGGAGCAACGCGGTCAGGCTGCCGAACAATCCGGGCAGAAAAATGGCAGGTGCGCCGAAGTGCGCGCCGCTTGGGTATAGTTCCCCGCACACCATGCCAAGACGAATTGCACTTGTCGAAGACGACCCCGCGCTGCGCGCGAACTATTCCGACGCGCTCGGGAAGCACGGCTTCGATGTTGCCGCCTACGCCGCGCGCGATGAGGCGATGCGCGCTTTCCGCACGCGCCTTCCGGATCTCGCGATTCTCGACATCGGCCTGGGCGACGAATACGACGGCGGCTTCGCGTTGTGTCGTGACCTGCGCGCGCTCTCGGCGACCCTGCCCATCCTGTTTCTCACCGCGCGCGACAGCGACTTCGACGTGGTGAGCGGGCTGCGCATGGGCGCAGACGATTACCTCACCAAGGATGCGAGCCTGCCGCACCTGCTCGCGCGCATCGCGGCGCTGATGCGCCGGGTGGAGGCTCTGCGCGCTCCGCCGCCGGATGAGGATATCGTCGAGCGCGGTCCGCTGCGGCTGGATCTCAAGCGCATGCTTGCCACCTGGGGCGGCAAGCCGGTGGAACTCACGCTCACCGAATTCTGGATGGTGCATTCCCTCGCGCGCCATCCCGGGCACGTCAAGACGCGCGAGCAGCTGATGCGCGATGCCGAACTCGTGATCGAGGAGGACAGCGTCACCTCGCACATGAAGCGTGTCCGCCGGAAGTTTCTCGCGGTCGACGCGAGCTTCGATGCGGTCGAAACCGTCTACGGCATGGGTTACCGCTGGACGGGCTAGGTCGTGACAGGTACGGGTTTGTCCGCGGCCGGTTCGTCCGCGCGATGCCTGCCGGTGACGATCGCCATGCCGGTCGCCCACTCGGGGATCATCGCGTGAAAGTGCTCGGTGGAGGAGAACGCGCCCGACGCCCGCATTGCCGCGAACGCCGCGACCCAGCATCGCACCTCGTGTCCGCCAAAACCCGCTTCGCGATCGACATCCGCATCGCTCCAGTCGTCGAAGGCTTCGAGCTTTTGTGCGAGCAGCGGGGTGAGAAATCGGCGGTCCCAGTCGCGGCTGGGCGGCAGTATCGATACACCGCCACGCGCGAGCACCCGGCAGGCCTCGATCACGCGGCCCTGCTGCGTGTCGTAGTCCTGCTTGCTGAGTGTGCGACGGTCGATCAGCCGGTCCGCGATTTCCTTCGGCGCGTTGCCGATGCGCGGTGTCGGCGGATCGTGCGACAGGCCGCCCGAACCGATGATCGCGATTCGCTTGGCCTCGAGCGTGGAAAGAAATTTCCCGACCGCTTCGCCAAGCAGACGCGTGCGGCGAAAATCCGGGCGCGGATCGGCGGCACAGTTGATCACCACCGGCAGCACCGGATAACGGTCGAGCCCGCCGGTAAGCTTGTGCAGCGGTATCGTGGTGCCGTGGTCCACCTTCATCCGGTAGGACACCGCTGTGTCGATGCCGGCGCGATGCACGTGCCGCACGCAGGCGAGCGCCAGTTCCTTCGGCACGTTCAACTTGCCCGGTGGCAGGTCCCAGTCGCGCGTGCTCTCGGCCTCCACGCCGATGCAGAACGAAGGCATCAGGTCATAGAACAGCCCGTTGAAATGATCCGGACCGAACACCACCAGCAGATCGGGCCGGTACTCGGCAAGCGCCTTCGCACAGTCGTCGACGCCGGCGTGGAACGCGTCGTGCTTCGCCGGATCGGTGGCTTCGATGCCGCTCAGCATCAGCGGGCTGTGGGACAGGCAGAGCAGGAGCATGGGGGTGACTTTCGTCTACGGCGTACCAGGGCATTTTACGATAACGCGCTGTTACCCTATCCGGCGATGCACGTCGTTTCATCAATATTGTTGCGGCGCTAAAAGCACCTCATGGCGCGGCGCCTCCCCGGCTTCAACCTTCGCACCAAGCTCGCGCTGGTGTCGCTGGTTCTGCTCGCGCTTCCATGGGCAGGCTGGAACTATGTGCGCGAGATGGAGCGCTTCCTGCTCGAAGGCCAGGAGCAGACGCTGCTTGCAACTGCGCGAGCAGTGTCCACTGCCCTGCACGACCGGCCGCAACTCATGCAACTGCAACCGCCCGTGGGTACAGAACTGCGGGACACCGAACTCAGGCGCCAGGCGGAAGAGGAACTGCGTCGCCTTGCTGCCGAGCGTGGTGAACCGATGCCGCCCGCAGATGCTGCAGTTCCCTCGGGCGATGTGCTCGGCCGCGAATCCGAGCCACCGCCTGCCGCCGGCGCGGTGGAAATCGACGCGATCCTGCGCGGCGTGCAGCGTTCCACCGCGCGCCTGTGGGTGGTGAATCGCGACTACCGCGTGCTCGCCCTCGCCGGCAAGCTCGCGCGCGCGCCGGAGCCGGACGGTGACATGGGTATGGCGTCGCGTGCACTCGGCTGGTTGTTGCAGTCGCCGAACGAAAATTTCGACGATGCGCGTCCGGAGGATGTGCTCGCGACCGGCAAGGAAATAGCGCAGGCGATCCAGGGCTCGCCCGCGACGCGCGTGCGTCGCACCGCGGACAATCGCGCGGTGGTGGTGTCGGCCGCGCATCCGATCTGGGCGGGCGACCGCGTCGTCGGCGCGGTGGTCGCGGAAGAAACCACCAACGCGATTCTCTCGGTGCGCACCCGCGCGCTCGAGCGTCTGGTGTTGATCACGCTCACCGTGTTTGCGCTTGCAGCAGCGGTGCTCGGCTGGTTTGCGACGCGGATCTCCAATCGGATCCGCGCCTTGCGCGACGAAGCCGAGGGCGCGATCGATGCGCGCGGACGTCTCACGAGTGTTGCTCAGGAACGCGTGGCGGCGCGGCTCGCGGCCGCGGGCGAATCGGACGAGATCGGCGACCTGTCGCGCAGCTTCTCCGCGATGCTCGCTCGGCTTGCCCAGCACAATGCCTATCTCGAGACGCTCGCCAGCCGGCTGTCGCACGAACTGCGCACCCCGGTCGCGGTGGTGCGCTCGTCGCTGGAGAACCTCAAGCTCGCGCGTTCATCAGAAGAAGCGCGTCCCTACGTCGAGCGCGCGGAAGAAGGGCTCGCTCGGCTGTCCACGATCCTCAACCGGATGACCGAGGCGACGCGGCTGGAGGCGAGCCTGCAGACCGCTGAACGGGAGCACTTCGATCTGAACGCGGTGGTTACGGGCTGCGTCAACGGCTATCGGCTTGCCTACCCGCAGCATCGAATCGACCTGGACAGCGTGGAGCCCGGCATCGTCATCGACGGATCGCCGGATCTCCTTGCGCAGCTGTTGGACAAGCTGGTGGCCAACGCCGCCGACTTCTCGCCGGCGGAATCGCCTATCGCAATTACGATCGCCAACGCGGGCGATGCAGTGGAATTGTCGGTCGCAAACAAGGGGCCGCTTCTGCCCGAGGAACTGCAGGGGCGCCTGTTCAATTCGATGGTGTCTGCCCGCAAGGAGGGCGCCGCCGTGGCGCCGCATCTTGGCCTGGGCCTTTATGTCGCGCGGCTGATCGCGGAGTTTCACCGCGGAACGATTCGCGCGGAAAACCTTCCGGACGCCGACGGCGTTCGCGTGACATTGACCCTGCCGCGCTGAGCTTGCCTCGGTCGTGGGGGGGGCGTTCCCGCTCAGCCGTAAGGCCGGGTCACCGACAGGCGCACAACCAGGCCGATGCGATCGGCGGCATCGACCAGCTTGTCCAGGCTGATCAGGTCGAGTTCGCCCGCGCGAATCCCGGCCCAGCGCGCACGCGACAGGCCGAGCTGCCGGGCTTCGGCGCTGTGATTGGGCAGGCCGAGGGTTTCAACGCGCGCGACAAGCGCGTCGGCAATCTGCTTGCGAAAGTTGCGGCTGAGGGGTTTTTTGGCCATGTTTGCGAACTCCTTGAGGCGAGTATGTACCAGAAATATACGCTATTTATCCGCTTTCAGGCGCCGGCCGTGGCCTTTTGAAAAAAATGTTCGAGATTTACCCATTGGCGAACGGGGTTGTGCTGTCGGCGCCGAACCGTGCCGGGCGCTACAATGCCTGCCGGTGGTGTCCGAAACCGAGTCCGGGACGCGCGCAACGCCCTTCCCGGCCCGAACCTGATTGAATCCTGACCCTCACGTGATTGTTCCCGTCTACCCGATCGCATCACTTCGCGCATGACTCCGCGCGTGAATGCAAACCGCTACGACCTGCTGGTGATCGGTGGCGGCATCAACGGCGCCGGCATCGCGCGCGATGCCGCAGGGCGCGGACTCAAGGTGCTGCTGGTGGAGCGCGGTGATCTCGCGGGTGCGACATCGTCGGCCTCCACCAAACTCATCCACGGCGGTCTGCGCTACCTTGAGCACTACGAATTCCGGCTGGTGTCCGAGGCGCTCACCGAACGCGAGGTGCTGATGCGTGCCGCGCCGCACATCATCTGGCCGCTGGAATTCGTGCTGCCGCACGAGCCGCACCTTCGCCCTGGCTGGATGATCCGCACCGGGCTGTGGTTGTACGATCGGCTCGGCGGCGAATCGAAGCTGCCGCGCTCCCGCTCGGTACGGCTTGCCCCCGCGGGATTCGGCGCCGGGCTGAAACCGGAATTCACCCGCGGTTTTGTCTATGCCGACGGCTGGGTGGACGATGCCCGGCTGGTGATGCTCAACGCGCGTTCGGCGGCGGACCATAGCGCCGAGATCCTGACCCGCACCGAGTTTCTCTCGGCGCGCGCGGACGGGGACGGCTGGCTTGCCGCGATCCGTCCGCCGGGCGATGTGGAGAACGGTGTCGGCGCGCAGACGGTGTCGGCGCGCGCGATCGTCAATGCCGCCGGGCCCTGGGTGAAGCAGGTGATGGAACGCCGCCTTGGCCAGACACCCCGGGGGAACGTGCGTCATGTGAAGGGCAGTCATATCGTGGTGCCGCGGCTGCACCAGCAACGGCACGCGTTCCTCCTGCAGAACCCGGACCGGCGCATCGTGTTCGTGATTCCCTACGAGCGCGACTTCACACTCATCGGCACAACCGACGTTCCGGTCACCGCGCGTGATCTCGACACCGGTATCACGCCGCAGGAAATCGCCTACCTGTGCGAAGCGGCGAGCCGCTACACCGCGCGGCCGATCACGCCCGAATCGGTGGTGTGGAGCTACAGCGGCGTGCGGCCGCTGTACGACGACGGCACCGACGACCCGTCGTCGGTCACGCGTGACTATCACTTCGAACTCTCGGAATCGGGGCCGCCCCTGCTCTCGGTGTTCGGCGGCAAGATCACCACCTACCGGCGTCTCGCGGAAGCGGCGCTGGAACTCCTCGCGCCGGTGTTCGGCGAAACGAAGGCCTGGACACGCGACGCGCCCCTGCCGGGCGGCGATTTCGCCGACCAGGGTTTCGATGCCCTGTTTGCGGAGCTCTGCGAACGGCACCCGCATCTGCCGGGACTGTTGCTTGCACGCCTCACACGGCGCCACGGCACGCTTGCGGGACGCGTGATCGAAGGCGCGGTGAGCGAGGCGGATCTCGGTCGCGATTTCGGCGGCGGGCTGTACGAGGCCGAAGTGCGCTGGCTGATCGCGCACGAATGGGCGCGCGAGCCCGATGACATTCTCTGGCGTCGCACCAAGTGCGGCCTGCACATGAGTGCTATTCAACGCCAACAGTTTGCCGATGCGATGAAGGACCTGACTTGAACGCCAATGACAACGCGCCAGCTCTCGAATTCTGGTTCGAGTTCGCGAGCACCTATTCGTATATCGCCGCCGAACGCATCGTCGACCTCGCAGCGAAGGCCGGCGTGCGCGTGGCCTGGAAACCCTTCCTGCTCGGGCCGATCTTCCAGGCGCAGGGCTGGAACGATTCGCCCTTCAACCTGTATCCGGTGAAGGGCCGCTACATGTGGCGCGACATGGAGCGCCTGTGCGCGCGCCACGGCCTCCCGTTCGCAAAGCCTGCCCTGTTTCCCCAGCGCAGCATTCTTGCTGCGCGCCTTGCGCTCGCGCTCGAGCATGAGCCGCGGTGCCCGGCCTTCGTCCGCGGGGTCTACCGCGCGAATTTCGCGCAGGGCCGCAACATCGGCGAGCACGCCGTCATGGAGGCCGCGCTTGCGGAAGCGGGCCTGGATCCTGCGCATTGGATCGCCCGTGCCGAGACGGTGAAGGACGCGCTTCGAGCGCAGAACGAACGCGCGGTGCAGGTCGGCATCTTTGGCGCGCCGAGTTTTGTCAGCGGCAACGAGATTTTCTGGGGCAACGACCGACTGGAGGATGCAGTGGCATGGCATGCCGAGGTCACGCGGGGCGCCCGTTGATGGAATGGCTCGGCTATTACCTCGCGCTCGGTGCGTTCGTCGGTTTTTTCGCGGGGATGCTCGGCATCGGCGGCGGTGGGGTGATGGTGCCGCTGCTGGTCTGGCTGCTCGAGGCGCAGGGCATGCCGCGCGATACGGTGCTGCATCTGTCTGTCGGCACCTCGATGGCCACCATCCTGTTTACCTCTGCCTCGAGCGTTCGTGCGCACTCGGCGCGCGGCGCCGTGCGTTGGGATATCGCATGGCGCATGACACCGGGCATCCTGATCGGCGGCCTTGTCGGTTCGGCGATAGCCAATGTGATTCCGACGGTGTTGTTCGCGGCGCTTTTCACCGTCATGGTGTATGCCGCGTCGGGCAACATGCTCATCGACCGCAAGCCCAAACCTTCGCGCACCGTGCCGGGGCCGATAGGCGCCTCCGCTGTGGGCTTTGGGATCAGCGCGGTGTCGGCTTTCGCCGCGATCGGAGGCGCCTTCATCACCGTGCCCTTCATGCTGTATTGCAATGTGCCGATGATGCAGGCGATCGGCACTGCGGCGGTGGTGGGTTTCCCGATCGCGCTCGCGGGAACGGTGGGATTCATCGTCGGCGGCTGGGGGTCGCCGGTGCTGCCTGCCTGGAGCCTGGGGTATGTGTACCTGCCGGCACTTGCCGGCATCACCGTGGCGAGCGTTCTGTTCGCGCCGCTCGGCGCGATGGCGGCGCACAAGCTGCCGACCAAGATCCTCAAGCGCATCTTCGCAGTGCTGCTGTTCGTGTTCGCCACCAAGATGCTGGTTGGCATGCTGTAGCCAGGCGGCGGATCAGGCAATCTCGATCGGTGTTGGCGAGAGTGCACGGTCGATCCACCCGGCAAGTTCGATCAGGCGCGCGTCACTGCCCACCGGGCCGACTACCTGCAGGCCCATCGGCATCGCGTGGGGGCCGGTGAATGCGGGCAAGGTCAGCGCAGGTCCGTGCATCATTGTCCACAGCGGGCAGAAGCTCTGGTCTTCGAGCCCCGTGAGGTTCTGCGACGCTTCACCCGCGGATGCAGGCGTGATCAGCACATCCACCTGTGCAAATACCGGGGCGAGCTGCGCACGACATTCCGCCGCGTGATGTTTCGCCGCCTCGTACCTTGCGCTATCGAGTGTCGCAATTTTTGCCGCGAATTCACGTAGCCAGGGATTCATCGTGGCGGCGTGATCCCGCAGTTCGCGTTCAAGGGCGAGCGCACCTTCCCAGGCAGTGATGACGGTGAAGGTTTCCATCGCCGCATCGAAGCAGCGGGGCAACTCGATCGCCAGAAGCTCCGCTCCGGCATCGAGCAGGCGCACCTCGGCGATCCCGAAGGCCCGCTTCGTTTCTTTGCGTGCACGCAACCAGTCGGCGGTCCGGCACACGCCGATGCGTGGCGGCGCAGTCGCGGCGCGGGTGTCATTGCCTGTTCCCGTCATTGCACTGCGCATAAGCGCGAGATCATCGAGCGAGCGCGCAAACAGGCCGAGCGTATCGAGCGATGGCCGCAGGTGGCGTATGCCGCCGCGGTCCAGACCGTCGAGCGAGGCCTTGATGCCGTAGATGCCGCAGTAAGTGGCGGGCCGGATGATCGAGCCGCCGGTCTGAGTGCCTATAGCCAGCGGCACCATGAAGTCGGCCACCGCTGCGGCCGAGCCGCTGGACGAAACGCCCGGCGTGCGCGTGAGATCGTGCGGATTGCGCACGCCGATCGGCCAGGGACTGGCGAACTCGGTGGTCGCGGTCTTGCCGAGGATCACCGCACCGGCGCGTCGCAGCGCGGTCACACAGGCGGAATCGCGTGCGGGCCGGTCACCCTTGTAGATGGACGAGCCGTGCGCCGTCGGAAAGTCGCAGGTATCGAGCACATCCTTGATGCCGACCGGGATGCCATGAAGAGCGCTGCGCGGGCCGGCGCGTTCAAGTTCGCGATCGAGCGTCCGCGCCTGCTCGAGCGCATGGGCTTCGTCGATGCTCACCCACGCGCCGATCCGCGGATCCCGGGCGCGGATGCGCGCAAGGCAGTCGGCAACGAGATCTTGGGCGCGAAGTTCGCCGGAGGCGATTCGCGTGGACGCTTCGGTCGCAAAGAGAAGATTCGAGCCGGCGGGGCCTGCGTTGCGTAGATCGCTCATAGGTTTGGGGTCCATTTGGAAAGAGATGCTCGCGATTCAAATTGTGCGGTCGGCGGCTGCTCGGTGCCGACGGTCATCGCAACGCACCGGCCTTGACCAGGAGCCACCGTTATTTATAATTATGAACGCAGAATCAAGAGTTCAAAAGCCAGTCCGAGCAGTGGAGACAGATAATGAACAATAAAATCATAAGTTTGGCGCTTTTCGAGGAAGTGGCCGAGCGTATCCGTAACCGGATTTTTTCCCAGGAATTGATGCCGGGGGACCGGATCGACGAGCAGCTCCTGACCCGGGAATTCGGCATCAGCCGCACGCCGTTGCGCGAGGCGCTCAAGGTTCTGCAGGCCGAGGGCCTGGTGACGCTGGTGCCGCGGCGCGGCTGTTTCGTGGCGCAACTCAACGAGCGCGATCTCGACGACATCTACGCAACCGTCGCCCTGCTCGAATCGCGCTGCGCCGCCGAAGTGGCGAGCACCCGCAACGAAGCGGACCTCAAGCGGCTGCGTCTTGTGCTGAATAAACTCGAACAGACCGCGGCGTCGGGAACCCTTCAGCGCTACGCCGAAGCCAACACCGAAATGCACGAGGCGATGCAGGACATCGCGGGTAACCGCTGGCAGAAGGAAATCCTTCAGGACCTGCGGCGGATATTGAAACTTTCCCGCGGCCTGACCATCGGGCTGCCCGGCCGGCTTGAGGATTCGCTGCGCGAGCACGCTGAACTGCTCGATGCGATCGAGCAGCGCGACGCGGCACGGGCGGAAACGGTCATGCACTCGCATGTGCTGCGCCAGCGCGAGGCATTGCGCCAGATGCAGGACGAGCGGTCGGCGCCGACGGCGCTGCACGCGGCCAACACCTGAACCGATTCAGGGCGTACCCACCGTAATTCACCGGTTTGCGGGAGGCATCGAACATGCTGGTAAGCGGAAAAGAGAAACTCGAGCGCATGCGCGATGGCCGCGTGGTGTACGTCGGCTCGGAGAAGGTGACCGATGTCACTACCCATCCCGCGTTTCGTCACGCTGCGCAATCGGTCGCCGACCTGTACGACCGCAAGGCCGATCCGGCAAAACGCGATGTGTTTTCCTACGAGGAGAACGGCGAGCACTTCAGCATCTACTGGTTGCGTTGTCGCAACCGCGACGACCTCGCGCGTCGCACCCGCGGACTGAAAGCGATCGCCGACGGCACCTACGGCCTGATCGGGCGCACGCCGGATCACGTCGCCGGGATGGTGACCGGACTTGCGATGAAACCCGAGGTGCTGGAGGAACTTGGCGCAGGGCGTGGCCGGAACCTGATGGCGTATTACGAGTACGCGAGAAAAAACGATATCTATCTCGCGTTTGCGTGCGTGCCGCCCACCGGCATCCGCAGCCCGGACATGTTCCCCGGCCAGGAGCGCAAGGACCCGACGCTTCGGGTGGTGGATGAAGACGCCGACGGCGTAACTATCTCGGGCATGAAGATGCTCGCCACCGGCGCGGTGTTTGCCGATGAAGTGTGGATCGGCAACCTGATTCCGCTGGATGAAAAATACAAGAAGGAAGGGATCACCTGCGCGGTGCCGATGAACGCGCCCGGCGTGTCGCTCTGGGCGCGCCAGTCCTACGAGCAGCCGGTGCGCAACGAGGCCGACTATCCTCTGTCGTACCGCTTTGATGAGACCGACAGCGTGCTCGTCTGCGACCGGGTGAAGGTGCCCTGGGAGCGCGTGTTCCTGCACGACAACGGTGCGATGTCCCGCACCATCTACATCAAGACGCCGGCCAACTGCTACGCGAATCACCAGTCGAACGTGCGCTTTTGGGCCAAGATGGGGCTGGTGGTGGGTTTGGCCAGCCGCATCTGCCAGGCCAACGGCGTGGACAGGATTCCCGGCGTGCGCGAAACGCTTGGCCGGCTTGCCGCGCTCGAGGCCACGATCGGCGGGCTGGTGCAAGGGCAGATCGAGGCCTGGGAGGCGTTTCCGGAAGGCTGGGCCTGCTACAACCGGCGCCACATGTACGCCGCGCTCAACTGGTGCCAGGAGCACCACACCGAAATCATCGACACCCTGCGCACGCTCGTGGGCGGCGCCGCGCTGCAGATGCCGGCGAGCATCGACGTGCTTGCCGACCCGGCGCTGCGCGAGCGATTCGGCGACTGGTGGGCAACACCGTCGATGGAGGCGCTCAAGCGCATGAAACTCTACAAGCTGGTATGGGATCTGATCGGATCGGAGTTCGCCGGCCGGCACATGCTGTACGAGAAGTTCTACGCGGGCAACTCGATCATCGTGCGCAACCAGAGCGACCGGGAAGCGCCCTGGGACCGCTTTCACGGCATCGTCGATGATCTGCTCGAAGGCATAGAAGTCCCGGATTACGGCGCAGCGGAACCGGGGCACTGAAACCCATGAAGGCTGGCCAATTCGATCCGTCGCAGTACGTCCAGGACCACGCGTCCGAGGGCGAATTCCTCGTGCATCGCGATGTGTTCCGCGATCCGGAGATCTTCGATCTCGAGATGAAGAACATTTTCGAGTCGAGCTGGGTGTTCCTCGGTCTCACTTCGCAGCTGAAAAAGACGAATGACTTTTTCACTACCTGGATCGGTCGCCAGCCGGTGATCGTGTCGCGCGACGCCAGCGGAAAGATCCATTGCCTGCTGAATACCTGCCGACACCGCGGCGCGATCGTGGCGCACACCCGGCAGGGCAACGAGCGCCACCACATCTGCCAGTACCACGGATGGGCGTACGACAGCGCCGGCAAGTGCGTGAGCGTCAAGGACGAAGCCGATGCGCTCTATGCGGAAGGTTTCAGTGCCGAGTCGCACGATCTTGTCGCCGTACCGCGACTTGCCGAGTATCGCGGCCTGCTGTTTGCGAGCCTGGTCGACGATGTGGTGCCCATCGAAGAACATCTCGGCGGGGCGAAGGCGTTCATCGATCTCGTGGTGGACCAGGGTCGTGACGGTGTCGAACTCCTTCCCGGCACCGGGACCTACACCTTTCGTGCCAACTGGAAACTGCAGATCGAGAACTGCGTCGACGGCTATCACCTCACCTCCACGCACCCGAGTTTCATGAAAATCGTGGAGCGCAGAAAGCTGGGCGAATCCCGCACGCCGCTTCGAAACATCGATTTCAATCTCTACGGTTCGCTGTCGGTCGTGAGCGGCGGTTTCACGTTTCCTTACGGGCACGCGGTGCTCTGGTCGGGAAATCCGGCCCCGGAGACGCGGCCGATCTTCCCCGCGATCGAAGAGGTGCGCAGCCGCGTCGGGGACGTGCGCGCCCGGTGGATGCTCAAGGCGCGCAATCTCACCCTGTTCCCGAACGTTCAATTCGCAGAAAGCGCCTCGCTGCAGATGCGCGTGATCCGGCCGATCGCCCCCGATCTGACCGAGATGACCATTCATTGCATCGCTCCGGTGGGCGAGGCGCCCGCGGTGCGAGCCAACCGGATCCGGCTGTACGAGGATTTCTTCAACAGCACCGGGCTTGCCACGCCGGACGATTCGCAGACCTACGAAGATTGCCAGACCGGGTTTCGCGCCCTGTCGGTCAATCGGATGCAGGGTTATCACCGTGGCATGAAGTCGGTCCAGTCCGGCGCGGACGAATACGCCCGCGAACTTGGCATCGAGCCCGCCACCAGCCAGAACGGGCCATTCGCGATCCAGGACGAGACCCTGTTTCACGCCTGTTACCGGGAATGGCTGCGGCTGATGAACAAGGCGCAACAGGCGGACGGGGACACGCGATGAAACTCATGGACCTCGTACAGATGCAACGCGTCGCCACCGCAAGCGAGTTGTTGTATCGCGAAGCGGCCTGCCTTGATGAACGGCGCTGGAATGACTGGCTCGGGTTGTACACGGCAGATTGCGTCTTTTGGGTTCCGGCATGGAAGAGCGAAGACCAGCCGACCGAGGACCCGCAGAGCGAGACCTCGCTCATCTACTACGACTCGAAATCCGGACTCGAAGACCGGGTGTGGCGCGTGACCACAGGAACATCGTCCGCGTCCCGGCTGTTGCCGCGAACCCAGCATCAGATCACCAACGTGCGCGTGGCCGCGTCCGAAGGCGCGACTGCACGGCTCGAGGTGCAATACCAGTGGTGCGTGAACCAGTACGAGCACAAACTTCATGCAGCACAGGTGTTTTTCGGGCGCGCCGAGGCGACCCTGGTGGAGCAGGGCGGTGAATGGCGTATAGCGCGGAAAAAGACCCTGCTGCTCAACGATTACGTTCCGACCAAACTGGATTTCTACAGTCTTTGACCTCCATAAGACCGGGACAGCGACTGCGATAGCCAAGGAGAACGAAATGAACAACGACATACCCAACCTGCCTAATATCCGCAAGGAAACGGTGAGCGAAGCTGAATGGCGGACTCGCGTCGATCTGGCGGCGTTGTACCGCCTTGTCGATAATTACGGCTGGATCAGCCTCAACTACAACCATATCGGAATGCGGGTGCCGGATCAGCCGGACCATTTCCTCATCAAGGTGCACAGCCTCATGTATCACGAGGTCTGTGCCTCCAACCTGGTGAAGCTTCGCCTCGACGGAAAGCAGGCGGTGTGGTCGGAAAACGTGAATGCCGCCGGCTTCACCATTCACAGCGCCGCGCTGAGCGCGCGGCCGGACATCAATTGCACGATCCACATTCACACGATTGCGGGCGCCGCGGTGTCGGCACACCCCAAGGGACTGCTTCCGCTGGAACAGAACGGGATGCGTTTCTACAACCGCATCTCGTATCACGAGTACGAGGGCATCGCGAGCCGGATGGACGAGGCGGCGCGGATCGCACGCGATCTCGGTCCGACGAACAAGGCGATGATTCTTCGCAACCACGGCTTGCTCACCTGCGGCGCTACTCCGGCCGAGGCGATGACCGTCACCCGCCATCTGGTGGAAGCCTGTGAAATCCAGATGACGCTCGAAGCGGCAGGCGCGGGTTTCCGCATTCCTTCGCCCGAGCTGTGCGAGGAGGGTGCGCGGCAGATGGAGCAGCATGAAGCCAAGCACAGCGGCGACGACTGGCCGGCGTATCTTCGGCTTGCCGACCGTGCCGATCCGTCCTATCGCAGCTGACCGGATCCGCGGCGTTCAGAAGACTTTGTGAAAACCTATCCGATCACCGACCGAGCAGGGCGGGCTCGCAGTTCAATGGCTGCCGAAGCGTTTCGTCCAGACGGGCAGGACCTCCGGATTGCGCACATAAACCGGGGCTTCGCCGCGGATGACGCGGCGCAGGTTCTCCGCGATCGTTGTGCCGAGCGATTCGCCGCCTTCGACGGTATGGCCGACGATATGCGGCGTGAGAATCGCATTGGGCAGCGAGCGAAGCGGGCTGTTGGCCGGCAGCGGTTCGGTTTCGAAGGTATCGAGGCCGAGCCTGGCGATCTTTCCGTCCCGTGCGGCTTCAAACACCGCAGCCTCGTCGACGATGCCGCCGCGCGCAGTGTTGATCAGGATGGCGGTCGGCTTGAGCAGGCGCAGATTTCCGGCGTAGAGCAGGCTGCGCGTCTGTTCGTTCAATCCCGCGTGCAGGCTCACGATATCGCTCTTGCAAAGCAATTCTTCAAGATCGGTGAAGCGCACGTTGGACGGCAGGCCATCGCGATGTCCGCTGCGGCTGTGGACAAGGATGTCGACATCCCAGCCCTGCAGGCGTTTCACGACCGCGAGACCGATGCGGCCAAGTCCGACAAGGCCGATCGTGCGGTCGCGCAGCATGTGCGCATACTGGCCGGGCGGGCGGGGCAGGCCGTCGCGGAGGATCGCCTCGGAGCGGCGAAGATCGTACAGAAGATTCAGCATCAGCATGATCGTGGCTTCCGCCATGCTGTCGGAATTTTCGGACGTGGCGCCGTGACCGACCACGATGCCCAGTTCGGTCGCCGCGCCCACATCGACGAGTTCGGTGCCGATCACCGGCACCACCACCGCGCGAAGTTTTTTCGCGGCTTCGAGCACCGGGCGCGGGCAAGGGCAGTTCATGCCGGTGATCAGCACATCTGCCGTGGCAAGTTCTGCCGCGTTCGCTCGAAGGTCTGCAGGGTCGCGGAAGCGGATCACTTCGTGACCGTCCGCCTGCATTGCAGACTCCGCAGCCTGGTACACAGGCTTCAGGCGGGGATCATCGACCATCAGGATTCGTGCGTTGGCTGGCATGCGGATTTCCGGGTGGGTATGCGGAGCCCGGACGGGCTCAATTCGTTGCGGAAGCGAAATCGTGTGTCGAACGAGACACGCGAGGACGCGAAAGAAATTATAGGGGCAATCCCCGCGGCAACTGCCGCCACGAAATCCGGGAGCAAGGTCTAATGGCGATGCGAATAGGAAAAGACAACACCGGAACGCTCTCGGATGCGGAGCGAGTCGCCGGAGCAGAGCGAGCGGCGGCGCTTCTGGACGGAGCCTCGATGCTCGACATGCTGGTGAAGTCGGTGAATATCCCGAGCCCCACCGGCGAGGAGCGCGCCTATGCGGAATTCCTGGTCGACACGATGCGTGCCGTGGGGCTCAAGGCGCGGCTGCAGCCGATCGATGCGCTTTCGGCCAACGCGATCGGCGAATACGGTGACGGGCCCGGACCGTCGGTGATGCTGTTCGCACCGATCGACAGTGCGTTTTCCGGTCGTGAGGAAGAAGAGGTTCCCTGGAGCGGTCCGGAACTGCGTCCCGATCAGAAACCGATCGCGAAGCTGGTGGGTAGCGGCGTGACCGGCCTGTCCGCGGACAATCCCAAGGCAAACATCGCGGCGTCGATTGCAGCGGTGGCGGCGATCGCGAAGGCGAAGATCCCGCTCTCGGGCCGCATCGTGCTCGCGTTCGGCGCAGGCGGTGCACCCTCCAACAAGCGTCCCCCGCTTGAGCGCTGGAACGTTGGTCACGGAACCGGCTGCGAGTTTCTGCTTCAGCAGGGCGTGCACGCCGATTTCGCGATCGTCACCAAGCCCGGCTACCGGGTGCAGTGGGAGGAGGTCGGCGTTTGCTGGTTTCGTGTGCGCATTCACGGTGTGCAGAGTTACGTCGGGCGCAAGCACGTGCTGGCCGAGAACAATCCGATACTTCGCGCGGCGAAAGTCATGCCGCTGCTCGAGGAATGGTTCGGCGACTACAGCAGGCGCCATACCGACGGACTGTGTGCACCGCAGGGCGCGATAGGAGCGATCGAGGGCGGATGGACCTACAAGCCGTCGTTTTCGCCCGCCGCCTGCGATGTGTATGTCGACATGCGGATCAGCCCCCGGACGACGCCGATGCAGGCATGGCGTGAACTCGAGCAGGCGCTGGGCGAAATCCGCACGCGGCTAGGCGATCCCGCGCTTGCGATGGATTGCGACCTGATCGCGGCGGTGGAAGGACCGGCGACGGCGGAGAGCAACTGGATCATCCAGTCGTGCGTGCGCGCGTGGGAAGCGGTGGAGGGCGTGAAGCACACGCCCTATCTGCAGACAAGCGGCCAGACCGAAGCGGTGATTTTTCGCCGCCATGGTATTCCGACCGCGCGTGTCGGCATGCCGGCGCAGATGTCGCCCGCATCGGGCGAACGGGCGGTGCACACGATGGGCGTCACGCATGTGGACGGCATGCTCAGGCTGGCCGGGGTGCTGATACGCGCGCTGGTGGACACGACAACGCGCGCGCTGCCGGAGGTAGGCATCGGCGGCGAACGGGTAATGGACAACAAGGGTACGAGGAGCAAGAAATGAGTGCAGTCCTGCAGAACAACACGCCGGCGGAAGCGGAAGGCCGCGAGCCGTGGGAAAAATATCGCGCCGCCGCGGGCGGTCTCGACGAATACTGGTATCCGGTGATGACTGCAGCGGAACTCCGTCAAAAAAAGCGCGCGACGGTGGAACTGGTCGGCCGCAAGCTGGTGTTGTTGGCGGACGGTGCGAAATTCCGTGCGCTACTCGATGCATGCCCGCATCGCCAGGTCCCGCTTTCGCTCGGGAAAGTCGAATTTCCCGGCACCATCACCTGCATGTATCACGGCTGGACCTTCAATCTCGAGTCGGGGCGCATGGTGGCGGCACTCACCGACGGTCCGGATTCGCCCATCAACGGCAAGGTCGGCGTACGGACCTACCCGGTCGAGGAGCGCATCGGCCTGGTGTTTGTCTGGATGGGCGAAGGCAAGCCGGTGCCGGTTGAAGACGACGTTCCGACCGAACTGTTCCGCGAGGACGCGCGCGTGTATCCGTTCGTTCGCACCGTGGGGGGCAACTGGCGTCATGCGACCGAGAACGGGTTCGACGAGTCGCATGTGAAGATGCTGCACCGCTACGCGGCGTGGGTGACGTTCCGCAATGTCTCGGCCTGGAACGAGACCTCGATCGACAAGTCCGACGACGGTGTCTGGCTCGAGCGGGTGCAGCGCAACGTTCACCTGTTCGACGATTATCCCGGCCTCGGCTCGTGGCCGAAGAAGCGCTTCTGGAAGCCGGAACCCAACAAGGGAGTCACCACCGGCGGCAAGGATCATGCGGTGGGCGTGCGCCTGCCCTGCATCCTCCGGGTGCGGCAACCGGGCAAGGCAGACTGGACGCACTACGAGTGGTATGTCCCGATCAACAAGGACAGCTACATCTACCTGGTACTCGCAGTGACCTGGCGCAGCAGTCCGTGGAAGCGTTTCATGTTCTGGATGCGCTATTGGACCTACATCCTCTGGGTCCATCACTACGGCTTCAACAATCAGGACCTCGGTGTGGTGGCAAAAACCCCCGAGGGCGCGCCGGTGAGATTGTTCCGGCCGGATATTTCCATCATCGAATGGCGGCGACATCTGGAGCAGAACGCGCGGCCGGTGAATCGCAGCGGCAACAACAAGGGAGCGGGCGCATGAGCGGGCAGGACAAGGCATACGCAGGAAGCTACTGGGTCGACCTGATCCAGGCGCAGGTGTACAAACTCCGTGGACGGTTTGTCACCCGGGTGGTCGAGGCGGGCGAGGGCGAGCCCTTGCTGTTGTTGCACGGCACCGGCGGCCACGCCGAGAACTACGCGCGCAACATCATGCCGCTGTCGAAGCATTTCCGGGTGTTCGCGCTTGATTTCGTCTGGCACGGCCGCTCGCAGACCACCGGCTTTCAGCCCGAGATCATCCCGGTGCTGGTCGATCAGCTGGTGGATGTGCTGGATACGCTCGGCATCGACCGCGCGCATATCGCCGGGCAATCGCTCGGCGGCTGGGTTGCCACGCGATTCGCACTTGGCCACGCGAACAGGCTTCGCAAGCTCGTGCTCACCACGCCCATGGGCTACAAGGTGGAACCCGGAGCAGTACCAGGATTCGTAGAACAGGACGTCACTCGCCTTCGCGAGAGTTCACTCGAAATACTGCGAAATCCGACCTGGGACAACATCCGTGCCCGACTGGAGCGAATCGTCAACGACAAATCGCTGATTACCGATGAAGCGGTCGCGGTGCGCCATGCGTTCTACAACGACCCTGCGGTCAATGCAGTCCAGCAGGAACTGATGACGCACTACATGGGCGGCGAGGCGCCGAAGAAGCATGCCTACGACGATGCGACGCTTGCAAAGATCGCCGTACCGACCCTGGTGTACTGGGGCGACAAGAACAATCCGCCCCCGCCGGTCGGGCAGGCGCTTGCCCGCGCGATTCCCGGCGCGAAGTTCTTCTCCGCGCCCGAGACCGGCCATTGGGCGCAATTCGAGAACCATGAAATCTACAACCGCGAGGTGCTTGCCTTCCTGCGCGGTACCGACGGAACAAAGGGGTAAGCGATGATCGGATTGGGACTGGCGTCCTCCCATGCGCCTGGCATGTTTTGCCCTAAGGAGGTCTGGCCGACGGTGTATACGGCGATTCCGGAGTACATGAAGGGCTCGCAGCCGCATACCGCGAAGCTCGAAACCGAGGCGGTGATCGAGACCTACATCGCACGCATCGATGCTGCGTTCGAGGAGTTGCGCCGGCACATCGAGGAATACCGTCCCGATGCGCTGATCGTCATCGGAGATGATCAGGACGACATGTTCACCGCCTCGAACAATCCTGCGATCTGCGTGTTCACCGGCGAGGAAATCTGGGGTTCGTCACTTCCGCGGTACATGGATCTGCCCGCCGAGGCTTCGATGATCAGCACAAAAGTGCACGTTGATCTCGCCGAGCTTCTGTTGCGCCAGTTGATGAAGCGCGGCTTCGATCCCGCCGCGAGCAGCGTGCTCAAGCCGCAGGGCAAGTATCCCGAGCGTGGAACATCGCATATGCTCACTTATCCGCTGCCCCGGCTGGTGCCGAAGTTCGATATCCCGGTGATCCCGGTGTTCCTGAATTCGTATTTCCCGCCGATGCCGAGCGGAAAACGCTGCTGGGATCTTGGCGCGGCGATCGCCGACGTTTTCCGCGACCGCCCGGAGCGCATCGCGATCTTTGGTTCGGGCGGCATGTCGCACGACCCCGACGGGCCTCGGGCGGGCTGGATCGACGAGCCGCTGGACACCTGGGTGTTCGAGCGTATCGAGTCCAATCGCGGCCATGAGCTGGCGAATCTTTTCAGCTTCGATTCCGCGACCCTGCGCGGCGGCACTGGAGAACTCCGGTCGTGGATTGCGGTGGCGGGCGCCTGCCAGTGGGCGGGCAGGAAAGTCGAATACATCCAGGCACACCACGCGAAGACAGGGCTTGGATTCTGTGTCTGGCCCGCGGCGCGGCGCTAGACCTTCTACCGGTCAAGGGGAAAACGAATGGCAAGATCAGCAAAGAAAAAAGCGGCCAACAAACCGCGCAGCGCAAAGCCAGTGGCGACGCCGATTCGTGATCTGCGCGACTGGCTGAAGCGGGTGGAAGACATCGGCGAGCTGCTGCGCATTTCCGAGCCGGTTGATACGGAAGAAGAGATGAGCGCGGTGTCCTATCTCGTCGCCAAACAGACGCCGAGCCCGGCGATTCTTTTCGACAATCCTCTCGGTTTCGAAAACGACCGTGTCGGCGCAAGCCTGCTCTGGAACATCCTCGGCCCCAGCCTGCGTCGCGTCGCGCTGACCTTCGAAGAGTCGCCCGACACGCACGCGGTCGAGCTGATTCGCCGGGTCAAGGACAAGCTCAAGCAGCGCATCCCGCCGCGCGAGGTCCCGCGCGCGACGGCGCCGCTTTACGAGAATACGCTCACCGGCAAGGACATCGACCTTCGCAAGCTGCCAATCCCGAAGCACTGGCCGCTTGACGGCGGTCGCTATGCGGGTACCGCCGATGCGGTGATCACCCGCGACCCGGACAGCGGTTACCTGAACGTCGGCACCTACCGGATGATGATTCAGGGCAAGCGCGAGGCCGGGCTGTATCTGTCACCCGGCAAGGACGCGCGTCTGCATATCAATCGCGCCTGGCAGAAGGGCGAAGCGATCCACGTCGCTGCGGCCTGGGGCATCGATCCGCTTTTCATGGTGGTCGGCTCGCAGACCTTTGCCAAGAACGTGTCCGAATACGAGTTCGCCGGCGGCATCAAGGGCGAGGCGGTGCCGGTGGTTCGTGCCCTGCATTCCGATCTCCTGTTGCCCGCGAACGCGGAACTCGTGATCGAGGGCATCATCCGACCGGGTTCGGTGAAGACCGAGGGCCCCTTTGGCGAATTCACCGGCTATTACGGGAAGCCCGAAGGCGAATGCCCGCTGGTCGAAGTCACTGCGGTGCACTACCGGAACAAGCCGGTTCTTACCAACGCGCTGATGGCGGATCATCCGTCCAACGAGCAGGGCACCTTTGTTGCTGTGATCCGCTCGGCCAAGATCTGGGACGATCTCGACAAGCTCGGCATCCCGGGCATCCACGGTGTGTACACCCACCCTGCGGCAGCGGGCGGTATCGGCATGACGGTGATCAGCGTCGAGCAGCGCTACGCGGGCCATGCGGCGCAGGTGCTGGCGCTTGCGGCGCAGGTGCCCGGCGGGGCCTATTACACCAAGTGGATCATCGCGGTGGACGAGGATGTCGATCCCACCGACATCAACCAGGTCATCTCGGCGATGGCGACGCGCTGCAACCCGATCGACGACATCGACATCCTGCGCAATACCTGGAGCACATGGCTCGACCCGACGCAGAATCCACCCGAGAAACGTCCCTACGGCTCGAAGGCGTTGATCAACGCCTGCAAGGAACACCGTCACCTCGCGAACTTCTCCAAACGCACGACCCTGCGCAAGGAAACCTACGATCGGGTTGCCGCGCGCTGGAAGGAACTCGGTCTGCCGGGCACGATTCCGTCGGTACGCGCTTACGAGACCGACACGAAGATAAAAAATGCGAAATCCGGAAAGCGCTGAACGACATTCACCAACCGCAATCACCATCAGCATTCACTGAGGGAGCATCCATGCAGGTCGTCGCAAAGAGGTTACCGGACTGGCTCGCGCGGTCGACGGGTGTACTTGCTTCAGTTTTGATTGCGACGGGTGCCGTGGCCCAGGGCTTTCCGTCCCGGGCGGTCACGATCGTTGTGCCGTTCACGGTCGGCACCGGGGTCGACATCATCGGCCGCAGTGTCGGGCAGAAGCTCGCGGAACGCTGGGGTCAGGCGGTAGTTGTCGACAACAAGGCGGGCGCGAGCGGCACGGTCGGCGGCAGCATCGTCGCGCGCGCGACGCCGGACGGCCACACCTTGCTGCTCACCTCCAATGCGTTTCTCATGACGACGCTGCTGACAAAGACGACGCCCTTCGATCCGATGCGCGATTTCGAGCCGATCTCCTACATGGGTTCTGCATGGCTGATGGTGGTCGCAAACCCCGGCACGAAGCTCGAGAGCATCGCCGACCTGATCCGAACAGCGAAAGCGCAGCCCGGCGGACTCGCCTATGCATCGACCGGGACCGGTACGCCACAGCACATGGCCGTGGAAATGTTCAAGAACCTCACCGGCACGAACCTGTTGCATGTGCCCTACAAGGGGACGGCGCCCGCGGTCACCGACCTGATCAGCGGGCAGGTGCAACTGATGTTCCTGCCGGTGCATGTGTCGCTGCCGCATGTGAAGGCAGGGCGGATGCGCGCGCTCGCGGTCGCAAGTCCCGATAGACATCCGACCGCGCCGGATGTGCCGACGCTCAAGGAACTCGGCGTTCCCGGCGCCGAGGTCGTGGTCTGGTACGGCCTGCTTGCACCGAAGGGGACGCCGCGCGATACCGTGGCGCGGATCGTCGCGGACTACCGCGCCGTCGCCGCACTACCCGATGTGAAGCAGTCGGCGGCGTCGCAGGGTATCGATCTGGTAAGCACCACGCCGACCGAGTTCGCCGCCTTCATGGAAAACGAACTCGTGCGCTGGCCGAAGGTGATTCGCGAGGGCGGCATCAAGGCTGACTGATTACGGAATCCAATATGTCCGCAGCATGGTGCCGTGGAACAATACGACGGGGAATGAAGATCCAATGAGCGACAACAATCCTGAAATCGGCAAGTCGATTTCCACCGCGGGATACAAGACCAACTATCACGATCAGGGCAGCGGTGCCCCGGTGCTGATGCTGCACGGGTCGGGGGCGGGAGTCACCGGTTGGGCGAACTGGAGAGGGCAGATTCCCGCCCTCGCGCCGAATTTTCGCGTGATCGCCCCCGATCTTGTCGGCTTTGGTTATACCGAGCGGCCGCCAGGATTCGAATACCGGTTCATGGACACCTGGGTGGAGCAGACGATAGCTCTGCTGGACGCTCTGGGATTGGAGAAGGCACACATTGTCGGCAATTCGTTCGGCGGCTCGCTCGCGCTTGCGCTCGCGGTGCAGGTTCCGGCGCGCGTGGGGCGCATCGTGCTGATGGGTTCGGGCGGTGTGGCGGCTGAGGTTACGCCCGAGCTGAACGAGCTCTGGGCCTACAAGCCCTCGCCTGCGAACATGAAAAAGATCATGTCGATCATGGCCTACAACCAGAGCCTGGTGAGTGACGAGATCGCCGAGATGCGCTATCGCGCGACCATCCGGCCGGGCGTGCAGGAAGCGTTCGAGCATCTTTTCCCGGTGCCGCGCCAGCGCTGGCTGGATGCGCAGATCGTCGCCGACGAGAAACTGCGCGCCCTCCCGCACTCCGTGATGATCGTCCACGGTCGTGAGGACAGGGTGGTCCCGGTTGCGGTGTCGCATCGGCTGTTCGAAGTCATCCCCAGGGCGCAGTTGCACCTCTTCGGAGAATGCGGGCACTGGACGATGATCGAGCACCGGGATCGTTTCAATCGGTTGGTGGCGGACTTCTTCTCCGAGCCGTAAGCGTGCACGCGTCGGCGCGGAAACCACAGGGAGGTGTCGGATGAATCACCTAACGATATGCATCTGCAGTGGGTTGTTATCCGCAATCGGCGCACTCATCAGTCCGGCAGCGTTGGCGCAGGCATTCCCGAACCGGCCTGTGCGGGTGATCGTCCCATACCCGCCCGGAGGCGGTACCGATGTGCTCGCCCGCGTGGCCTCGCTGAAGCTCGGCGAGCGCCTCGGCCAGACGGTGGTGGTCGAGAATCGTACGGGCGCATCCGGCAACATCGGAACAGACCTGGTGATCAAGTCCGCGCCTGACGGATACACGCTTCTCTTCAACAACGAGACGCTTGCGGTCGGCCCCAATGTATCTAAGAACGTTCCCTACGATGTGATGCGCGATCTCGCCCCGGTCGGGCTGGTCGCATCCAGCGATCTGGTGATCGGTGTGCATCCTTCGGTTGCGGCAAAGTCGATTTCCGAACTGGTTGCGGCGGCGCGCGCACAACCGGGCAAGTTTTCCTACTCGAGCTGCGGCAACGGGACCATCATGCATCTCGCGGGCGAGTTGCTGAAGCAGTCCGCGGGAATCGACATGACCCACGTTGCCTATCGCGGCTGCGGTCCGGCGATACAGGACAGCGCCTCGGGTCAGGTACCGGTGTTTGTCAATACGCTGCCCAATGTGGCACCGCTTGAAAAGCAGGGACGCGTGCGAATGCTTGCGATCACCTCGGCGAAGCGCTCCAGCCACGCGCCGGACCTGCCGACGGTCGCGGAATCGGGCATCGCGGGTTACGAAGCGACATCCTGGTACGGCTTTTTCGCACCGGCAGCGACGCCGCGCGACGTCGTGGGCAGGTTGTCGACCGCCCTTGCCGAAGCGGTGAACTCCACCGAAGTCCGCGAAAGGGTTCGTGGAATGCTCTACGAGCCGCGCACCACCACGCCGGACGAACTCGGCGCAATGCTGCGCGCCGAACTTGCGCGTTGGTCCCGCGTCGCGAAATCCGCGCGCATCGAGATTGACTGAGGTCCACTATGTCGCGTCTGCGATTGCGCCTTGCCTGCTGGGATTACGACCGCACCCGCGCGTTGCGGGAGGGATCGCTGCAGCCCGAAGGCATCGAACTCGATTACCTGTCCCTGCCGGTCGAACAGACGTTCTCGCGGATGCTGAAGACCGGAGAATTCGATGTGTCGGAGATGTCGCTCTCGGCCGTCGCCTCCTCGCTGGACGAGGCGACGCCGCCCTTCGTTGCGATCCCGGTGTTTCCCTCGCGGATCTTTCGGCATTCCTCGATCTACGTGTCCGAAGCGGCCGGGATCCATGCTCCTTCGGACCTGAAAGGACGCCGCATCGGCGTGCCGCACTATCCGATGACTGCGGCGGTATGGATTCGGGGCTTGATGGGAGATGACCACGGTGTGCGGCCGGGAGACGTCGACTACGTGGTCGGCGGACTCGACTCGCCCACGCCAATGGATCTTCCGCCACCGCCTGCAAATCTGCCGGTGAAAATTGAAATCACGCCACAGGGCGACACCCTTGCGGCGATGCTGGCACGCGGTGACCTCGCCGGACTTTATACCGCGCGGATACCCGGGAACTTCGGAGCGAAGTTTGGCGTGAAGCGCCTGTTTTCCGAATACCGCAGCGTGGAAATCGACTATCTGCGACGCACCCGCATTTTTCCGATCATGCACACGGTGGTGATACGCCGGGACGTGTACGAGGAGCATCCTTGGGTGGCGGAGTCGCTGTTCAGGGCTTTCGAAGAAGCGAAGCGTCGGTCACAGGCCGAGTTGTACGACACGGACGCCCTGCGGGTGATGCTTCCGTGGCTGACTGACGAAATCGAAATCCTGCGTGACGTCCTCGGCGCCGACTGGTGGCCGTATGGCCTGGGCGCCAACCGCCATGTCATTGACACGTTCCTGCGCTATCACCATGAGCAGGGCTTTTCCACGCGCTTGCATTCGGCCAACGTGTTCTTTGCAAGTGAACTGCGCAACACCTGAGCAGGGCACTTCGCTTTCTGCGCTTAGCGGTTAACCGAGGCCTTGTCCGCGCCGGCAATTTTCCGGTAGCGCTCGAGGGCGGCATCGAGTTCCGCCGGGCTAATCACGTCCTCCAGTCGCTCGAAGGGCTTGCCGCCGGTGCGTTCCTCGACGATGCTGATCACCACATCCGGCGGTTCGCTGCGGTTGGTGCGCACGATCTTCGCGGTGCGTTCGAGGCGCTCCCCTTCATAGGCGAGCAGGGCCGCTTCTACATCCGTTTCAAGAACAAGCGCATTGACCAGCGCATCCGCATCGAGGATCGATTGCGCCGCGCCGTTGCCGCCGCGCGGATACATCGGGTGTGCCGCATCGCCAAGCAGCGTGATTCGGCCGAAGCTCCAGCGCGCCACCGGGTCACGATCGACCATCGGGTACTCGAGGATCATCTCCGCATCGCGGAACAACTGAGGGATGTCCAGCCAGTCGAAGGTCTGGTTCTCGAAGTAGCCGATGAAATCCTCCAGCCGGCCAACCGCGCTCCAGTCGTTCTTCGCAGCGACGTCCGTCTGTACTTCCGCAACCCAGTTGATGAGTTGGGTTCCGTCGGGGAAGTTGCGAATCGGGTAGATGACCATCTTGCCGGTGGCAAGAGTCCCGACCCGCGCATGGGTTCGACCCCCGAGAAAGGGCTTGCGCCGCGTCATGCCGCGCCACATGTTGATTCCGGCGAATGCGGGCGGGCCCTCGTCGGGATAGAACTGGCGGCGCACCGCGGAGTGGATGCCATCGCAGGCGATCGCGACCGCCCCGCGTGCTGGCGCGCGATGCCGGCCGTCCGGGCCATCCGCGAAATGTACCGTGACACCGTCGGCGTCCTGGTCGACGCGGATGCAGCGATGCCCGGTGATGACCGAATCGGTTCCGAGCCGTTCCTTCACCGCGTCGAACAGGACAAGATGCAGGTCGCCGCGATGAATGGAATACTGCGGAAGGTCGTATCCCGCCGATCGTCCGGCGGGTTCGGTGTGGACGCGCTGGCCCCAGCGATTGAAATAGCTTCGCGTTTGCGGCTCGCATGCGACGGCGCCCAGCCTGTCGAGCAGTCCGAGCTTCGCGAGTTCGCGCGTGGCGTGCGGCAGGAGATTGATGCCGACGCCGAGCGCCTTGATCTCGGGTGTCGATTCGTAGACCCGGCAGGGGATTCCGGCGCGATGCAGAAAGAGCGCGAGGGTGAGCCCGCCGATGCCGCCTCCGACAATGATCACGTCCATGCGTCCTTTCAGTCGGGCCGAATGCCCGAGCGCTTGATGATTTCCGCATTGCTGCGCAGTTCGTTCCGGATCATCTCGCCGAGTTCGGCAGGCGTTGATGTCGCTGGTTCGAAGCCAAACGCGGCAAAGCGTTCGCGAACCTCCGCGTCGGCAAGCACTTTCGACACGTCGCGATTGATGAAGGCGACGATATCGGGTGGCGTACCTTTGGGCGCGAGGAAGGCGACCCACGCGCTGATCTCCAGGCCGGCGGGTCCGCCAGCCTCCTCGAAAGTGGGTATGTCGGGTCGGGATGCCGAGCGATGCCTGGACGCCACGGCGAGAAACTTCACTTTTCCATTGCGCAGGAATCCGCCCGCGGTTGCGGGTGTGGTGAAGGACCAGGAGAGATCATTGTTGCTGAGCGCGCTGAAAAGAGGTCCGTTCTCGCGAAAGGCGATCTGCGTGGTCTGCGCGCCGATCAGCAGATCCAGCGTCGCCCCGCCGATATGCGCAGGGCTTCCGATGTAGGGGACCGCCGCGATCATCCTTCCCGGCTGCGCCTTCGCCGAAGCGATGACATCGCGCACGCTCGAAAACGGTCCGTTGCTCGAAACCGCAAGAAAGAACGGCGTACGGTAGAGCAAGGCCACCGGAACGAAATCGCGTTCCGGGTCGTAGGGGACAGACTTCAGAAACGACGGGTTGATCGTGAGTTGGGCATTTCCCGAGAGCAGCAGATCGTGTCCGTCGGGCTGCGCCTTCTTCACCGCGTCGAAGGCGAGAAAGCCGCTCGCGCCTGGCCGCGAATCGACGATCACCTGGTGCTTCCAGAGTTTCGAGAATCGGTCGGCGAACAGCCGAGCGACCAGATCCGGTCCGCCTCCGCTGGAATAGGGCTCGGTGATCCGCACGAGCTTTTGCGGGAAATTCTGGGCCCATGCGCAGTTGCCGGCAATCGCGACCGCTGCAGCGACTGAGCCCTGTAGCAGGCACCGCAGCAAAGCGGACATGTTGCGGATCATTGCGTCACGCCCATCACGTCGGGCTGGATGTTCGCATCGCGGATCACCTTCTGGTATTGCGCGCGCTCTTTTTTCATCGTCTGTGCAAGGGCTTCGGGACTGCCCCCTTGGGCAACGACCCCGATGTCGCGCAGCCGGGAAATCGTATCCGCCACCTGAAGCTGCTGGTTTATATCGCGATTCACCTTGGCGACGATAGCCGCGGGTGTGCCGGCCGGAGCAACGACCGCGAACCAGCCGGAGATCACGAACCCCGGCAGCGTATCGATGGCGAGAGGGATGTTCTCCATGCCTTCGAGCTTTTGCGGTGCGGTGAGAGCGATCGCCCGGATTCTTCCGGTCTTTACCGCACCGATCAGCGATGTTGCTCCGTCGATCAGTATCTGCACCTGCCCGCCCATCGTGTCCTGTATCGCCTGGGCGGTGGAACGGTAAGGCACATGCAGCGTTCTGATACCCGCGGTGCTGTTGAGCAGTTCGCCGGTGAGGTGGGGCACATTCTTCGCATTGGGCGTTGCGAAGCTCAGTTTTCCGGGCTGCGCTTTCGCCAGCTTGATCAGTTCGTCGAGCGTCTTTGCCGGTACGTCATTTGCCACCGTGATCAGCATCGGTGAATAACCGACAAACCCGATCGGCACGAAATCCTTCTCGATATCGTACGGCAGTGACTTGATCGAGTAGGGGCTGATGGTCAGCGCCGCGGCATGCGTGAAGAGAAGGTTGTGGCCATCGGGCGCCGCGCGTGCGCCCGCTTCCATGCCGATGACCGTATTTCCGCCGGGCCGATTGTCGACCACGATCTGCTTGCCCCAGGCGCCGACGAGCTTGTCTGCCATGATGCGCGCGGCGATATCGGGCGAGCTGCCGGCGGATGCGGGAACGATCAGCCGGACGGACCGTGCCGGCCACTCCTGAGCCTGCACGGTGCTGCTGCACGCAAGCGACAAGACTACGACTGCGAGTACGGATAAAGGCTTTCGCACCTTGACCTCCTCCTTTGTGTCCGGATCTCTCGGCACATCTGCGGTGCGCGGGGCCGACGTCGCGCATTCTAGTGCCCGTGCGGATTTCGGTCCGACGACGTCATTGTGCGTTCGGATTTACGCGTCGTTGAGATGACAGGCAGAGGAGTGGCCGGGGGCGACCTCCCGCAGAGCCGGCACCTCGCTGCTGCAGCGTGGCATTGCATGCGGACAACGCGGGTGAAAGTGGCAACCCGCAGGCGGTGCGAGCGGCGAGGGAATCTCCCCCCGAATCGGAACAAAGGTCCTGCGTTGCCGATCCAGTCGCGGCATTCCCTCGAGCAGCGCTTGCGTGTACGGATGGTTGGGCGAGGCGAACAGCGCTTCGTTGGGGGCGAGTTCCACCACCCGTCCGAGGTACATCACCGCGACGCGGTGGGCCAGATGCCGCACCACGCCAAGATCGTGGCTGATGAAAAGATAGGCGAGGCCCCGCTCCTGCCGAAGCTCCATGAACAGGTTCAGCACCTGCGCCTGGATCGAAACATCCAGAGCGGCGACCGCCTCGTCGCAGACGATGAGTTCCGGGCGCACCGCTAGCGCGCGCGCAATGCCCAATCGCTGACGTTGGCCGCCGGAAAACTGGTGCGGCAGGCGATTCTTCACCGAAGGGTCGAGCCCGACCCGGTTCAGCAGGGAATCGACGTACGCCCCGAGTTCGGCGGCGGGCACGGTGCGGTGATAACGCGGACCTTCGGCGACGATTTCGCCCGCGTGCTGACGTGGATTGAGCGACGCCATCGGGTCCTGGAAAATCATCTGCACCGCGAGGCGGGCGGCACGCTTGTCCTTGCCTTCGAGGGAGCCCCGGGGGGCGCCCCGAAACAAGACCTCGCCTTCACTCGGTTCGAGAATTCCAGCGACGATACGACCGAGCGTCGATTTGCCGCAGCCCGATTCACCGACGAGGCCAAGCGCTTCGCCCGTGGCAACTGCGAGATCAATGCGATCAAGCGCATGGACGACCCCGGGACGGGGGCGTCTGCCGATTGCGTCGACGAGCCGACCTGCAAGGTCGCGCGTCTGTTCGAATCGGCACGACACGCCACGTACTTCCAGCAGAGGGGGGCTGAGCGGGGAATTCATTCGAGCGGGTGATGGCAACGCAGGCGTCGGGCGCCGGCGGCGGTTTCAACAGGTTCTTCCGCGCAATCGGGCTGTGCGCGACTGCATCGGGTGCGAAATGCGCAGCCCGAGGGACGCTCGAGCGGACTCGGGGTCATGCCCGGGATGGGCGTGAGGACCTTGCCGCGCGCGGTCTGGCCCGGCAGCGATGCGATCAACCCGGCGGTGTAGGGGTGAAACGGCCGTTCCAGCACCTCAATCACACTGCCGCGTTCGACGATGCGTCCGGCGTACATGACGCAGACAGTATCCGCGAGCGCGGATACGACCGACAGATCGTGCGTGATCCAGAGCAACGCGGTTCCCGATTCACGGCACAGGCGCTGCATTTCGAACAGGATCTGGCCCTGAATCGTGACATCCAGCGCGGTGGTCGGCTCGTCGGCAATGATCAGGTCGGGCCGGTTGAGCAGGGCGATCGCGATCGCGACCCGCTGGCGCATGCCGCCGGACAACTGGTGCGGGTAGGCGGCGAGCCGTTCTTCCGGTGACGGAATGCCCACGCGTCCGAGCGCGTCGCGCGCGCGATCGCGAGCGGCGGCATGCGGGGTGTCCCCGTGCGCGAGGATCGTCTCGATCATCTGGGTCTCGATGCGCAGCACCGGGTTCAGGGTCATCATCGGATCCTGGAAGATCATCGCGATGCGATTGCCGCGAAGCTGCCGCATGTCTTCTTCCGGCAGGGTGACCAGGTCGCGTCCCTTGAACAGTATGCGACCGCCTGCTATGCGGCCCGGCGGGTCGACAAGGCCGAGGATCGAGTATCCGGTCACGCTTTTGCCCGACCCGGACTCGCCCACCATGCCGAGAATCTCCCCCGCGGCGAGACTGAACGACACGCCGTCGACCGCGCGCAACTCGCGCGACTGCGAACCCTGGCGGACGCTGAACCAGGTCCTGAGGTCTTCAACCGTCAGCAGCGGAGCGCTCATCGGATATGCCGCGGGTCGAGAAGATCGCGCAGGCGATCGGCGACCAGGTTCATGCCGACGATCGCCGCGAGCAGGGCGATGCCGGGGAAGGCGCTGATCCAGTAGCTGCCCGACATCATGAAGTTGAAGCCATTGGCGATCAGCAGGCCGAGCGAAGGTTCGGTTACCGGCATGCCGAGCCCGAGGAAGGACAGCGTTGCCTCGAGCGCGATAGCGCTCGCGACCTGTACCGGCGCGAGCACCAGCACCGACGGCAGGCAGTTGGGCAGGAGATGGACGAACAGGATCCGCCCGCGGTCGAAGCCGAGGCACCGTGCCGCCTGGACATAATCCTTGCCCTGTTCGACCAGCGCCGCGCCGCGCACGGTGCGGGCAAAGTAGGCCCACTGAACGAGAACCAGCGCGAGTATCGTTTTGTCGACGCCCTTGCCGAGTATCGCAAGCAACACCAGGGCCACAAGAATCGAAGGAAACGACAGCTGGATGTCGACGATACGCATCAGCAGCGCGTCGACACGCCGTCCTGCATAACCCGCGATCAGGCCCACTGTCGTGCCGATAATTACCGCGAAGGCGCAGCTGACAACGCCCACCAGCAGGCTGATCCGAAGCCCGTAGAAAATCGCCGAGAGCAGGTCGCGGCCCTGGTCGTCGGAGCCGAGCCAGAAAGTGAAGCCGGCGCCGGACTTCGAGCCGGGCGCGAGCCGACCGTCAAGGATGTCGAGCTTGCCGAGGTCGTAGGGATTCTGCGGCGAAATCCAGGGCGCGAGCAGCGCGATCAGAATCGTGATGGCGAGCAGTACGAGCCCGAGCAGTGCGAGCCTGCTGGCGGCGAAATCGGCGAGGAATTCCCGTACGCGACTGTGATCACGGGGCATCGTCACGACGACGCTCCCGACAATCGCACACGTGGGTCGAGCAGCGAGTAGAGGATGTCCACCGCAAGATTGATGAGGGTGAACATCAGCACCACGATCAGCAGGTATGCCACCACCACCGGCCGGTCGAGCAGGTTGATCGAGTCGATCAGCAGCTTGCCCATGCCGGGCCAGGCGAACACGGTTTCGGTGACGACTGCGAACGCGATCACATTGCCGAGTTCCAGTCCGAGCACGGTCACCACCGGGACCAGGATGTTGCGCAGCGCATGCACGAGCAGCACGCGGCTCCGGCGAAGGCCTTTGGCTCGGGCGAACCGGATGTAGTCGAGCTGCATCACTTCCTGGATGCCGGCGCGCACCAGCCGTATGACCAGTGCGAGCTTGAACAGCGCGAGCGTCACCGCGGGCAGCAGCAGATGCGCGAGCCCGTCGGGCGTGAGAAAACTGAGCGGTACCCCGAAAACGTTGATCGTCTCGCCGCGCCCGGTGGAAGGCAGCACGCCAAGCTGGATCGAGAACACGAGTATCAGCATCAGGCCGACCCAGAACGTGGGCAGGCTGAAACCGAGTATCGATCCGGCGAGGATGCTCCTGCCCGCCAGCGAGTCCGGTTTCAGTCCGGCCCAAAGGCCGAGCGGAAGCCCGAGGCCGATCGCGATCAGCATCGCCGCGGCGGCAAGTTCGAGCGTGGCCGGCATCCGGTCGACAATCAGCTGAACGGCGGGAACGCCAGCGACGAATGAGACACCCAGGTCGCCGTGCATGGCATTGGCTGCGAATCGGAAGTACTGTTCCCAGAGCGGACGATCGAGACCCAGGACGCGCGAAGCCTCGGCGACTTCCGCCGGCGTTGCCTGCGGGTTGACGAGGATGTCGAGCGGATTGCCGATCGCATACACGCCGGCGAAGACGAGCAGCGACATCGCAGCCAGCACGAGGGCGCTCTGCAAAAACCGGCGGAGGAGGAATTCGGTCACTGGGAATGAAGTCCGCGGGTGTGGAACAAGTGCGGCGGGGACATCGGAACGTTCGTCCGAAGTGTACCGGCAGCAGCCTGCAGTGCGTGCTTGCCGGCATGTCTGCCGGCGTGATTGTCTCTGCGAGCGGAATCAGCGACGCTGATCGAAGCGCTTGCCCGCGTACGCGGCGGCGATATTGGTCTTCTGGATGTCGATCGCGCCGCCGGCGATGCCCCAGCCCCAGCCATCGCGAAGCCGCTGTTCCATCGGAAAGCTCTTGTTGTAGCCGTAGCCGCCCATGAGTTGCAGGGCGATGCCGCAGACTTCGCGCACCATTTCATTCGCAAAGCACTTGGCGATCGAGCTTTCCTTGATCGAGGGCAGGCCAGCGGAGGCATTTGCGACCGCGCGGTACACCAGCATGCGCGCGGCTTCGAGGCGTATCGCCATGTCCGCGATCTTGAGCTGCACCGCCTGGAAATCGATCAGAGGTTTCCCGAACTGCTTCCGTTGGTTCACATACGCAAGCGCGTCATCGAACGCCGATGCCGCGATCGCGAGGCACATGGTCGCGTTGCCGCAACGCTCGAGGTCGAAGGCTTCCATCAACTTGCGAAAGCCGCCTGCCGGGACGACGACATTGCCCGCGGGGACGCGGACCTTGTCGAAGAACATGTCCGCGCTCGGAATGCCGCGAAATCCCATGAGTTGTTCCGCGGCGCCGAAGGAAAGGCCCTTCGCTTCCTTTTCGACGAGCACGGCGCCGATGCCTTTCGCGCCGGGCGCATCGCTCAGCCGGCAATAAACGAGATAGGCATCGGCATGACCCGCGCCCGAACACCAGCGCTTCTGGCCGTCGATCACCACGCTGTCGCCCTCGATGGTTCCGCGGGTGCGCAGGTCAGTAAGGGCGCTGCCGGCGTCGGGTTCGGACATCGCAACCGCGACGATCATGTCGCCGGCACAGACCTTCGGGACAATGCGCTGCGCGAGCGCGACAGGAGCGAAGTGCCGGATCGCCAGCACCGGACCGAAGCAGGACTCGAACACCGGGAACGCCACCGCCGGTGAAACCTTCGCGATTTCCTCGAGCACCAGCACCGCATCGAGATGCGACAGACCTGCACCGCCGTACTTGGCGTCGAGGTTGACTCCGAGAAAGCCGAGCGAGGCATACCGCCTGACGAGATCTTTCGGGGCCGGGGTGTTGCTCTCCTCGAGGTGTTTCGCGATCGGCGCAAGCTCCTTGCGTGCAAAACGCTGCGCGCTTTCGCGCAGCATTTCCTGCTCCTGGCTCAGGCTGAAATCCATGTCGTGTCCTCTCGTCCGATGGTGACCGGATGCGGGCTGTTGCCGCCCGCGTAACGGCGGCGGGAGTCTAGCACCCGTCCCGTCCTTGCCGTCGAAAATCCGGCATGGGCGTCTGATACCATGGGCCTCCGTTTCGGATCACGCAGGAACCCGGACATGAACGATACCGCCACCCTTACCGCCTCGCGCAGCACCGCCCGCAAGGATCTGGTGCGCGACGAACTGCTCGGCAAGGCGGCCGAACTGTTCTCCCGTCGCGGCTACGCCAACACCACCATTCAGGACATCGCCCGGGAACTCGGACTCAGCCGCTCCTCCCTGTACCACTACTTTCCGAGCAAGGAAGAGCTGCTTCGCGCCTTGATCGAAGCGGAAACCGCCGGATCATTCGAATTCCTCGGGAAATTGCGCGACGACACCAGCCTGACGGCTGGCGAGCGGCTTCGTCAGGCGGTACGGAGCAGCGTGGCGAGACGGCTTGCGGGCGGCGCAAGCATGCGTATTCTCGAACGGCTGGAAAGCGATATGCCGGAGGAGTTGCTTATGCAGTTCAACCGGGTCCGGCGGCAAATACTCCAGTTCTATATCGACATCGTCGAGGCCGGTATCCGCAGCGGCGAATTTCGCGTGGTGGATTCCAAGCTGACCGCGTTCGCGGTGCTCGGCATGTGCAACTGGACCGCCTGGTGGTATTCGCCCGCCGGCAGTCGATCACCCGAGCAAATTGCTGATTCCATGGCGGATTTTGCGCTCAACGCGCTCGAGCGCGGCGATGCTGCGAAGCCGTCGCCCGGTACGCTCGGGAGCGCGATCCGCCAGCTCAAGGACGACATCGCGGCGCTTGAGCGCCTCGCGAAGTAGTCCGGGCGGTATTGACTTCACACCATCAAATCAATAGGATTCGTCGCCTTAGTTGAAAATTCGACTGTAACGACGAAACAGCTTGGCACCGGGTTCGCCGGATGCCGCGTTCAACAGGAGGGCTCATGAATACCGCCACCATCGAAGCACAGAAAAAATCCGCCGCCTTGGCCGCGACCGGCAGCATGCCCGGCTTCAAGGGCGTGCATCACAGCGCGCGTCCCACCTGGAAGCTTCGCGAAACCATTGAGTTCTACCGCGACATCATGGGGCTTCCCCTTGTGCATACGATCTCCGCGCGCGGCTGGGGACGCCCGGGTCACCCGGACTTCCTGCATTTCTTTTTCGACAGCGGCCTTGGCAGCACGATCGCCTTCTTCTACTACATCGGCACCGACCGGCCGGATTTCCTCGCGCCGCGAATCGAGGACTGGATGTACCGCTCCACGCACACAGCGTGGCGGGTCGAAACCCGCGACGAACTCGTGGCATGGAAAGAAAAGCTGGAAGCCAAGGGGCAGCAGGTGTCGGTCTTCACTCAGCACGAGGTGATCGACTCGATCTACCTCACCGACCCGAACGGCTACCCGGTGGAAATCACCCTGCAGACGCGCGAGTTCGAACCGAAGGACTCGCACGACGCCGCACTCACCATGCAGGCTGCGGTCGATCTGATCGAGGAAGCCGCCGCAAAGGGCGAGCGCGTGAAGGACATCGACACGATCTGGCGGCGCAAGGCCGAAATGGTCAGCAAACTTCCGCGTGCCTGAGGAGATCACCATGCCAGCCATCTACGTTCTTGACGTTCCCGAATTCCGCGCCCTCGTTCAGGGATCGAAGGAACCGGGCCGCCATCGTGTGACCAATCTCGGTAACGGCTATTACCGGGTCGAGGCCGACGACGAACTCGTATTCAACCGCAAAGAACTCGGCTTCAAGCCAGCGGTCTGGTACGGCGCATTCACCGGCGGGCTCGATGGAAAGATCGTTCAGTTCGACCGCGACACGGTGCGCATCGTCGCCTGAACCCGCGCGCCGTCGCACGGCGCTACAGAGGACTCCTCATGAAGATCGCAGTCATCGGCGGTGGGCCGAGCGGCCTGTATTTTTCGCTGATCGCCAAGAAGCGCTTTCCTGAATTCGATATCCGCGTCTACGAGCAGACGCCGGCCGATGCCACCTACGGCTTCGGTGTCGTGCTCGCCGACGGCGGGTTGCAAAACCTGAAGCAGGTGGACGCGGACTCGGCGACCGACATCATCGACGCGCTGCACTGGACCACGCAGCAACGCTTTGTCCATCGCGGCGAGACCGTGGTGTTCGAGAAGCAGCGTCCCGGAGGCGCGATCGAGCGGCTTCGCCTGCTCAACATTCTGCAGGAGCATTGCGCGAGGGCGGGCGTGGTGTGCGAGTTCAACCACAGGATCGAGACGCTCGCGGACATTCCTGAAGCTGACCTCGTGATCGGTGCGGACGGGTCGAATTCGGTGGTGCGCAAATGCCTCGAAGCCGAATTCGGGACCGTCACCCGCTCGCTGACCAACCGCTGGTCCTGGTACGGCACTGATTTTGCCTTCGAGACGTCCTGCCTGAATTTTCGCGAAATTACCGGCGGTGCACTCGTTGCCCATTTCTACCCGTATGCGCCCGATCGCAGCACCTTCGTGCTCGAGTGCGACGAACACACCTGGTTCAACAGCGGCATGGACAGTATGGACGACGAGGAACGCCGGGTGTTTACGCAGAAATTCTATGCGGACGAACTCCGCGGACGTGATGTCATCAGCAAGCGTTCGGTCTGGCGCCCGTTCGGCTTCACCACCAATGCCCGCTGGTACGTCGGCAAGCATGTGCTGATCGGTGATTCGTTTCGAACCGCGCATTTTTCCATCGGGTCGGGGACGCGCCTCGCGCTCGAGGATTCGATCGCACTGTTTCATTCGCTGGAGCGGCATCAGTCGAATGTTCCCGACATGCTCGAGGACTACGTCGCCACGCGCAAACCGGTGCGCGAAAAGCTCGCCGGAGCGGCCGAGAAAAGCTTCACCTGGTACGAGGGATTTCGACTTCGGATGCAGGAGTTCGACCCGATCGAGTTTGCCGAAAACTTCGTCCTTCGAACCGGACGAATCACGCCGGAGCGGCTCCGCTCCGAGTTTCCCGGCCTGACGCAGCGGCTTGACGAGCGTCGTGGACGCAGCGCCGGCGCGACGCAGGGCCCGAGCAACAGCGCGGCACGGGGATAGCCGATGGCGAAAAAGCTGATTGCGACGGAGTACGTGTCATCGATGCGGCCGTTCACGGTGCGTCGCAGGGTGCGCTGGTCAGAATGCGATCCCGCGGGTGTTGTGTTCGCGGGAAACTTTTCAATCTATCTGCACAACGCGGTCGCCCTGTTCCGGACCGAGATGCTCGGCGGCTTCGCCGCGCCCGCGAAGGCGATATCGCTCGTATTCCATCGCGCGCTCTGGCCCGACGAGGAATTCGACATGGCGGTGTATGTCTCCGCGGTGCGCAACAGCACGATCGAGTTTCGCGTAATCGGGACCGTGAGCAAAAGCAAGGGCGAAAAAGTATTCGACGGAACCGTCACCGCGATCTTCATCAAGAAGAGCGAACGCAAGGCGGCACCGATCCCGGTTGCGACACGCAGGCTTGCGGAGGCCTACGCGAAGCGTTGTCCGGTCCCGGCATAGCACCGGCCCGGATCCCGGCCGACGGCGAACGCCTGGAACCTGTGGTGAAATCGCTCGGCCTCAAGATCCGGTAGCCAACAAGATCCATTGGTCAACGACAACGAACAAGCAAAGGAACCATCCCATGTCTAATCCGGAATCGGAAAAGAAGCCCGCGGTCGCAACCACCACCGCGGGCCTCAGAGGCTCGGTGTGGAATTCCGCACGGCTGCCCAAGGACACGCAGATGTCGGTGCACACGCTTCGTACCCACGACGGAGTGAACGTCACCGGTTATCTCTTCCGCCGCGGCGGCGAGAAGACCGTCTGCTGCTGGATGCATCCGCGCGAGATCGGCGTGTCGAACTACCTCGTTCCCGACGTGCTCGATGCGGGCGCCGCGGCCTGGGTGATGGGTGCGCGTTCGCCGGGAAACGATATTCGCCTCGAGCACGAGTCGGCGGTGCTGGACCTCGCCGCCGGCCAGCGCTTTCTGCGCGAGCAGGGTTATCAGAACACGGTGCTGCTCGGCATCTCCGGCGGCGCGGCTCTCGCGACGATGTACGGCCAGCAATCGGGCCTTGCGCCCGCGAGCCGGATCAAGCGCTCGCCCGCCGGCAAGCCCACCGGACTGGAAGAGGCGGAACTGCCTTCGCCCGACGGTTTCATTCTGGTGTCGCCTCATCTCGGGCAGGGCAAGCTGCTGCAGAATTGCATCGACCCTGCGGTGACCGATGAGAACGATCCGCTCGAGAGCGACGATTCGCTCTCCGCGTTCAACGCCGCCAACGGCTGGAAGCGCGCGCCCGAGAGCTCCAGCTATGCAGCCGATTTCATCGCGCGTTACCGCGAAGCGCAGAAGGCCCGCGTCGCGCGGATAGATGCCTTCGCGCTGGAGAAGGTCAAACGCCGCCAGGATGCGCGCAAGCGCGTCAAGGAAAAGCCCAGCCGCGCCGACGTCATTCTCGGTGCGTATTCTCCGATCTTTCAGGTATGGCGTACCGATGCCGATCCGCGCTGCTTCGACCTCGGCCTCGAGCCGACCGATCGCGCCTACGGCACGCTCTGGGGCGCGAATCCGTTTGCATCCAACTACGGCAGCGTCGGATTCGCCCGCGTGTGTACACCCGAGAGCTGGCTGTCGAACTGGTCGGCGAACTGTTCCAACGCAACCATGGAAAAGTGCGCGCCCGCGCTCGCCATGCCCACGCTGATGATCCAGTACACCGGCGACAACAGCGTGTTTCCCTTGGAAGCCGACGCGATCTTCGGCTGGATAGGCTCCTCCGACAAGGTCCGCTACAAGATAAGCGGCAACCATCACGGACAACCGGTTCGCCCGGGCGAACCGCTAGGCCAGCTCGAGTCGGGTGCGCGGATCAAGGCATGGCTCGCGGAGAAGCGCTTCGTATGACGGGTAGGCAATACGGCGTGCGTGAACCGATGCCGGGAGTCGTGTACCCGCCTCGGGAGGATCTGCAGCGGTATGTGGACGCAGGGGCATTCACCGCCGAGACCTTGATCGGCGCCTTCCGTGACTCGTTCCGGCGCCACTCGTCACGTATCGCACTCAACGGCCCTGACGGTCCGATGACATATCGCGAGATGGACGAGCGATCCGACCGGCTCGCAGCCGCGCTTCTTGGCCTGGGCGTCAAGCCGCTCGAACGGGCATTGTTCCAGATGCAAAATTCGGTCGAGCTGGTGATCGCCGTTTTCGCGTGTCTGAAGGTGGGGGTGATCCCTGTATGTACGCTCACCGGTCATCGGGAGCACGAGATCGGCGAACTCGGACGCAGAGCGGCAGCAGCTGTGCACTTTGTGCAGGGGGACGATCCGAAATTCGATTTCCCTGCTTTCGCGCTGAAGATGTCAGGAGAAGTTTCCTCGATGCGCCATGTCGTCGTCGCGGGTGGCAAGCCGGTGCAGGGCACGCTTGCGATGGAGTCGCTGATCGATTCGGTCGATCCCGACTCCGCGCGCGCCGCGGTGGACGATGTGGTTGCAGCCCTCGATCCGTTCCAGATTGCCGTGTTCCAGCTCTCCGGCGCTCGCAACGCAGCCGGTGAAGGATTCCTACGCCCGGCTTCGTTTCGACATCCGCGAGACCGCGTCACCGAAGGAGTTCTCCGATTTCATCGCGGCCGAACGCAAGGTCTGGGGTCCGGTGATCCGCAATGCGAAGGTGCGGTTGGACTAACCGTGTAGTTATCAGGTGTCGTAGCTGAACACGGTGACGCCACCCATCCACGGCATCACCGCCTCGTAGAAGAGGGTCTTTCCCGGGCCGTCGTTCATCGCGCCCATCAGCGCGGCCCACATCAGCACTTCGCTACCGCCCGAGCCCGCCACCGGTTCGATCGCGTCGTGCTCCATTACGCAAAGCGCCTTCGAATCGCCCTGTTCCATCGCGCGCAGCACCTCGCGGTCCCAGGGCGCGTTCACCAGGTCGGAACGCTCCGCCGCCATTTCCTTTTCGCGCTCGTGCACCAGGCTTCGCGCCTGCGGGTATTTCGCGCGGACCTGCGAGCCGTGGTTGAACACTTCCCACATGATGCGGTCGAGGTCGTCCTTGAGCGGGCGGCCTTCACGAGGGTACGGCGGCCAGTGCGAGAGCCCGCCGCTTGCTATCAGGCAAACGCGCTCGGGGCGCCGGTCGATGGTCTTGCGCAGTGCGCGGCCGAACGCATGCGCGCGCTCGACGCGCGGCAGCGGCGGCGCGAAGCAGTTCATGAACACCGGCACGATCGGCAGGTCCATCTCCGGGCGCAGGAATCGCAGCGGCATGAGCATGTTGTGCACGAATTCCGCGCTGCCGGAGCGACCGAGATCGAAACCCGCCTCGATCGAGTCGCGGTAGATGTCCATCGCGTAGTCGTAGTTTCCGGGAAAGCTCCTGCGCTTCATCTCCAGCCAGGCTTCGCTGTCCGCCGGCGGCCCGAAATGCTCGGTGCCCACCGCGATCGACAGCGCCGGCATGTTCGACAGGGTGTACATGTCGAAGTGGTCGTTGATGAGTGCGATGATCAGGTCGGGCTTGCTGGCCGCGAGTTGCCGGCGGCCCTCGTCGAAGCCTTTTTTCATCCGCTCGACCTGATCCGCGGGCGGTTCGCTCCAGCGATTGCCCAGACCCGGCGTGTGCGTCATCGCAAATGCAGAGGCAATGCGGGAGGCGATGCTCATGGGATTCTCGATTCAGTGATTGCAGGATTCATTTTTCGACCGCGGTTCCGGTCTGCAATTTCGCCACCAGTTCCAGCGTCAGGTCCATATGTCGTATGTGCGCCTCGACCGCCGGCTCGGCGTCGCGCGAAAGAACGATGTCCACCAGCGCCTGGTGCTCGGAGATGAGTTCTTCCTTGGGCAGCTGGTAGTTCCAGTACAGGCGGCGATAGCGTTCGCTCTCGTCGTACAGGCGTGCGCTCATCTCCTGCATGCGGCGCGAGCCGCAACCGGAGATCAGGCTCATGTGGAAAGCCTTGTGCAGGATTTCCCATTCATCGACCCAGGGCATGCTGTAGTCGCAGCGCTGCGCATGTTTTTTCAGGCGATGCAGCGCGGCGAGCACATCAAGTTCCCACGCTTCGCCGCCGAGTGCCACCGAACGTCGCAGCGCTGCGCCCTCGATCACGATGCGCGACTGCAGGATGTCGAACAGGTCATCGTGTGAGGCGGGCGCGACCCAGAAGCCGCGCTGGCCCGAAGCAGTGACCAGTCCTTCGGAGGTCAGTCGCGACAACGCTTCGCGGATCGGGCTGGAGCTCACGCCATAGCGCTCGCAGAGCGAACGCAACTGCAGTTTCTCCGCCGGGCGCAGGGCACCCGTACGGATGTCCTCGCGCAGTTTCTGCGCGACGAGTTCGGCGGAGGTCGAAGGCGCCTCGCGTAGCGCGGTGTCCGACATCAGGTCGTTCCCGTCGGGATGTGATTCATCGCGCGCAGCGGCTGTTTTCGCAACCAGGGCACGCCGGTGACCGTGGCGAACGCGAGCGATCGCATCCTGTCGGGCCAGGTGGTGAGAGCGCTGTAGAAGGTGGACCAGCGCTGCGTGTGATCGGTGAGCGGGCGCTCGCGCTGCTCCCAGGCGGTAAGTGCCGCGGGCACGTCCTGCGCGGTTTCGAGTTCCACCGCGAGCGCGAGCGCATTCATCATCGCGCAGGCTCCGCCCTGGCCGAGGTTCGGTGCCATCGCATGTGCAGCATCGCCAAGCACGACCACCCGGCCGGAGGACCAGCGCGGCATCTTCACCGTCTCAAAGCGATCCCAGCGCGCTTCGCCGTCGAGACGGTCGATGAGGGCATCGAGGAATGGGAACGACTTTTTCCAGACGTTCTTTTTGATCGGCAGTGTCTTCGCTTCCGAATCCGAGTCGAGCGCGGTGAGCGCCACATAGAGCTCGGTGTCACTGCATCCCGCGACGAGTATGCGGCGCGTACCCGACCAGTACTCGACGTTCATCTTCCCGTCGGGCGTCTGCGCTTCCTCGACGCTGCGCGGGATCATGATGCGTATTGCGCCGTCGGCGAGCGGCTGGCGCCGCATCGGCAATCTGAGCGAATCGCGCACCCGGGAATGAATGCCATCGGCGGCAAGTACCAGATCGGCCTTCATGCTGCGGCCATTCTCGAGATGCAGCACGCCTTCGGGATCGGCCGCGATCGCGGTCGAGCCGGTGACGATCTCCGCACCGGCGCGCTCCGCGGCAGCGGCGAGCGCCGAGGCCACCTGCTTTCGGGTGATCTCGTACATCCGGCCCGAATAGGACATCTGCGAGGTGGTGTTGCCGTACGCATCTCGCGTCTCACGCACAAGACCCCTGCGCGCATCTCGCACCGAATCGTCCTCGGCATCCACCGCCTTCAGCACCCGCAGTCCGTTCTCGAAAATCGACAGACCGGAACCCACGATGCGCACGCTCGGCATGCGCTCGTGCACCCGTGCAGTCCAGCCGCGCCGGCAGAGCGCGGCCGCCGCGGTGAGTCCTGCAAGTCCGGCCCCGGCGATTTCGGCGTGACGTGGCATGGCAGCGTTCGGTTCGTTCCGCTTACTTGGAACGGTAGCTCACCGATTCCTTGCGCAGCATCTCGATCGCGGCCTTTCCGTCCACGCCGCGCGGCGAGACGTCCTTGATCCACTGTGCCTCAATGCCGGCGAGTTTCTCGTGAAGTTCCTTGGTGAACGAGTCGCTGCCCTTGGCAATCTTCATTCCGCTCTTGGCGAACTGCTCGTCGGCGAGGCGGTCCTGGTCATCCCAGATGCGGCCGGCTTCGCGCGCGAAGGCTTCGCCCGAGACGCTCATGATCGCTTCCTGGTTGGCTTTCGACAGCGCATTCCATTTCGCCTCGTTCATCACCACGAAGAAGGCGGAGTTGAGCAGCCCTAGCGGCACCTGCGTCTGGAATCCGAGCACCTTTTCCATCTGGAAACTGCGGATCGAGTCCGAGGGAAGGAAGGTGCCGTCGACGATGCCGCGCGAAAGCATCTCGTACGCTTCGGTAATGGGGCCGCTCACGCTCACCACGCCAAGCGCGTTGCCGATGTCCGTCGGCATGCCGGCGGGCGCGCGCATCTTCATGTTGCGCAGGTCCGCCACGCTGTTGATCGGCTTCTTGGTGGTGAAAATCTGGTAGGGGCCGTTGTTGAACACCGTGATCAGCTTGGTGCCCTTGTATTCGTCCGCCTTTGCGAGATGGCGTAGCTGGGTGCGCCAGTGCGCCACCGAGATCGCCTCCGAGTTGTCACCGAGGAATGGCATCTCCGCCACGCGGCTCGCGACGAAGCGCTCGGCGGTATAGGTCTGGTTGCCGGCGGTGACATCCGCGATGCCGGTCTGCGCGAGTTCGAATTGACGTGCCGGCGCGCCGAGCGAGGCGGGCGTGAATTCCACCTTCACCCGGCCTTGCGTGGCTTTCTCGACCCGCTCCGCCCAGCCCACCATGATGCGGGCGTGGAAGTGGTGCGTAGGCGGCACCCAGCGGTTGAAGCGCAGCGTGGCTTCCTGCGCCTGCGACGAGGCTGTGAACAGGCCGCCGGCGAGCGCGGCCGCGGCGCAGGCAATGTTCAGGGTAGACAGCTTGAATGTGCGGAATGTCATGACGGGGTCCTCGGGGTCGGTGATTCGGTAGTTGTAGGAAAAACGACGTCTGGATCAGTGATGAAACGGTATCTGCAGCCCTTCTCTTGGCCACACCTGCGGAAACAGTTCGCAGCCGAACTTGTCGCCCGGCGCAAGGCCAGGTTCGCGGATCGGCTTCGGCCCGGTCTTGCGTAACGTGTACACCGCATCGTCCCCCGCATAGCGGAACGCGAGTGCGCGGCGCCTGCGGTCTGCGGTCGAATTGCCCGGCGCGTAATGCAGGGTGAGCAGCTGATGGGCAAGAATGTCGCCCGGTTGCATGTCGTAATGGATGATCTTGTACTGCGAGCGCGTGGCCTCGATGTCGGGCATCGGCTCGAATTCGTCAGCGTCCTGGTATTGCGCAGGATCGAAGCCGGCGGGGCGGAACCAGCGATTCCAGCGATGCGATCCGGGAATCCATTCGAGAGCGCCGCTTTCTATCGTCACCGGATCGAGTGGTGTCCAGAAGGAGCACACCTGCCAGCCGTTGTACCAGCCGTAGGGCTGGTCCTGGTGCCAGGGCGTCGGGTTGGGCGTGTTCGGTTCCTTCACGAAGGCGAGGTCCACCATCAGGAACGCCTTCGAAGATTCCATGATCTGTGCGGCGTAGGACGGTATCGGGGACTCTGTCTGAATCCGGCGGAACGGCTCCTGCCGTGTCCACATGAAGGTGTCGTAGCCGAACCGCCCCGAACCCATGTCCGGATAGGCCTTTCCCTGCGGTCCGGGTTCGGCGAGCGTCCGGTCGAGTCCTTCTTTCAGCAGCTCGATCCACTCGGGAGCGAGCGCATTGCGCAGGCATACCACGCCGTCGTCGCGGTAGGTTCGGATTTCTTCGTCGGTCAGCTTGCGTGCGGGTGCAAAAGCCATCGTTCCTCCTGTACACGATCGGCCTGTGTACGATCTCTATGTACGATCCAGCGCGGGCCTGAATAATTTGTATATTTTTGCCGCCTTTTGTCAGAATATACAAGTTCTGTTGAAGCGCGCGGCAAACGCGTCGCGGAACTGCAATGACGTTACGAGGGCTTGGACTGAGGCATGGCGGAGATCAATCAGCAGTTGCAGTCGACCGATATTTCCGACATCCCAGGCCTCGGTACGCCCGAGCCCGGCCTGCGCATTCCGCGCATCCGGCTCGCGCTCGCGTGGGCGGTTACCGCCGATCTCATGGCCATGATGGTGCTCACCTTCGTTGATGTGGTCGGTCGCTACATTTTTGCTTCGCCCCTGCCTGGCGCCAAGGAACTCACCGAGATCCTGATGGCGTTTCTGGTGTTCGCCGCGGCGCCGCTGGTGACCGCCGATCGCGGGCATATCACCACCGCGTTGTTTGAGTCGGTTCTGCCGAAACTGGTGATTCGCTGGCGCAATGTGCTGATCGCGGTGCTGGTAGCGACCGCACTCGCCGTGCTTGCCTGGCGGCTCTGGATCCAGGCCGGCCTGATTCTCGACCTGAAGACGGGTACACCGCTGCTGGGCGTGCCGATCGCGCCGATCGTGTATTTCGCCGCAGTCACGTCCGCGCTCTGCGCGCTGATCGTGCTCGCGCTTGAATTCAGGGCCTTGCTCCTCGCCCTACGGGGGGGGGCGCGATGACCTCAACCCTGCTTGCGTTCGTGATCCTGTTTGCGCTGCTGTTCGGCGGCGTGCCGATTGGCTTCGCGATGGCGATGGTGGGCGTGGTGGGCTTTGCCGGCATCGTTGGCTGGTCGCCCGCGATGTCGATGGTGAGCCAGATCACCCTCGACAACGTGATGAACTACAACTATTCGGTGCTGCCGCTGTTCGTGCTGATGGGCGGCCTGTTCGCGCATTCGCGCATGGCGGAAGAATTGTTCAAGGCGTCGTACGCCTTCTACGGGCACAAGCGCGGGGGGCTGGCCATGTCCACCATCGTTGCCTGCGGCGGGTTCAGCGCGGTGTCGGGCTCGTCGCTCGCGTGTGCAGCGGCCATGACCAAGGTGTCGGTGCCTATCATGCGGCGCTACGGTTACGCACCGGGTTTCGCCGCCGGCACGGTGGCCGCAGGTTCAACGCTCGATATCCTGATCCCGCCGAGCATCACCATGGTGGTGTATTCGATCGTCACCGACGTGAATCTGGGCAAGCTGATGATCGCCGGCTTCCTGCCCGGCCTGCTCACGATCGCCTGCTATATCGCCGCAATCTGGGTGGTCACCGCGATCTGGCCGCATCTCGGGCCGGCGGGCGAGCGCACCGCCTGGCCGGAGCGCTGGCGTTCGCTGCGTGAAGTCTGGGCGATCGCGCTGCTTTTTGGTGTCGCGCTCGGTGGCATCTATCTCGGGGTGTTCACGCCCACCGAGGCCGCGGGGATCGGCGCCTTCGGCACCTTCGTACTCGCACTCGTCCGCGGCCGGCTCACCGTGCGCGGCGTGCTCGACCTGATGATCGAGACCGCCTGCACCACGTCGATGATCTTCTTCGTGGTCATCGGCGCGCTGCTCTTCGCCAACTACGTCACTGTGTCCGGCGGCGCGGAAGCGCTCAACAAGTGGATCGTCTCGCTGCAGCTTGGCCCCACCGCCTTCATCGTGGCGATGCTCGGCATCTACCTCATCCTCGGCTGCGTGCTCGACGCCTCGGCGATGACCGTGCTCACCGTGCCGATCTTTTTCCCGATCGTGACTCAGATGGGCATCGACCCGATCTGGTTCGGCATTTTTGTTGTGATCGTCGTGGGCATCGGCATGATCCATCCGCCGCTCGGAATGTTGCTCTTCGTGGTGCGGGCGCTGATTCCCGACCTGAAGGTGGGCGCGGTGTTCATGGGCGTGCTGCCCTTTCTTGCCGCCGACGCGGTGCGGATCACGCTGCTCATCGCCTTCCCGAGCATCGTGATGGTGTTACCGAACATGATGAAGTGAGCGAGCCATGAAACGCCGGTTGGAGATTGTCGGAGCAGGTATCGCGGGGCTGACGGCGGCAGCGGCATTCGCGCTGCGCGGCTGGGACGTAACGGTGCATGAGCGCAGCGACTCCCTGCGGGCGGTCGGCTCGGGCATCTATATCTGGGAAAACGGCCTCAAGATACTGAATGCGATCGGCGCCTACGACCAGGCGGTTGCCGGGTCGCACTGGGGCCTGATCCGCGAGACGCGCAATGCGCAGAACGCGGTGACCGCGGTGCATCGCTTCGCGCAGATCGGCGACGGTCGCGTGGTGGCGGTGGTGCGCCAGCAGCTCATGGACGCGCTTGCTGCTGCGGCGACGAAGGCGGGCGCGCGCATCGAATTCGGTTCGCAGGCGGTGGGCGCGGACGAGCGCGGCGCGGTTCAGTTCGCCGACGGTTCGAGCCGAGAGGCCGACATGGTGATCGCCGCCGACGGCGTCGGCTCGCGCATCCGCGATGCGCTCGGCCTGCTGCGCGACCGGCGCGTCCTTGGAGATGGCGCGATCAGGGTAATGATCCCGCGGCTCGAAAGTGAACGCAATACGACAGGCGAACGTAACAACGCCTGGAACGGCATTGGCGGGAGTAACGTCAGCGAAGGCTTCAAGTTCATCGAGTACTGGTCGGGCAAGCGACGCGTGCTCTATACGCCCTGCAACGACGAG
>CANIEV010000002.1 GCA_947466535.1 Betaproteobacteria bacterium
CATTGTGAACAATTGCCCTTCCCGATACAAGGCGGGTTGATTCACTCGTCAACACGACGTCATGTGGCAGGTGAGCGCGGCCTGTTAGGATTGAGGTCATGTTCGATGCCTTGATCAAAGCCCTGTTCAGCCTCATTAATCCACGGATGCTCCTGCTGATGTTCTGGCCGGTGTTCGTCGCGCTCGGCCTGTGGACTCTGCTTGCGGTCGTGTTCTGGTCGCAGGCCTCGCAGTGGGTCGATTCGGGCATCAGGAGCTTCGAGATCGTGCAATGGCTTCTGATGTTCTGGCCATTCACTTTCATCGCGGCACATGTGGCCTGGGTGATCCTCGTTCTGGCATTCATTCCGCTGGTGCTCGTGACCGCGGTGGTGATCATCGGCATTTTTGCGATGCCGACCATGGTGAATCACGTCGCCGAACGAAATTACCCGACGCTTCGGCGCCTGCGTGGCGGCTCGGCGGCAGGCGGGGTGTGGAACACCGTGATTGCGCTCGCGGTGCTTACGGGTCTTGCGGTGGCCACGCTGCCGCTCTGGCTGGTCCCGTTGCTCTGGCCGTTCATTCCGGTTCTGCTGTTCGCCTACCTTAACCAGCGGGTGTTCCGCTACGACGCGCTGGCCGATCACGCGAGCGCGGAGGAGATGCGCGAACTGATCGACTTGCACCGCGGTGAGTTCTTCCTGCTTGGCGTGGTGCTCGCGCTGATCGGCCATGTGCCGGTGCTCGGTTTCTTTTCGCCGGTGTATGCCGGGCTGGTGTTCATACATTTCGGGCTGGCGTCGCTGGAGCGCATGCGCTCCGGACCGATCGAGGGTGTGGCGCGCCGCGTGGACGATCCCGCGCTGGAGTAGTTGTTCATGCCGTTGTTCAAACCGGAGGGGCCATGAGAGCCGTCGTTTCGACCGAATCGGGCGCGCAACTGCGCGACATGCCGATGCCCGAATGCAAGGCCGATGACATCCTCGTGCGGGTGCGTGCCTGCGCCCTGAACCGTGCCGACCTGAATTCGGTGGCGGCGAAGTCCGGCAAGATCATCGGCATGGAGTGGGCGGGCGAGGTGGTCGATGTCGGCAGCTCGGCGCAACGCTTCCGGCCGGGCGATCGGGTGATGTGCGGCGGCACCGAAGCGTTTGCGGAGTACGCGGTGACCGACTGGGGCCGGGCGTGCCCGATGCCGAAGAATGCGATCAGTTTCGCGCAGTTTGATTTCAATCATGCGGCGGCATTGCCGATCGCCTTGCAGACCATGCACGATGCGGTGGTGACCAACGGACGCCTCGCCGCGGGCGAGACGGTCCTGGTTCAGGGTGCAAGCTCGGGCGTGGGATTGATGGCCTTGCAGATCGCGAAGCACCGCGGGGCGGCGAAGGTCATCGGGACATCGACCCATGCCGGACGGAGGGCGCGCCTTGGCGACTACGGTGCCGATCTCGCGCTGGATTCAAAGGATCCCGGCTGGGTGAAGGCGGTGCAGGAGGCGACCGGCGGCAGGGGCGTTGACCTGATCATCGACGTGGTGTCGGGCCCGCTTGCCAACCAGAACATGGAGGCCGCGGCGGTGTGCGGCCGCATCGTAAGCGTGGGACGGCTCGGGGGTACGTCGGGTCAGTTCGACTTCAACCTGCACGCGCTGAAGCGGATTTCCTTCATCGGGGTGACGTTCCGCACGCGCTCGGTTCAGGAGATACGCGATCTCAACGCAAAGATGACGGCGGATCTGTCCGATGCGGTGGCATCAGAGGCGCTGCGCATGCCGGTGGATAAAATTTTTCCACTTGATCAGGCAGCGGGGGCGTTCGAACACATGCGGACCAACCAGCACTTCGGGAAAGTCGTGCTGTCCCTGTAGCGGGTCAGGCTTCGCGAATCAGGTCCGGAAGATCAGGCGCGCTTGTTGTTCGGGCCCCAGTAGAGTTGGCCCTTCGCAAGCTCGTGTGCAGCGACGAAATTGGAATGAAAGTCGGCAAACGGGACTTCGGCGAGGGGAAACTCGCTCCAGTTGAGAGGAATGCCGGGGGGGCAGACTTCCTGCTCCAGCGGAAAGCGGTCAAGGTCGGGACCGTAGACATCGTCGAGCGTTCTCATCGCAATCTCCGTTTGTGTTGAGACAATGTGTTCGATGATTCTTCCACTTGCTGCAACACGAGTTTGCTGCACCTTCAGGACAGTTAACGGCCGATTAGCGTTACAAGTTGACGTCTATTTCTCAGATTGAACATGAGCATGTGCGCGCAAGCAGATGGGGCGGCGGGCACAGATGCAAGGCGATGGGCGCCAGGGTTCGGGGCTTGCTTCAGCTTCCCAGCGCAAGCCCCGGATTTTCTGGGACAATAAGTTTCCCGGACCCACAGCGCCCTGCGGCGCACCGCCCCCTTGGCCTCTGCTTCCTCGTCTGCGTCCTTCTTCAATCTGTACCGGCACAACTTCGCGCGCGTTGCGGTTGCGATTCCCGAGGTGCGCGTGGCCGACCCGGCGTTTAACGCAGTCAAGACCCTCGAACTGCTGCGCGAAGCAGCGGCGAAGCGTTGTGCTCTGGTGCTGTTCCCCGAACTCGGCCTTTCTTCCTACACCTGCGACGACCTGTTCCAGCAACAGGCACTGCTCGATGCCAGTCTGACTGCGCTCGACCGGGTGCGCGAGGCGACACGCAGGCTCGCGATCGTCGCGGTGGTGGGTGTGCCGCTTCGCGTCGACGGTCTGCTTTACAACTGCGCCGCGGTGCTCTCGGGCGGGCAGATCCTCGGCGTGGTGCCCAAGACCTATCTTCCCGGCTATCGCGAGTTCTACGAAACGCGTTGGTTCGTATCGGGGGACGTGGCGACTCACGATCTGATCGACCTGCTCGGGCAGGAGGACGTGCCCTTCGGTGCGCGCCTGCTGTTCCAGGCCGAATCGCAACCGCTGCTCAATTTCGCGATCGAGATCTGCGAGGACCTGTGGACGCCGATTCCGCCGTCCTCGTTCGCGGCGCTCGCGGGTGCCAATCTTCTGCTGAACCTGTCTGCCTCCAACGTGACGGTGGGCAAGGACCGCTACCGCACCGATCTGGTGGCGAACCAGTCGGCACGCTGCATCGCCGGTTACCTGTTCTCTGCCGCGGGCTACGGCGAGTCGACCACCGACATGGCCTGGGATGGCCACGGCATGATTTTCGAGAACGGCTCGCGGCTCGCGGCGAGCGAACGCTTTGCCTACGAGTCGCAGATCATTACCGCCGAGATCGACCTCGACCGGATCGTGCAGGACCGCATGCGCCAGACGAGTTTCGCGCAGGCAGTGGCCCGCCACGCGGACGAGGTCGAGAACTTCCGTACGGTGATCTTCCCGCTTGCGCTGCCGGTGCAGGGGACGCTCCTGCTCGAGCGGTCGTATGAGCGTTATCCGTATGTGCCGAGCGATCCCGCGACGCGCGATGCGCGCTGCGGCGAGGTGTACGAGATCCAGGTGCAGGGGCTGGTCAAGCGCCTGCGCGCGATGGGCGCGCAGAAGGTGGTGATCGGCATCTCGGGCGGGCTTGACTCGACGCAGGCGCTACTCGTTTGCGCGCGCGCGATGGACGTGATGAAGCTGCCGCGAAAGAATATTCTCGCCTGGACCATGCCCGGCTTTGCCACCAGCGACCGCACGTTGCGCCAGGCGCGCGCGCTGATGACCGGGTTGGGCGCCACCGCGGGCGAGATCGACATCCGGCCCTCCTGCCTGCAGATGCTTAAGGACATCGGCCATCCATACGCGTCCGGCCGCAAGGTCTACGACATCACCTTCGAGAACGTGCAGGCGGGCGAACGCACCAGCCACCTGTTCCGAATCGCGAATCTACACAACGCACCGGTGGTGGGCACCGGCGACCTTTCCGAGCTCGCGCTTGGCTGGGCGACCTACGGCGTGGGCGATCACATGTCGCACTACGCGGTGAACGCGAGCGTGCCCAAGACGCTGATCCGGTTCCTGATCCGCCATGTGGCGGAGAAGGGCGAACTCGGCCGCGAAGTGAGCCGCACGTTGCAGGACGTGCTCGACACCGCGATCAGCCCGGAACTGGTGCCGGGCAAAAAAGGCGGCGAACCGGAGCAGCAGAGCGAGGCCTCGGTCGGCCCGTACGAACTGCAGGACTTTCATCTGTACTACACGCTGCGCTTCGGCTACACGCCCTCCAAGGTGGCGTTCCTTGCGTGGACCGCCTGGCACAGCGCCGCGCGCGGCCAATGGCCAGGTATTCCCGAGAAGGACCGCAACGCGTATTCGATGGCCGAGATCAAGCGCTGGCTCGGCGTGTTCGTGAAGCGGTTTTTCCAGACCAGCCAGTACAAGCGAAGCGCGATCCCGAATTCGCCCAAGGTGGGCTCGGGCGGCTCGCTCTCGCCGCGCAGCGACTGGCGCGCGCCGAGCGACAGTTCGGCCGAGGCCTGGTTGGCGGATCTGGCACGGGTGCCTGCATCTGCGCCCGCATCTGCGCCCGCCAAGAAAGGAAAGTGATGGGCTTTGGCGCAATCATCATCGGCGAGGAGATCATCCGCGGCAAACGCCTGGACAAACATTTCTCCAGACTTGTCGAAATCATGGGTGAACGCGGCCTCAAGCTCGACTGGTGCACGTATCTCGGCGACGACCCCGCGCTGATCACCGCCATGCTCAAACGCACGCTCGACACGGACGATGTCGTGTTCAGTTTCGGCGGCATCGGTGCGACGCCCGACGACCACACCCGCCAATGCGCGGGCACGGCGGCCGGCATGCCGCTGGAATTGCATCCCGAGGCGGAGGTGCTGCTTCGCGAGCGCTTCGGCGCCGAAACCACGCCGCTGCGCCTGCAGATGGGCGTGTTCCCGAAGGGATCGAACATCATTCCGAATCCGCACAACAAGGTGCCCGGGTTCTCTTACCGGCACCACCATTTCGTACCCGGCTTTCCGGTGATGGCCTGGCCGATGTGCGCCTGGGTGCTGGATACGCACTACCCGCATCTGTTCCATCGCGTGGACGAAACCGAGGCTGCGATCTTTGTCTACGAACTGCCCGAGAGCACCATTACACCGCTGATGACCGAGGTGGAAGCGAAGCATCCGGGACTCAAGAGCTTCAGCCTGCCCAACATGGGCGGTGGACCTGAGCGGCGGCATATCGAGCTCGGCGCGCGCGGTGCGCCGGATGCGGTGGCGCAGACCATCGAGTGCTTCAAGCAGGGCGTGGTCGAACTCGGCGGACGCTGGAGCTCGACGCTCGATCCGAAGTAGCGCGGCAACGCGTGCAGGGCGGCGCTACTGCCGCTCGATTTTCTTGATGTCCACCACGCGCGTCCAGCGCGTGATCTCGCGGGCGATCTGCTCGTGCATTTCCTCGGGCGACGAAGGATGCGGCACCGAGCCGATTTCGGCGAGGCGCGCCCGCACGTCCGCGAGTTGCAGGATCGAGTGGATCTCCGCGTTCAGCCGGTCGATGATCGGGCGCGGCGTGCCGGGCGCGACCGCCATGCCAAGCCATGACACCGCTTCCACCCCCTTGATCGTCTCGGCGATCGTCGGCACCTCCGGCATGAGCGCGAACCGCGCGGGCGAGGAGAGCGCGAGCGGCCGGAGTTTCCCGCCGCGGATCTGACCGATCGCGAACGGGCCGGTCTCGATCATCACATCGACACGATGGCCGAGCAGATCCATCAGCGCGGGGGCGCCGCCCTTGTAGGACACCGGCAGCATGGTGGTGTCGGCTTCGATGTTCATCCATTCGCCGAGCAGGTGATGCAGGCTGCCCACCGACTGGATGGTGTAGGTGATTCGGCCCGGTTCGGCACGCGCGCGGGCAAACAGGTCGGCAAGCGTTCTGATCGGCGAATCGGGTGTCACCGCGATCACCATTGGGTAGGAGGCAACCATGCCCACCATGCCGAAGCTTTTGAGCGGGTCGTAGGGAAGCGACTTGCGGATCGCCGCCTGCGCCGGCACGCCGCCGGTGAGCAGCACCATGCGGTAGCCGTCCGGCGGCGCTTTGGCCACCGAATCGTTCGCACCGGTGCCGCCGCCGCTGGTGTTGACTTCGACGATCACCGGCTGGCCAAGTTTTTCCGAGAGTTTCTGTCCGACAAGGCGGGCGACGAGGTCGGTGCTGCCGCCCGGTGCGAATCCGACGAGCAGACGGATCGGACGCGAAGGCCATGCCTGCGCGTGCGCCGCGTTTGCAAGAAGGCCAAGCAGCATCAGCGCGAGCGCAGCCAGGGTGCGCAGAGTGAACAAACTCAAGGGAAGTTTCCTCCTCGGGGACGCGGCCAGTATACTTGCCGCCTGGGAGAGAACGAGGAGGGTGCATGGACGGCAAGGTACGCCGCGTGGTGACCGGGCATGACCGCAAGGGCAGGGCGATCGTTGTGTCCGACGGGCTCGCGCCGTCGGTGCGCACGAATCCGAAGCGCCCGGGGCAGTATTCCACCGAGGTCTGGCGCACCGAGGGCGCGCCCGCGCCTATCGTTGCCGACGAGGCCGATCCGACGCTCGGTCCGCGCAAGCTGATGCCGCCCGAGCACGGCACCGTGGTGCGCATAACGCAGTTCGCGCCGGAGCCCGAGGCGATACGCAATCTCGATCCCGAATCGGCGAAGAAGATGTTCGCCGACATGGGGCACGGATCGGCCTCCACCTTCGAAGCGGGCGGCCGGCATCCGATGATTCATCGCACCGAGACGGTGGACTACGCGATCATCCTGTCGGGCGAGATCACGCTGGTTCTGGATGACGAGGACGTGCTGGTGCGCGCGGGCGATGTGGTGGTTCAGCGTGGCACCAACCACGCGTGGAGCAACCGATCGGCCAAGCCCTGCACGGTGGCGTTCATACTGATCGACGGCGGATTCGACGCGGATCTGGGCTCGAAATTCGAGCCTCAATAGGCGTGGACATCGCATCGGAATCGCCATGCCAATACTGACAATTTGCAAAAAAGGCCCAGCATTGGCGCGGCAAAGCGGGTGTTTAACTGACATTTCGCTTTTTTGCGCTGCGCTGTTTCTGGTGCTTTCGGCCACGCCCTTGCGAACGATCGCGCAGGAGTTTCCCGCGCGCTCCATCCGCCTGATCGTGCCGTTTCCACCGGGTGGCAGCACCGACATCTTCGCGCGCATGTTTGGCCAGAAGCTGTCGGAGAACATCCGCCAGCCGGTGGTGATCGACAACCGTGCGGGCGGCGGCACGCTGATCGCCTCCGACGCGCTGATCAAGTCGCCCGCCGATGGCTACACGCTGATGCTGTCGAGTGTCACCACCTTCTCGGTGAACCAGTCGCTGTACGAGAAGCTGCCCTACGATCCCTTCACCGACTTTGCGCCGGTGTCGCTCACCGGGCGTTTTCCGCTGGTGCTGGTGGTCGGCAAGGACATTCCCGCACGCTCGATACGCGAGCTGCTCGCGCTTGTGAAAACCCGTCCGCAGGAGTTCCACTTCGGCTCGCCGGGGCCGGCGAGCGTGCATCGGCTCGCGATGGAGATGCTCAGCTTTCGCGCCGGAGTTGAACTCGTGCATGTCCCCTACAAGGGTTCGAATCCGGCGATGCAGGATCTGCTCGGAGGACGGATCGCGATGATGTTCGTGGGCGTGGATTCGGGCGCGGAGGTGATCCGATCCGGTCGTGTGAGGGCGCTCGGCATCGGCACCGCCGAGCGGTTCGCCGGAATGCCGGATGTGCCCGCGATCGCGGAGTCCGGCCTGCCGGGCTTCGAAGCCTCGGCCTGGCAGGGCATGGTCGCGCCCGCGCGAACGCCGGCGCCGGTGGTGCAGAAGCTGAATGCAGAAATCGCGCGCGTGCTCGGCGATGCCGCGATCCGGCAGAAGCTGCTGGCCGCCGGGATTGAACCGCTGCGCAGCACGCCCGAGGAGTTCGCCGCCTACATGCGCACTGAAGCCGTCAAATGGGCTGAAGTGGTCAGGCGCGCCAAGGTCAGCGCGGATTGAGCGCAAGGGCGCATTGAATTTCAGCGCCCTCATCGAAAAATGATTTCACACGTTCAGGAAACAGAAATGCCCGCCACCTCTGGCACCAATAAAAAAATCATCGAAACGCCTGTGCTGATCATCGGCGCCGGTCCGGTCGGCATGGCGCTCGCGCTGGATCTTGCCTGGCGCGGCATCGGCTGCATGCTGATCGAGCGCACCAGCGGCGAGATCCGGCATTCGAAGATCGGGCTGATCTCCGCGCGGACGATGGAAATCTGCCGGCGTCTCGGCATCGCGCAGCGGGTGCGCGACTGCGGCTTTCCGATGGACCTGCCGCTCAATCAGGTGTTCTGCACCAGCTTGGCGGGTTATCCGCTGTCGGTGATCGAGTTTCCCAGCCTGCGCGAGGAAACGATGCCGGCCATCGGGCCGGAGAAAAAGCACCGCTGCCCGCAACTCTGGTTCAACCCGATTCTCGGTCGTGCGGTGAGCGAGCAGTCGGGCATCGACGCGCGGTACCACTGCGAACTCGAATCGTTTGATCAAGGCGAGAATGGTGTCAGGGCAAAGGTGCGCGATCTCAAGGGCGGCGACGGCTTCGAGGTATCCGCGCAATACATGGTGGCCTGCGACGGCGCGGGCAGTTCGGTGCGGCAGGCACTTGGCATCGTGCTCGAGGGCGATCCGGCGCTGAGTTATTCGACCGCCATCTACCTGCGCTCGCCCGGCCTCCCCAAGCGCCACGACAAGGGACCGGCGGAGCGGTATCTGTTCATCGGCCCCGAAGGCAACTGGGGACATCTCACCGTGGTGGACGGGCAGGACTACTGGCGCATGACGGTGGTGGGATCGAAGGAGAAAGTGGAAGCGGCGGATTTCGACGCGGCCGCCTGGGTGCGTCGCGGGCTCGGTTCGGACGACATCCCGTTCGAGATCGACTCGGTGATGCCGTGGCGGCGCAGCCGGCTGCTGGCAAACAGTTACGGCAAGGGGCGGGTGTTCATCGCGGGGGATGCGGCGCACGTGATGGCACCCAACGGCGGCTACGGCATGAACACCGGCATCACCGATATCGACAACCTCGGATGGAAACTGGAGGCGACACTGGGCGGCTGGGCGGGAGCGAAGCTGCTTGCGAGCTACGACGCCGAGCGGCGTCCGGTGGGACAGCGAATGGTGGATTCGGCCGCAGGCAACTTCGCGCTCAAGAAAAAGCCGATCGACAGTGAAGGCGTTCTCGATGCGACGCCGGAGGGCGATGCAAAGCGGATCGAAGTTGGCGAGAAGCTGAAGGCAAGCATCAAGCGCCACTACGAGACGCTCGGCGCCGACATGGGTCATCGGTATGAAGGCTCACCGGTGATCGTGCCGGATGGCACGCCGCAGACACCGGACGATCAGGCGGTGTATGTGCCGACCGCGCGGCCGGGGCATCGCTCGCCGCACGGCTGGCTTGCGGACGGTCGTTCGACGCTGGATCTGTTCGGCCGCGGATTCGCACTACTTCAGTTTGGCAGCGAGGCGAAGGGTGCGGATGCAATTCTTGCGGCGGCGAAATCGCGCGGTGTGCCTGTTACGCTGACTCGGCTCGATGATTCCGCGCTCGGCGCGCTCTATGAACGCAAGCTCGCGCTGGTGCGGCCCGACGGGCATGTGGCCTGGCGCGGCGATGCGGCGCCGGCGGATGCGGGCGGCCTGATCGATACGGTGCGCGGGGCGGCCTGAGGCGCGCCCAGTTCTCAGTCGACCTTGGCTTTCGAGGCCGCCACGGCCTTGCCCCATTTGGTGATTTCGCTTGCGATCAGGTCCTGGAACTGCTGCGGCGTGCCGCCGTTCGCTGTAGCGCCCTGCGCGGCGTAGCTTGCGATCACCGCCGGCAGGGCGAGGACCCGGTTGATCTCCGAATTGAGTGCGTTGATCGCGGCGGCGGGTGTGAGTGCGGGTGCGAGCACGCCGTACCAGGCGATCACTTCGTAGTCGCGAAGGCCGAGTTCGCGCACGGTCGGCAGGTCGGGCAGGGCGGGTGAACGCGTCGGGGCGGTGAGCGCGAGCGCGCGCAGCTTGCCGCTTTTCACATGCGGGATGACGGTGATCATCGGTTCGATCATCAGGTCGATGCGTCCCGAGAGAAGATCGATGATTGCTGAAGGACTGCCCTTGTACGGGATGTGCTGGATGTCGAGGCCCGCGGCGAGCTTGAACAGTTCCCCCGCGAGGTGCTGCGGCGTGCCGTTGCCGCCGGAGGCGTAGCTCAACTTTCCAGGGGCCGAGCGTGCGCGAGCGATCAGTGCATCGAGCGTGGCGATGCCGGCGGCGGGACTGACGATCACCACCAGCGGCTGGGTAGCGAGTTGGCCGACGGCGCTGAAGTCCCTGATCGCGTCGTAGGGCTGATTGGGGTTGAGCGTCGCGTTGATCGCGTGGGTGACCGGCGTCATCAGGATGGTGTGGCCGTCGGGCGCGGATTTGAGCAGGGCCTCCGAGGCGATCTGGCTGCCCGCGCCCGGGCGGTTGTCGATGACCACCGGCTGCGGCAGGCGCTCGGTGAGCTTGTTGGCGACGATGCGCGCGAGCGTGTCGTTGCTGCTCGAGGGCGGCGCGGGCACGATCCAGCGGATCGGCTTCGAGGGAAAGGTCTGTGCAATCGAAGTGCCCGCGGCAAGGCCGAGCAGTATGCAGGCCAACGCGGATCGCAAGCGGATCATTTTCTTTCCTCCTTGACGGCGTGCTTCTCCGCGCGCATCCGCTCGAGCGCATTCGCACGCCACATCACCCAGGCGCGGCCGTAGTCCTGCACCGGCACCGAGGCGGCAACTTCGCGTTCGTTGATCCAGGTGATTTCGCCGCCCGGCCCGGCGATCATCATCGCCTGCATCTGCATGCGTGCGCTCATCTCGAGATAGATGCTGCGGCCGACCGCGCGCGGCAGGTTTTCCCCCACCGTCACCGAGCCGTGGCCGCGCATCAGCGCCGCCGGCTTGTCGCCTAGGCAACGCGCGAGCGCCTGACCGAGATACGGCGTCTTCACCAGCAGGTCGGTGCCATCTTCGGCATCGCGGATCTCGAAATTCGGGATGCCCTGACCGACGAACGCCGCCATATGAAACAGCGGCCGCAGCGGCTGTGTGGTGACGCTGAAGGGCACGACCGAGGGCGAGTGGTTGTGCACCACCGCCATGATTTCGGGCCGGCTCTTGTAGATCTCGCCGTGGATGAAGCGCTCGCGCACCGACTCGTGCCCGCCCGCGTCGAGCGGTTTGCTGTCGAGGTCGTATTCGATGATGTCCTGCACGGTGACGAGTTCGGGCGCGAGCGAGCGTGCGAGAAGATAGTGCGAGGGGTCGCATTCTGAACGTACGCTCACGTGGCCGTAGCCGTCGATCACGCCGTGTTCGGCGAGCACGCGGTAGGCGATTGCGAGGTCTTCGAGCTGACTCATGCTGACTCCGGTGGGTTGTTGTTTCGGTTGTTGTCCTGCCGGGCGGATCAATCCGCGCGGATATGCGCAGCATCCACGACGCGCGTCCAGCGGGCGAGTTCCGACTTCAATGTCTGCGCCATGCGGTCGGGCGTGCCGCCCGCTGCGCTCAGTCCCTGTTTCGCGAGCAGTTCGCGGAGCTCGGGCTGGCGGAGGATGCTGTTCAGATCGGTGTTGATGCGGGCGATCACCGCTGGCGGCGTTCCGGCGGGGGCCAGCAGGCCGTACCAGGTCTCGACTTCGAGGTCCGGGTAGCCGACTTCGCGGATGGTTGGCACATCCGGAAACGCGGCTGAACGTTCGCCTCCGAGCACGGCCAGCATGCGCAGCTTCCCGCCGTGGATATACGGCCCGACGGTCTGCAGCGCGGTGATCATCGCCTGCACATGACCGCCCACCAGATCGGCAAGCGCACCGCCCGAGCCCTTGTAGGGCACGTGGACGAGCTCGATCCGCGTGTCGAGTTTTAGCAGTTCCATCGCAAGATGCTGCGGCGTGCCGTTGCCGGGCGAGGAGTAGTGCAATTTTCCCGGTTGCGCGCGCGCCGTATCGATGAATTCGCGCACCGAGTTCGCGTTGAGCTGCGGCGAGACGACGACGGCCATTGCACTGGTGGCGATCTGGATGACCGGCGCGAAGCTTGCGACCGGGTCGAACGGCAGCCTTCGATTCAGCGCGGGATTGGTGCCGAAGGCGGTTGCGGTGCAAAGCAGTGTGTAGCCGTCGGGCGACGCCTTTGCCACGAATTCCGCGCCGATGTTGCCGCTTGCGCCTGCGCGGTTCTCGGTGACCACCGCCGCCTTCCAGCGCTCGGCGAGCCGCGGACCGAGTGCGCGAGAAAGAATATCGGCACCGGTCCCCGGGGTGTACGGCACGACGATCTGCACGATGCCGGACGGGTAACGGTCCTGCGCCGACGCGTGCAATGCGGGGACGAGCAGCGCGAATACGACTGCAAAAACGCGCATGAATGATGCAGCGATTCGCACGGCCCGGATCACTCCGGCTGGATGCCAATGGAACTCACGAGTTTTGCAAAGCGCGCGACGTCGCGTTTCACGGTGTCGAGCATTTCTTCAGGAGTGCTTCCGAAGGGGTCGAGGCCGACCTTCGACAGGCGTTCAGCGACGTCGGGCTGGGCGAGGATGCGTTTGATATCCGCGCTCAGCTTCGCGATGACCGGGCGCGGCGAACCCGCGGCGGCCGCGAATCCGAAAAAGGTGAAGGCGAGCGTGTCGTCCCCGCCCCCGGCTTCTGCCATTGTCGGCACGTTCGGCAGCAGGGGCGAGCGCTTGGGTGCGCCGATCGCGAGCGCACGCACCCGGCCGTCGCGGATATGACCGAGCAGGCTGGGCGGTGTGGCGATGGTGACTCCGACTTCGCCCGCGACCGCGGCGGCCACCGCGGGCGCGCCGCCCTTGTAGGGCACATGCGTGAGCTTGATGCCGAGCCGCTGGTTTAGCGCTTCGAAGTTGAGATGCGGCATGCTGCCGATGCCGTAGCTTGCGTAGTTGATCGTGTCGGGCTTTGCCCTGGCAAGCCGAACCAGGTCATCCAGCGTGTTGGCGCCGATGGCGGCGTTGGCCACCAGTACATACGCGCCCACGGTGGCGATGCCGATGTAGTCGAAATCCCGGGTGGGATCGTAGGGAAGCTTCTTGTACAGGCTGGGATTGATGCCGAGCGCGCCGCGGTCGGTGAGCAGCAGCGTGTAGCCGTCGGGTGCGGACTTCGAAACCGCGTCGGTGCCGACACTGCCGTTCGCGCCGGCGCGGTTGTCCACCACCACCGGCTGGCCGTAGGCCTCCGAGAGTTTTTGCGCCACCGTTCGCGCAGTGAGGTCGGCGCCCGCGCCCGGCGGAAAGGCGACGATCATGCGCATGGGGCGGTTGGGATAGTCGGTCTGGGCGTGGAGTGCGGGTGTGACGAGGCCGAGCGCGACGAGAATTGCAGCGGCGAGGGACTTGCGATGAATCGATGTCATCGGGATTCCTTGTTGTTTGCGATACGTACCGGCACGAACGGGATGCATGTGAAAAATGCATGGGCGCACGGATCGGTCCGGACGGGTGCAGTCGGTGGTGTGACGCGGTTTGTACCGGGTGTGCGTCGCAACGCGGAGGCGTGCGGACGCAACTACATTGAACTCCTTCTCCTGCCGCTAGCTTAGAGGGGCGGGCCCGATGCGTCAAAACGCTGATCTGCGGATGCAAGATCGGCGAAGACATGCTGTTCTTCGCTGCCCGGATCACGCCTGAGAAAGGCAGCAAGGATGCGGAAGTTCTCGAGTTCGAAACGGCGCTCGCGGGTGAGGGCGAGTTCGCGGGCGGCGGATTCGGTTTCGGCTCGTCCGAGAAAACACCAGCGATCGAACACCAGCCATTCATCGAACCCCTCACGGAATTCGCGTACCGCGAGCGGGCCGTCGTGCGGCCACGCCTGAAAGCGACGGGGCGCGAGGGTGTCGAACAGGCGAGCGCGGTGGGAGTCTGCGGATTCGCCGCCGCAGCAGGCGCCGCGGCAGCGGCGGATCTGGTAGCCGAAGCAGGGACCGGATCCGCGCTCCAGGCCGAGCGCCTTGGCGCAGAGTTCGTGCTCGCGGACGAGATCGATCAGGTGCATCCGTGCCGACTGACGCGACGAGTACACCCCGTAGGAGTCGGCGAGTTCCTCTAGTGTGGAGATTGCCGCGAGGGGAAATTTCGGCCGGCCGCGGTCGAGGTCGAGCATCAACGCGACCGCGTTGTCGCGCCGGCGCAGCCTCGCGTTGTGCGCAGGCATGCGCTCGCGCACCCATTCGGCCTCGAGAAGCAGGGCGCCGAGCTCACCCGCGGTCTCGTGCCATTCGAGGTCCTCGATCTCCTGCGAGATGCGCGCCTCGCGGTCGCGTCGATAGTCGCCGGAGAAATGCGCCGCCACGCGGTCGCGAAGATCGAGGCTTTTGCCGATGTACACCGGATGGCCGCCGGCGCCAAGGAAGACATAGACGCCGGGCGCGTGCGGCACCGCGGCCAGTCGCTCCGGCGGCAGGTTCTTCGGCAGGCTCGGCTGGCGCAGCAGGCGCCGCACAGCGGCATCGATTTCATCCTGCGGCAACTCGCGGTACAGCAGTTCGATGAAGCGCAGGAGGATGCGTGCGTCACCGCTTGCGCGATGGCGGTCGGCCTGGTCAAGCCGGTGCCGCGCGACGATCGCATCCAGCCCGTGCCCGCTTCGCTCCGGATAGAGCGCTCTGGACAACCGTGCGGTGCAAACTGTCTTTGCGGAAAAACTGCGGCCGGTGCGTTCGAATTCGGCCTTGAGGAAGCCGTAGTCGAAGCGCACGTTGTGGGCGACGAGGACCCGTCCTTCAAGTAGTTCGGCAAGTTGGTCGGCGATCGCATCGAATCCCGGCGCGTCCTTCACCATCGAATCGCTGATGCCGGTGAGACCGCGGATCTCCGGTGGTATCGGGATGCCCGGATTGATCAGGCTGGACCATTCACCGACAAGGCGACCGTCATCGATCTCGAGCACGGCGATTTCCGTGACCCGGTCGGTGCGCGCCGACATGCCGGTGGTCTCCAGATCGACGATCGCAAGGCGGGGCGCAAGCATGCGAGGGATCTTACCTGCCGGACAAAAGACAACAGGCCCGAGTTACTACAACGGTCCGGCAATAGACAACGGGCCCGAGCTGTTACGACGGGCCCGGGAAAAGACAACGGGCCCGAGAGCTATTACCACGGGGCCCGAAAAGACAACGGGCCCCGAGAGGGGCCCGTTGCTCACACCGACAGAAGGAGGAGGAGTACTGAGGGTGTGAAAGCTTGTATTACGCAGCCTTTTTCTTGACTTCCTTGGTGACGCTGGTGGCGGCGCTGAAATTCGCTTCCGCGATTTCGGTCGCCTGCTTGGTCACCTTGGTGAGGCTGTCGTAGGCCGAGTTGGCCGCGGCGAGCGCGGACTTGACCGCGGCAACCGCCACATCGGAGCCGGCCGGCGCGTTCTTCGCAACCTTGTCCAGCATGCTGACGACGTTCTTGTTGTACTCGGTGGCCTGGCCTTCGAACAGCTTGGTGACTTCGGCCTGGGCCTGGTTCGCCACGTCATAGACACTGCGCGAGTAGGCGAGGGCTTTTTCGATCGTCGGCTGGGCGACAGCGGCGTTCAGATTCACCAGTTCCTGCACATCCTTGACGCCAAGCAGCGCCTTGGTGTGGCCGATGCTCTCTTCGAAGATGGCCTTGGTGGTGTTGAAGTTCAGCGCGGAAAGACGCTCGAACGCGGCGAACTGTGCGTGCGCCAGCGCGATGACGGCTTCCATGCCTGCTTTGTTCGATGCCACAACTTGCTCGGGGGTTACGTACATGTCAAAGTCTCCTTTGGGTTTCCCGCGGCAAGGCGGGGAAATAAGTGATCTCATCAGCGGTTTGGCGACTTATGTTGCGTCGCAACAAAACCAATTCTACTGGAAAATCAGGCGCTGTCAAGAAATTCTTCTGCGCTGCAGCAAAAATTAACGGGTCGCGTAAAACCGCTCTGAAAACAAGGGTTTGTGTCGGGCAGGTGTGCCGGCATAGTGCGTGGTCACGGCGAAAACGCCGAATTTTGTTGCATCGCCCTTTTTTGGGCGCACCGCCGGATTCAATGTATTGAAATCAAACACTTTAGTGGCACTCTACTGTCGCCTTTCGGGATGCGGCCGGTGAACGCGAGTGCATCCGCGCCCGGATTCTGGATCCGCGCGACTCCGCTCCTGTTCGTGTTCTTCTGGAGCACCGGATTCATCGCGGCGAAGGCGGGCCTCCTGCACGCCGGGCCGATGACTTTCCTGTTGTTGCGCTTCGCACTGGTGGTGGCCCTGATGCTCCCGATCACGCTCGCTTTCCGTGCGCCCTGGCCATCGACGCCGATGCAGTGGGTGCATATCGCGGTGGTGGGCTTGCTGGTGCAGGGCGGATACCTCGGCGGCGTGTTCTCAGCGATCCACGCGGGCCTTGCGGCCGGGCTTGCAGCGCTCATCTGCGGTCTCCAGCCGATACTCACCGCCTTCATCGCCGCACCGGTGCTCGGCGAGCGCGTGACGCGACGCCAGTGGACCGGTCTGCTCCTCGGATTGGCGGGCGTTGCCCTGGTGCTTGAGCAGAAACTGGATTTTTCAGGCGCCTCGGTATTCAGCGTGGGCCTGGTGCTGGTGGCGCTTGTTTCGATTACCGTCGGGACGGTCTATCAAAAGCGGTTCTGCCCGACCTTCGACCTTCGCAGCGGCTCGGTGATCCAGTTCGTCGCTGCCGCGTTCCTGCTGCTGCCGTTCGCTTTGCTTACCGAGACCCTGGCAGTGGACTGGACGCCGTCATTCGTGATCGCGCTCTTGCACCTCGTGCTGGTGCTCTCGATCGTGTCGATTTCGTTGCTTGCGCTGATCATCCGTCGCGGTGCGGCAACACAGGTGGCGAGCCTGTTCTATCTCACGCCACCTGTGACCGCAGTCGAGGCGTGGCTTCTTTTCGACGAGACGCTCGGCGGCTGGGCACTTGCGGGCATGGTGCTCGCGGTGGCGGGTGTCGCGCTCGTCGTCAATCAGGGTGGACAGCGCACGGGACGGTAAAATCGGGGCTCCCTGCGATCATGTAGTGCCCTTTTTTAAATCCTCCCGCCAACCCGATGAGCAAACTTTTACCCCTGCATCGCAGCGAATTTCGCCATTTTCAGGCGATACAGACCCGCTGGATGGACAACGACGCCTACCGGCATGTAAACAACGTCGTGTACTACTCCTTCTTCGACACGGTCGTGAACGGTTATCTGATTTCGAAGGGCGTGCTTGATCTCGACGCGAGCGAGGTGATCGGTCTGGTGGTGGAGACGCGCTGCAACTATTTCAGTCCGATCGCATTTCCCGACACGGTGCATGCGGGCATGCGGGTGGCGAAACTGGGCAATTCGAGTGTTCGCTACGAGGTGGGCATCTTCAGGAATGACGCACAGGAGACCTCCGCCCAGGGGCATTTCGTTCATGTCTATGTCGACCGGGCAAGCAACCGTCCGGTTCCGATTCCCGCCGCGGTGCGCGCCGTGCTCGAACCGCTGGTCGTGGCTTGAGTTCGCGGCGCAGGGTCGCCGGTCTGCGGTGTGCCCGATTGTGCGGGGGGCATTCGCCGTCGGTCGTGTGCGGCCGGACTCCGAGGCGCTTATGAATGAGCGCATACCACTGCAGTTGTATGTATTGCTCGCGATGCTCTCAGTAGTCTGGGGATGCAACTGGCCGATCCTGAAGATCGTCCTCGGCGAAATGGCGCCGATGCATTTTCGTTCTTGGTGTCTCGGCGGGGGCGCGGTCGGACTCTCGCTGCTGGCGCTTGCCACGCGACAGTCGCTCGCAGTACCCAAGGGGGCCTGGCCCGCGCTGATTGCCGCCAGCTTGCTCAACGTCGGCGCATGGAACATCTGCGTTGCATTCGGCGTGCCCCTGCTTGAATCCGGGCGTGCGGCGATCCTGTCATTCACCTTTCCGGTATGGGGCGTCATCGCGGGGGCGCTGATCGCCAACGAGCCCCTGACACGGCGCCGGGTCGTCGGGGTGGCCCTCGGTCTCGCCGCGGTGCTGGTGCTGATCGGCGACGATCTTGCGGCACTCGGTCGATCGCCTATCGGCTCATCACTCATGCTCGGGGCGGCGGTTGGCTGGGCCATAGGCACGGCCGTGATGAAGCGCTGGCCGGTGCGCATGCCGGTGTTGTCCTACACCGCATGGCAGATCGGGATCCCGGCGATACCGATCATCCTGATCGCGGCAGTCAACGAGCAGGGAAGCTTCAATCCGTTCTCGCTGTCGCTATGGCCGATGCTCGGGGTCGCGTACAACGTGTTCATCTGCTTCGTGTTCTGCTACTGGGCGTGGATGAAGGTTGCGACCAGCCTGCCGGTGGCGGTGTCGTCGCTCGGGACCTTGTTTGTTCCCGTGATCGGCCTGATCAGCGGTGCGTTGGTTCTTGGCGAGCGCCCGCATCTGAGCGACTACGTTGCGCTGGTTCTGGTGGTGGCCTCGATGGCGGTCGTGCTCATACCGGCGGATGTGTTTTCCCGCAGGGCGAAACGCGCGGGGGCGGAGTGAGCCCCCGGACGGAGACATCCACGCTGCCCGGATCGGTGATCTGGCTGCTCGTGGCCATGTCGCTTGTGTGGGGCGGCAACTGGCCGATCATGAAGCTGGTGATGGCGGAAATGCCGCCGCTTTCGTTCCGTGCGTTCTGCCTGCTCATCGGCTCCGCAGGACTGTTCCTGATTGCCATCGGGCGCGGAATATCGGTTCGTGTCCCCGAGGGGCAGTGGCCGAATCTCGTCACACAGGCGGTGCTCAACATGGCCGCCTGGAATGTTCTTGCGGTGTTCGGCTTGCGTTACATGGATTCGGGACGCGCGGCGATCATCGCCTACACCTTCCCGGTGTGGAGCACGCTGCTGTCGGTGTGGTGGCTGCGCGAGCCGCTGACCGTGCGAAAGGTCACCGGGCTTGTGCTCGGCATGGGCGGGATGGCCCTGCTCCTCGGCAGCGACATTGCCGCGGTCGGGCGTTCGCCCACGGGCGCGTTGCTGCTGAGTGCATCTGCGGTCTGCTGGGCGGTGGGGACGGTGGTGATGAAAAAGCGGCCGGTGGGACTGTCGCCCCTGCCGCTTGCTGCCTGGCAGGTACTCATCGCGTCGATTCCCTTGAGTGCGGGGGCGTTGATGTTCGAGAATGGCCCTTATCATCCGTTCGGCTTGTCGCCCGGGCCGATGTTCGGGGTGCTCTACAACGCAATGGGCTCGTTCGTGTTCTGCAACTGGGCCTGGTTCAAGATTGCGAACTCCTCCTCGCCGAGCGTGTCTTCGTTGTCCACGCTGATCATTCCGGTGGTGGGCGTCATCTCGGGTGCACTGTTGCTTGGAGAGCGACCCGCTCCGGCCGATCTCGCGGCGCTGGCACTGGTCATCGCGGCTCTCGCCACGGTGATTCTTCCGCCCCGTAAAGCGCTTCGGAACGCGGCCTGAGACAGCGCGCGGATTACCCTGCGTGTATCGATCGCAACCGGGGAACTCGATCAAGCGACCAGTGCGCGAATGCCCATTGCCATAGTTCGTTCACGGATGCGCGCCCGAGTTCGCCGGGAACGTCCTGCCCGAGAAACGAGAAGGCACAAAGCAAGGCGCGCGGGCCGTCCTTCGGGTCAATCGCCGGCGCAAGGGTCTTCTTGGAAAGCTTCTCACCCGCCTGATTCACCGCCACCGGAACGTGTGCGTAACGAGGAAGGGGGTATGCGAGCAGGCGTTGCAGGTGAATCTGGCGCGGCGTGGACCCGAGCAGGTCCGCGCCCCGGACGATATCCGTTACCCCTGCCTCGGCATCGTCGACCACCACGGCAAGCTGATACGCAAACAGGCCATCGGCGCGGCGCACCACGAAATCTCCGATGTCGTTCGAGAGATTCTGCCGGATGTGCCCCTGGAGGGCATCGTCGAATTCGATCGTGCCGCTCCCGGCGCGCACACGTATCGCGCGCGGCGAACGGCCGGGCGGAATCCCGTTGCGGCAGGTGCCGGGGTAGACGAGTTCGTCCGTGGGTGTCATGGAACGCGTTTGTGAATCCGCGATTTCCTTGCGCGTGCAGGCGCAGGGGAATACCGATGCGGAAGCAAGGAGTCGTTCGAGGGCCGCTACGTAGGCTTCGGTGCGCCTGCTCTGATAGACGATCGGGCCATCCCATTCGAAGCCGAGCGCGGCAAGGGCCGAGATTTGCTGGTCCGCGGCGCCGCGTACTGTGCGCGGTGCGTCGACATCCTCGATGCGCAACAGCCATCGGGCCCCGTGAGTGCGGGCTTCGCAGAAACTCGCTACTGCGGTGACGAGCGATCCGAAATGGAGCGGTCCGGTGGGCGAGGGCGCAAAGCGTCCGCAACGGGTGGGGGCATTCGCAGGCACCTGCGGATTTTCCCTGATTCTCATACGTGACCATTTGCCGGATCGTTAGGTAGACCGCTGATATACTTGAACATTAAACAGGAGACGGCGATGGCCACGATTGAACTCACCAAGGAAAACTTCGAATCGGTCGTGACCGGCAATGACATGGTGGTGGTGGACTTCTGGGCGCCCTGGTGCGGCCCGTGCAAGGGTTTCGCGCCCACCTTCGAGGCCGCCTCCGAAAAGTATCCCGAGGTTGTGTTTGCGAAGGTCAACACCGACGCGGAGCAGGAAATCGCCGCTGCGTTCAGCATTCGCTCGATCCCCACGCTGATGCTGTTCCGTGAAAACGTGATGATCTACAACGAGGCCGGCGCGCTTCCCGGTTCCGCGCTTGATGAGGTGGTCACGGAGGCGAAGGCAATCGACATGGCGGAAGTGCGCAAGGAAATTGCCTCACGCGAGAGCGCGTAGCAGCGACCGGCGGAATGGCCACGCCGGACTCGGGCAGCGACATCACTTCCTCGCAGGAGGCGATCGCACGCCGCGTTCGCACGGAGCAGGTTCGGCTCGCATTCGAGTTCGACCGCTTTCGCCTGGCTGTAGGCCTGGTCGGTTTGCTTGTGGCCTACGCGGCACTCGACGGTGTGGTTTCCGGATGGGCGCTTTATTTCTGGATTTCGTTGACGCTTGTAATCCTGGTGGCACAGGCAGGCGTGAGCGTCGCCTATCGCCGCAGCGCGGATGCGACGTCGGCACCGGACCTCTGGGAAAAGCGACTCGTCGGCGGGCTCACCGCATCGGGCGTGGCGTGGGGCCTGTTGCCGTTGATGCTCATGCCGGAGCACAGCCTGGTGCACCAGATGTTCGTCATTTTCCTTGTGCCGACCATCACGATGTCGCGTGTCGCCGCACTGCAGAACAGCCGGCCGGCATTTCTCGGCTTTGCCGTACCCGCGATCGGCGGTTTGCTTGTCGAACTCGTTTTCCTGCGCGAAGGCGGGTTGTATGACGCCGCGGCCCTGGGCATCGGAGCGTTCACCGCCCTGATGTATTTCATGTTTTCCGTGCTCAACCGCACCAGCTCGCGGACTCTCCTCGCACGTTTCGAGAACGAGGTGCTGCTGGCGGAAATCGGGCAGGCGGAGCGAACTGTCTCTGCGGCGCTGGCAGAAGAGGAGTTGATGTTCAATACCGCGCCGGTGGGGATGATGTACCTCGATTTCAACGGCGGGCGGCGGATCACCAAATGCAACCGCATGATGGAGGATATTTTCGGTTACGGCCGCGGCGAGCTTGTTGGTCGTTCCGTGCGCGTGCTCTATCCGGGGCAGGAGGAATTTGATTCGCAGGGCGCCGAGATACTCGCGAGTTTCGGGTTGCGCGGCGTGCATGACGAAAATATCGCCATGGTGCGCAAGGACGGCTCGCAGGTGTGGTGCCGTGCGATCGGGCGGCCAGTCGACCCCGCCAATCTCGACCGCGGCGTGATCTGGGTATTCGAGGATCTCAGCCAGAAGCGGCGAGCAGAAGACGAGCGGATGCGCAGCGAGCATCGTTTCGATCTCGCGACGCAGGCTTCGCCTGCGGGGTTCTGGGATTGGGATATCGCGCTTGACCGTGTGAACTACTCCCAGCGCTTTCGCGAACTACTCGGCTATTCGGGCGACCGCGAATTCCGCAAGGACTTCGATTTTCGGGAGAATCTGCATGACGAGGACCGCGGCCGGGTACTCGAGTCGGTGCGGCGTCTTCTGGACGAGAAGGTGCCGTTCGAGGAAGTGTTGCGCATGCGTTGTGCCGACGGCGGATTTCGGTGGATACAGGCGCGCGGGCGGGCGGAATGGGACGGTCAGGGCAAGGCAGTGCGTTTTGCGGGGGCGATCAGCGATTTCACGCTGGTTAAGGAGCGGGAGGAGGCGTTGTCGCGCCTGCGTGGGGAACTGGACGTCACGCGCGGCCGGATGCGTGATGCGATAGAAAGCGTTCCGGATGCGTTTGCGCTCTTCGACAGCGAGGACAGGCTCGCGATGTGCAATCTCCGGTACGCCGAGCGGTATTCGGAGCATTACCGTCCCGAGGACATCATCGGGATGAGTTTCGAGGAACTGGTGCGCCGCTCGATCGCGCTCGGTGAAATCATTCCACCGGAGTACGTGGGGGATGTCGAAGCCTGGATTGCCGTGCGCGTGGAGCGGCACCGCAATGCGAACGGTGAATCGTTCGTCTATCGCATTCCCGGAGACCGTTGGATACAGACGAGCGAAAGGCGCACGAGCGAGGGCGGCATCGTGGGCGTGCGTACCGATGTCACGGCGCTCAAGCGTGCCGAAGAGCAGGCGCAGCATCTTGCCAACCACGATTCCCTGACCGGATTGCCGAACCGCAGGCTCCTCGTGGACCGCCTCGAGCGCTATTTCAGCCAGGCAAGGCGTGACAAATCGCTGATGGCGGTGCTGCTGGTGGATCTGGATTACTTCAAGCTCATCAATGACAGGCACGGGCACGGTGCGGGCGACGATGCCTTGCGCGAGATTGCGCTGCGGCTGCGTGCGGCTGTGCGCGAGGTCGATACGGTCGCCAGGCACGGAGGCGACGAGTTCGTCGTGGCGTTGCCGCAGTTGTCGCGTCCGGAGGATGCGCTGCTTGTCGCCGACAAGATCGTGGCGGAAGTCACGCGTCCGCTGGAAATACGCGGCGAGCGTTTTCAGGTGTCTGCTTCGATCGGGATCAGCGTCTTTCCACGCGACGGTTCGGACGCGGAGGCGCTTATAAGGCTCGCCGACGACGCGATGTACCGCATGAAGCAGGACGGGCGCAGCGGCGTGCGGTTCCATTCTGAGCCGAAAGCGCAGCCGTGAGCAGGTACTTCGGATTGTTCGAGGGCAGGCGACCCGCGAGGTCCGTCAACTCGGGTGGCCGCCTTGCGCCGCTTCGTTCCTTGCCGAATGCGGTGAGCAGTCAGTGTGACCCGCGGGATTCCGTGCATTACATCGCGCCCTTGCAGCTTCGGGGCGAGCCCGACGTCCACTGGGCGCGGCTGGTCGGCACCGTACGCGAAATGCCGGGGTGCAGCGTGGTGGAGGAGCGTCGTGACTACTTCTACGCGGAGTTCCGGTCGAGCTTCTTTGGCTTCGTCGACGACGTGGAGTTTGCCCTCGACGCCGAGGCCGGGTTGATTCATGTGCGTTCTGCCGCGCGTCTCGGGCGCAGCGATTTCGGAGTGAACCGCAGGCGGGTAGAGAGTATTCGCCGATCCGGCGGTATTTCTGCGCAAGTGCCCGGCTGACGCTGTCGGGCGGCGTGTCAGCGAAGGATCTTGCGGGCGCGGGAAGATTTGCGCGGGGGCGCCGGCGTTGCCGGATGGCTCTGGAGTTCTCCCAGCAGGCTGGCGTGAATTTCGGGCGCCTCCAGTCGATGCAGGAACCAGCGCAGGGCGCGCCCTTTGTTATCGGTGCGCCAAGCATAGGCATAGTTTGCCTCTGGTTTGCTTCCCTCCACGGCCTTGACGGTCAGGCGTCGGGCGCCGACCTCGATGAGTGCGGCGAATTTGGGCAGGTAACCGCAACCCAGGCCCGCAACCTGAGCTGCGACCTTCGACTCCAGATCGGGAACCGTAAGGACGTCCTGGCCCGAAAGCAGGCCTACCGAACGCGGCGCAAGCGTTCGCGAGGTGTCGCCTACCGCGACTGCGCGATACGCCTGTATCTGTTCGTGACGCAATGGCTCGGGCATGGATGCAAGCGGATGCGAAGGCGCAACGGCAAACACGAAGTCGATGGTTCCCAGCGGACGGACGGAGCAGCCTCCACTGCCAGGGGCATCCCCGGACACGCCGATGACGAGATCGGCGCGGCCCGAGGCGAGGGCATCCCATGTTCCGCCGAGTACCTCGTAGGAAAGCCTGATGCGCGTGGCGGTACGTTCACTGCCGTTGTCGCGGTAGAACGCTGCGACGAGCGGCAGCAGGCTCGATACATCGATCATGTCGTCGCAGGCGATGCGCAGTTCCGTCTCCCAGCCGGTGGCGAGCCGTTTGACGCGATGCTCGAGTTCGCCCGCGGCGCGAAGCAGGTGTCGCCCCTGGTCAAGAAGTTCCCGCCCCGCAGGCGTGAGCGCGGCGCGATGTCCCCGGCGATCGAATACCAGCACATCAAGATCGCGTTCCAGTTTTTGCACCGAGTAGGTCAGGGCCGAGGGGACACGGTGCAACTCGTCGGCGGCGGCGGCAAAGCTGCCACGGCGGTCGATGGCATCGAGCACTTCGATGGCATCGAGCGACAGGCGAAGATTGCTCATGTTGTTGAATTATTTTGACTGATAAGAACGGTATTTTTCGCTTTTATAGCGCCATTTGCAAGAATAAGATGCGAAATATGTATTCAAACAATTTGTATGAAAGGGGCCTGAAATGATTGAAATTCGGAAAGGCGCGGACCGTGGATACGCCGACCACGGGTGGCTCAAGTCGTTCCATACCTTTTCGTTTGCCGACTACTACGATCCGGCGAACATGGGTTATGGCGCACTGCGTGTGATCAACGAGGATCGTGTCTCGCCGGGGCGCGGGTTCGGTACACATGGACACAAGGATATGGAGATCATCAGCTACGTGCTGGAAGGCGAACTCGAGCACAAGGACAACATGGGCACCGGATCGGTGATCCGCCCGGGAGACGTGCAGCGAATGAGCGCAGGACGCGGCGTGTTGCACTCGGAGTACAACCCATCGAAATCGAACGGGGTGCACTTTCTGCAAATCTGGATACAGCCCGATGTGGTCGGAATCGCGCCGAGTTACGAGCAAAAGCGATTCGAGGCGGCCGAGAAGCGCGGCAAGTTGCGGCTGATTGCATCCCCGGATGCGCGTGAGGGCTCGGTTACGATTCACCAGGATGCGACATTGCTCGCGGGCCTGTTCGATGCTGGCGAGAAGGAGGAATACGCGCTTTCTGCCGGTCGGCGCGCCTGGGTGCATGCTGCACGGGGTGAAGTCACGATAAACGGCATTCGGCTTACTGCAGGCGATGCGCTCAAGGTCGCCGATGTCGACAGCTTGGCAATCGAACAGGGTAACAAGTCCGAAATACTTTTATTCGATCTCGCCTGAGCGCCGTGCGAAGGAGTGATCGCCCCGTGGCCGGACCTCGCATTGCGGTCGGTCCCGGAGGCGGTCCTGCCCTTTGGTATGATCGACTTTTCATCGGTCCATCTTCGCGAGCCATGCCAGATACGCGCAGCCTGATGCAAACGAGGCTGGCGCGAAAATGAGCGCCTCCAACGGAATCCCTGCGCTTTCCCGGCGAGTGACGCTTTTGCTGGTCGCGAGCCTCACCGTCATGTCGACTGCCACCATTGCGCCGTCAATGCCGCACATGGCGGAGGTATTCAGCGGCACGCCGAACGCCGAATTTCTCACCAAGCTGATTCTTACAACCCCGGCGCTTGCGATCGCATTCTGCGCACCGCTTGCGGGGGCGATCGTCGATCGGTTCGGTCGACTGCGATTTCTCAAGCTGAATCTGGTGTTGTACGGATTTGCCGGCGCGTCGGGGTATGTGCTGGACAATCTGCACCACATACTCGCAGGGCGCGCCTTGCTGGGGGTGGCCGTGGCCGGGACGATGACCACGATGTCGACACTTACCGGGGACTATTTTTCTGGCGAAGCACGCGGCCGTTTCGCGGGAATCCAGAGCCTGTTCATGTCCCTTGGAGCAGTATTGTTCATCGGGCTCGGCGGCTTGCTTGCGGACCTCGACTGGCGCAGCCCGTTCCTTCTCTATCTTTTCGCATGGCTCATTCTCATCCCGGTCACGGTGTACCTGGAGGAGCCCAGGCGCGCCGCGAAGCACGGTACGGAAGGAGAAGGCGCAGACGGTCGCGTTCCCAAGGCGACCATAGGCCTTCTGTACCTGATCGTTCTTCTGTCGATGGTCGCCTATTACATGACGCCGGTGCAGTTGCCGTTCTATATACGGCAATTGGGTGTCGAGTCGAGCGCGCTTGCGGGTCTTGCGATCATTGTCTCGTCCCTTGCGGCGGCATTCGCATCATTCAGCTATGCACGCCTGCGGCGCCACCACGGTTTCCTCTCGATCTATGCGATCGGTTTCATGCTGATGGCTGCGGGATACGCGTTGATCGCGCTTGCAAGCGACTACTGGATTGTTCTCGGTGGGGCGATGCTCTCGGGCCTCGGCGTCGGCTTCATATTTCCGAACGGGAGTCTCTGGATCATTTCACTCGCACCGCAGCGGTATCGAGGCCGGCTCGCGGGAGGACTCACGGCGTCGATATTCCTCGGCCAGTTCCTGTCGCCGATTGTTGCCCAGCCCGCGGTGTCGGGATTCGGACTCGCGGGTGGATTTGCCGTGATGGCGGGTTCGCTCGTGCTGCTTTCCGTGTTGCTGTATGTTATTCGCACCGCAGTTCCCCGAGCGGACGAACGGGGCGGTCGAGGGCGAATCTGAAACCATGGCCGTGTATCGGTCATCCACGCGGGAGCGGTGCGCCGGTTTGAGCCGACGCCGCGTTGTTTCGATGCTTTGATTTATACGGGGCGCAAAGCGTGACCATGACACCGAAGATTCTCGCTTTTGCCGGAAGCGCCAGGTCGGAGTCGCTCAACAAGCGACTTGTCCGCGTCGCAGCGGAGGGTGCGAAAGCCGCCGGTGCGGACGTGACGCTTGTCGATCTTGATGACTATCCGATGCCGGTTTATCACGGCGATCTTGAGGCGAGGGAGGGTATTCCGCCCAGCGCGCGGGCGCTGAAGACGCTGTTTCGCGAGCATCACGGATTGCTGATCGCATCGCCTGAAAACAACGCGTCGATTCCTGCGATGCTGAAGAATTCGCTCGACTGGGTTTCACGGCCCGACGGCGGACAGAACGGGCTGGTTCCATACCAGGGCAAGGTAGCCGCATTGCTCTCGGCCTCTCCCGGGGTGCTGGGGGGCTTGCGCGGACTTGTCCAACTTAGGGCGGTGCTGCAGGCACTTGGCGTTTTAGTCATATCCGAGCAGTTAGCCCTGCCGCGCGCCCACGAAGCATTCGCAGATGCCGGAGGCCTGTCGGACCCGAAACAAAGGACATCCCTGCTCGGAGTAACCGGGCGACTCGTCGAGGTTACCCGCCGCATGGCGGGGTGAACCCGAACAGCGGCGAAGCTCCATGCACCTGCTCGGACAAGCGGCGGTATTTCTCCTGACGGCGGTGTTGATCGTCCCGGTTTTCCAGCGACTGAAACTCGGTGCGGTGCTCGGCTATCACGCGGCCGGAATGCAGATCGGTCCGTGAGGCTTGAAACTCGCCGGTGAAGTCGGTGCATCCATGGAGATCGCTGAATTCGGGATGGTGCTCCTGTTGTTTCTCATAGGTCTTGAGCTTGAGCCGCGACGCCTGTGGGTGTTGCGCCGGCCGGTGTTCGGGCTTGGTGGTGCACAGGTTGCTTTTACCGGACTCGTGCTTTTGGCCTGCGCCGCGGCCTTCGGCATGAATGTTTCTTCATTGCTGGTCGCCGGGCTCGGTCTGGCGATGTCTTCGACAGCTCTGGTCCTGTCATCCCTTGCGGAGCGAGGCCAGCTTACCGCCCGTCACGGTCGGGAGGCGTTTGCGGTTCTCCTGTTCCATGACCTTGCGGTGATTTCGCTACTCGCGTTGCTGCCCTCTGTTCGCCGAGGGGGCGTACGCAGTCCTCCGGAGGCTGGCTTGCTGCGGCAAAGGGTGTGACAGTCATCGTCGGTGTCGTGATTGCCAGCCGGCTTGTCGTGCGCCCTGCGCTGAAGGCTATTGCTGCCTATGGGGGAGCGAGGTCTTCACCGCCGCAGCACTGATGCTTGAGGTGGGTGGCGCACTCCTGATGCATTCGATCGGGTTGTCTGCCTCGCTCGGTGCCTTTCTAGCCGGGGTATTTCTCGCGGATTCGGAGTTCCGGCATGAACTGGAGGCGGATATCCAGCCGTTCAAGGGACTGCTGTTGGGATTGTTCTTCATGGCTGTTGGCATGGGCGCCAATCTCGGTGTGTTCGCGGACCGACCGCTCGCGGTTTGTGCGCTGTCGCTCGGGCTTGTCGTCGTGAAACTGGTGATGATGTTCGCGATGGCGAGTTCGACACGATCGACGGCGAGGGCAGTCCGGTAGCCATTGCCGGCTACGGGCGTGTAGGACAGGTCGCGTCGCGGATGTTCAGGAGGGTGGGTTCCTTTCACGGCGCTGTAGGCATGCTACCAGCAGGTGGACTTCGTCCGCCGATTCGGCAGCAAGGTGCATTACGGAGACGCATCGCGCCTCGAACTTCTGGAGGCGGCAGAGGCGGCGAACGCCAAGCTGTTTGTGCTCGCGATCGATGATGTCGAGGCTTCGGTGTGAACCGCAGAGGTCGTCAGGAGGCACTTTCCTGCGCTGCCTATCGCGGTGCGCGCACGAAACCGGGTGCATTACTTCCGGCTGCGCGACCTCGGTATCCGGGCAATATTCCGCGAGACGTTTCCGTCAAGCATCGAAATGGGACGAACGGCGCTGCTTCGCCTGGGAATATCCGGAACCGCGACCGAACGTACGATGGCGGCATTCAGGATCCACGATGAGGAATTGCTGGATGCCCAATATGCGGTTCACCATGATGAAGCGCAGCTCATCCAGACCACAAAGGAAGTGAGCGAGCAGTTGCGGGAGGTGTTCGAGGCGGACTCGGCCGCGCCGATCGTGCCGGATTCCGGCGCGTCTTCCCGGGACGGGTAAGACATCTCCGTACCTGGTAATCATGTGCATCGCTCGTGCACGTCGGCGGGCTTCAGGCCGATCTGGTGCACAATCACGGCCTGCGAAGCGCGGAACGCACCCGTGCGGGCATCCCCTCGTGCGGCATCATTCGTGCAACCGTGTTTCCGGTTCTTTCGTTTTCTCCATGAAAAACATTGTCATCCTGATTTCCGGTCGTGGAAGCAACATGCAGGCTATCGTAGATGCGGGCGTTCCCGCGCGCTTGGCGGCCGTGATCTCAAATCGTGGCGATGCCGAAGGTCTCACGTGGGCTGGCGGACGGGGAATTGCAACGGACGTGGTGGATCACAAGGCGTTTCCCAGCCGCGAGGCATTTGACGATGCGCTGGCGGCGCGTATTGATGCGGAATCGCCGGATCTCGTGATACTCGCCGGCTTCATGCGTGTTCTCACCGAGAAGTTTGTTCGTCACTATGACGGGCGCCTGCTCAATATCCACCCGTCGCTGCTGCCGTCCTTTCCCGGACTTCATACTCACAGGCAGGCAATCGGTGCCGGAGTCAAGGTGCACGGTTGCACGGTTCATTTCGTGACGCCGGCCCTGGATCATGGTCCGATAGTCATTCAGTCAGCCGTGCCTGTGCTGACGGATGACGACGAGGACTCGCTCGCGGCGAGGGTGCTTGCGCAGGAGCACAAGATTTATCCGAAGGCTGTCCGGTGGTTTCTTGAGGGAAATCTGGTCATCGTACAGGGCAGTGTGCGCGTTAAAGGTGGTAGTCAAAGTCAGTTCGTGATGTGTAACCCCGGAGTTTCATGAAAAAGTTCCCAGGATTCATTGTTTTTGGCATCGTTCCGCTGATCGCTTGGGGGCTTGGCGTTTCGTATGCGTCTACGCTGCCTGCCGAAATCACCGTCCAGTACGATCTATCCCGAAACGGCAGTGCAATGGTGGAGATTTCCGAGCAGTTTAGGCACGGCAACGGGCGTTACCGCATTGATTCCGAGGCTAAAGGAAAAGGCATCCTTGCGTTGTCCAACCGTGGATCGATCCGGCGATCGAGCGAAGGCGAAATCGTCGCCGGTGGATTAAGGCCGACTGAATTCAGGGATCGGCGTGGCAACGGACCGGTATCGGCCGCGAAATTCGACTGGCCTGGCAAACGGATCGTTCACGAGTTTGATGGGCGAACGGAAACGACCGACTTGAAGGGCGGATCGACGCAGGACCGATTGAGTTTTCTTTGGGAATTCGCATTCCGTTCGATCCCCGAGCGAAACATCGCGGTCCTGCTCGCGGACGGCAAGGGAGCGAGCCAGGTGCGCTACCGGGTGGTCGGGCGCGAAAAACTCGATACTCCCGTCGGGGTTCTGGATACCTTGCACATCGCGAAAGAGCAGGATGCCGGCGATGAACGGGGGACGGAAATCTGGTTCGCAGTTCAGAAAAACAATCTCCCGGTGAGGCTCCTTGTCATCGAAAAAGATGGCACGCGGCTGGACCAGATCGTGACGCGGATCCTTCCATGAGCGAAACCGTATCGATCAGATTCGGCAAGGGCGTGTACGGCGCGTCCTGTGCCGCCGTTGCCGATGTCATGCGTCTCGAGCACCCGGCGGACGGGATGTTGTCCCGTTTCTTTCGCGAACATCCCAATGTCGGGCAGCATGACCGGGGTACCGTCGCCGAGACGGTGTACGCGATTCTCCGGAGGAGGCGCCTGCTCGATTTTCTGTGGCCCGGCGCAGACGTGCGTGAACTGGTCCTGCTCGCATGGGCCATTCTCCTGGGGGCCAATTTGCGCGAGCTGGAGCCGATTGCCAATGAGGCCCAATCGAAGCGCCTGGCAGAGGCGAAAGCCGCGGCCCGCGGGGAATTGCCCTTTGCCGTGGCCTGCGATCTGCCCGATTGGGTCATATCGCGTCTGCTCCTCCGGCGAACGGAGGAGGAGGTGCATGCGCTCGCCAATGGCCTGTTGGTAAGCGCGCCCCTCGACCTGCGCGTCAATTTGTTGAAGACGACGCGCGAGGAGGTGCTCGCCCGCCTTGCCGCTGACGGGTTCTCCGTAGCGCCAACGCCTCTTTCTCCTGCGGGTGTGCGTCTCCAAGGCAAACCGGCGATCAACCGTCATCCCTTGTTTGTTGACGGTTCGGTGGAGGTGCAGGATGAGGGAAGTCAACTCCTCGCGTACCTTGTGGGTGCACGCAGGGGCGAGATGGTGGTTGATTTCTGTGCAGGTGCCGGTGGAAAGACGCTTGCGCTCGGCATGCTCATGCATTCTACGGGGCGCCTATACGCATTTGATGTCTCGGAAAAGCGATTGACCAATTTCAAGCCAAGGCTCGCTCGGTCCGGTCTTTCCAATGTGCATCCTCAACGCATATCGAGTGAGCGCGACGTGCGAATCGGCCGTCTTGCAGGAAAGATCGATCGAGTCCTGGTAGATGCGCCCTGCAGCGGTCTCGGGACGCTCAGGCGAAACCCTGACCTGAAGTGGCGCCAGGACGAATCTGCAATCGACGAGCTGCGCGAAAAGCAGCGTGCGATCCTCTCCGGCGCTTCACGTCTTGTCAAACCGGGGGGGCGACTTGTTTATGCAACGTGCAGCCTGCTCGATGAGGAAAACGCGGGGACCGTGGATGGATTCCTAACGGCGCATCCGGACTTCCGGCGGATCAGTGCGACCGGGGCGTTGGCCAAAGAGCGGATTGTTGTTCCCGGTGGCGAGGATCTGGAGCTTGTGCCACATGTACATGGCACTGACGGATTCTATGCGGCAGTCCTTGAGCGGATCGGGAAATGAAATCGTGGATCGGACTGGGTGCTGCCTGTATTGTTGCTGTCCAGCTTTCAACGGCATCTGCTCAATCCATCCCCGAGTCGATATCGGCCCGCGGATCGGTTCAGGTGGCATTCACCCCTTGGGACAATGCCGAAGGCATGATCGTGGACGCGATCAACCGGGCAAGAACTGAAGTACTCGTGCAGGCATACGGTTTCACCAGCCGTACTATTGCGGATGCCCTTCTGACCGCGCACCGTCGGGGCGTGCGCATCCGGCTGCTTGCAGATCGCGAGCAGACTTTTTCCGGTGACAACAGCAGGGTCCCTGACCTAGCTTCTGCAGGCGTGAGTGTTTCGCTCGAAGTTCGTTATCAGAGCGCGCACAACAAGGTGATGGTGATCGATCCGGTGTCCGTCGACGGCGCCGTTATTACGGGAAGTTATAACTGGACTTACTCTGCGCAACACCGAAACGCCGAGAATGTCGTCATTTTCAGGCGTAGTCCTGAGTTGCTGAGGAGGTATGCGGAGAATTGGTACCGCCACTTCGCCGATGCGCTACCGTACGATTCCCACTGAAGGTGTAGGTCGTGTCACCAAGGCGATTGGGTCGACTGTCTTGTGGGACGCGCACTATCGTTATCCGGACTTGGGATAGGGATAGGGATTCATCGGGGGGGCGTTGAATGGATGAGAGTGCCGGAATTCTGATTCTTGAAGCCTGGGCGGACCTGAGGGCGCCCAGCGTGGCTTGGCAGATCGGGACGGTCGTGGTCGCCCTTGTGGTTGCCGGAGTCGCAAGCCGTCTGGCTCACCTCGAGCGTATCGAGGCGAGCGGGGTCTGGAAGTTTGGCGTCGGCGGACTGCGTCGGATTCTGGGCCCGGCGGTAGCTCTTGTCGCGGTATTGATTGCCGGTGCGGTGCTCGGCAGGCATATGCGCGTCGAATTGCTTCATCTCGTTGTTCCGCTTTTGCTTTCAATGGTTCTGATTCGCGTGCTCGTTTATGTGTTGAGGCACGTGTTTTCCCCAAGCAGCGCGCTCGGCCTGTTCGAGCGTGCGATTGCTGCAGCGATTTGGGTTGTTGTTGCATTGCACATCACCGGTCTTTTGCCCGAGGTGATGCGTTTTCTAGAGCAAGTCGGGTTTCACGTTGGGAAGCAGCAGATTTCCCTCTGGCTCCTGATGCAGGGAGTCTTCTGGATCGCTGTCACGATGCTGGGGGCGCTTTGGGCGGCTGGAACCATCGAGGCGCGTCTGATGCGTGCGGAAGTGCTCCACTCAAGCCTGAAGGTGGCGCTGGCCCGGTTGAGCCGGTCGGTCCTGATCCTTATGGCTTTTCTTGTCGTGTTGCCGCTGCTTGGTATCGACTTGACGGTGCTATCCGTTTTTGGCGGTGCCCTTGGCGTGGGATTGGGTTTCGGGCTGCAAAAAATCGCGAGCAACTATGTGAGCGGTTTCATCATTCTGCTCGACCGCTCGGTGCAGCTCGGTGACATGATCACTGCGGATACGTTCTCGGGAGTCGTAAAGGAGATCACCATCCGGTACAGCGTTGTTCGCTCGCTTGACGGCCGGGAAGCCCTGATTCCGAACGAGACACTGATTGCGCAGACTGTACTGAATCACACGCACACCGACTCCAAGGTCCGCATCGCGACCGAGGTCCAGGTCGGTTACGACACAGACATCGACAAGGTGACGGCATTGTTGCTTTCGATTGCGGGCGTGCATCCGAGGGTCCTTGCCGATCCGGCTCCGGTGGTTTTGCTGACGAAATTCGCCGAGAACGGACTTGATCTGGAGCTGGGTTTCTGGATCGAAGATCCGGAAAACGGACAAGGCAGTGTCAAGTCGGATCTGAACCGCGAAATCCTGCGGGTATTCCACAGCGAAGGGATTGATATTCCGTACCCCCACAGGGTGGTCAGAATGGCGGGTCCGAGCACGTCATTGAGTCATTCAAGTAATTGAAATAAAAAATATTTCAATACTTTCCGGAATCCCCTTGCAGGTCCGCGGGATTCCCGTAAAATCGCCCCACAAAACAGGCGCCGGACGTTCTGTCCGGGGCAAAAATTGAGGAAGTCTGACTGATGGTTTTTTTCGGGATTCTGGACCTCCCAGCGTGGGGGCTTGTCCTTGTTGCGCTCGCATTCACCCACATCACGATTGCCGCTGTCACTATCTTCCTTCACCGTTGCCAGGCACACCGGGCCCTTGATCTGCACCCGGTGGTTAGCCATTTTTTCCGTTTCTGGCTCTGGGCTACGACAGGGATGGTCACCATGGAGTGGGCGGCCATTCACCGCAAGCACCATGCTCGATGTGAGACGGCAGAAGATCCCCATAGTCCGCAGGTACTCGGTATCAAGAAGGTTTTCTGGGGCGGCGCATGGCTCTATAACCGCGAGACCTACAATCGTGACACGATGGAGCGATACGGTCATGGGACCTGTGACGACTGGGTCGAGCGCAATGTGTATGCGCGCCATACCGTGCTCGGGCTTGTGCTGATGGGAGCGGTGGACGTCGCACTTTTCGGCATTGTCCCGGGTGGTCTGATCATGTTGACCCAGTTGATCTGGATTCCGCTCTGGGCGGCTGGGGTGATCAACGGAATCGGGCATTACTGGGGATATCGCAACTGGGACGCCGGTGACGCGAGCCGGAACATCTTGCCGTGGGGCATTCTTGTCGGCGGTGAGGAACTTCATAACAACCACCATGCGTACGCGTCGTCTGCAAAGCTCTCCAGCAAATGGTACGAGTTCGACATTGGCTGGATGTACATCAGGATTCTCGAGACGCTTGGCTTGGCCGAAGTGAAAAAGGTTGCGCCGACGCCTCGGTTTTCGGAAATGAAATCGACGGTAGATTTGGAGACCCTTCAGGCGGTGATTACCTATCGTTACGATGTGCTCGCGAAATACGCGAAATCACTTAAGGCGACGTACGTGGAGGAGGTTGGAAAATTGCGCCACTTCTCTCCGCAGGACGCACGTCTGCTTCAGAGTCTGCGTCGATGGTTGCACCGCGATGCTGCCCAGATTCCAGAAATCGAGCGCATGCGCCTTGCGGAAGTGCTGGCGAAAAGCAAGCGGCTCAAGACGGTGTATTCGATGCGCCAGGAGTTGCCCATGCTTTGGGCACGTTCCACGGCATCCAAGGAACAGTTGCTCAAGCAATTGCAGGACTGGATTCAAAGGGCGGAGCAGAGTGGTATCGCGCCGCTGGTCGAGTTCTCCCAACGGTTGAGATCTTATTCATTGGTTTGACTACATGCTTCGATTTTAGCCAAATAAAAAACCCGCCATCCGGCGGGTTTTTTATTGCAGTTTTGCGGACTGCGATCGATTTGCAAGCGTGGTTACTTGATCTTCGTTTCCTTGTAGATCACGTGCTTGCGCGCCTTGGGATCGTACTTCTTGATCTCCATCTTGTCGGGCGTAGTCCGCTTGTTCTTGGTGGTCGTATAGAAATGGCCGGTGCCGGCGGTGGATTCGAGCTTGATCTTGTCACGCATGCTTATAACTCCTCGATGTCACGTATCAGAGAGGGCCGCGCTCGCGCATTTCGGCGAGGACGACTTCAATGCCCTTCTTGTCGATGGTGCGAAGTCCGGCATTGGAAACACGCAGCGACACCCAGCGCTTCTCGTTTTCGAGCCAGAAGCGACGGTATTGAAGGTTGGGCAAGAAGCGTCTCTTTGTCTTGTTGTTGGCATGAGAGACATGATTGCCGACTTGCGGCTTCTTTCCGGTAACTTGGCAAACGCGAGCCATGACGCACTCCACTAAGCAAAGCCGGGAATTATAGTGGGTAATGCTTGATAATTCAAGGAAGATCGCTGGACGGACATGTCGGGGATGGCTCGGCGAAATGATCTGGGGCTTTACGAGGTCCTCGAATTTTCCGCGCAAGAATAATGACTTAAAGAATCCCTCGCTCGGCAAATGAAAGCGACCTTGCACCTGCCACGATGAAATGGTCGAGCACCTGAATGTCGACCAGGGCAAGCGCCGACTTCAACGTGCGGGTAAGCATTTCGTCGGCATGGCTGGGTTCGGCTACGCCTGACGGATGGTTGTGCGCAAGGATGACGGCGGCTGCATTCGCACGTAGTGCGGCCTTGACGACTTCACGGGGATATACGCTCGTCTGCGTCAAAGTTCCTGCGAAAAGCTCTTCAGCGTGCAGGACGCGATGCTGTGCGTCGAGCCAGAGCGCAAGGAAAACCTCGCGGTCACGCGAGCCGATCGTAAGTCGCAGGTAGTCCCGGACCGCTGCGGGCGAGCCGAGGGCGCTACGCTCGCTGCTTTCCTCGCGCAGAACCCTGCGCGCAAGTTCGCTTGCGGCGATGAGTGGGGCGAGCTTTGCAGGGCCGACGCCCGGTATCGCGAGCAGCTTCTTCCGGTCTGTGGAGAGCAGCACGCGAAGGGAGCCGAAGTTGGATATCAGGTCGCGCCCGATATCGACTGCGCTGCGTCCCCTGACGCCGGTTCTGAGGAAAATCGCAAGAAGTTCTGCATCGGAGAGTCCCTGTGGTCCCATTGCGAGCATCCGCTCGCGAGGACGGTCCTGGCTTGGCCATTCGGTAATCCTCATCCCAGCCTCCGTCGCTTACAATGTGTTCTCAACTGAACGCGCAAGGATGGCCCAAGGATGACCGGGACTTCGAACGTCCGATCCAACAGACGGGTGCTGCTTGGGCTGACCGGCGGCGTCGCTGCCTATAAGGCGGCAGAACTCGCGAGACGCTTTGTAAAGGGCGGAGCGGATGTTCGCGTCGTCATGACGCGGGCAGCCTGCGGATTCATCACTCCTGCGACGATGCAGGCACTGACCGGTCAGCCGGTGTTCACGGACATGTGGGACACGCGGATTGCAGACGGGATGGCGCATATTGAACTATCTCGGGACCGGGATCTCATCCTCATTGCCCCGGCCAGCGCGGACTTTCTTGCGAAGCTGGCGACGGGGCTCGCCGACGACCTGCTGTCGACGCTGTGCCTCGCACGGAGTTGCCCGCTGGCGGTTGCTCCCGCAATGAACGTCGAGATGTGGAATCAGGCAGCCACGCAGCGAAATATCGCGCAATTGCGCGCGGACGGGATTTCGATATTTGGCCCGGGTGACGGAGAGCAGGCGTGCGGCGAGATGGGTCTTGGGCGGATGCTGGAACCTGCGGAGATTCACGACGCCGTAGCTGCGTTGCTCACGCCCGGAACGCTGTCGGGAAAGCGGGTACTGATAACCGCGGGTCCGACCTATGAACCGATCGATACGGTACGCGGGATCACGAATCAGAGTTCAGGGCGCATGGGGTATGCGGTTGCGCAGGCTGCGGTTGACGCTGGCGCGTCGGTGACCCTGGTCACCGGGCGTACTTCATTGCCGACACCCGCGGGTGTCGTGCGTGTTGACGTTGTCACCGCACGCGAAATGCATACGGCGGTAATGGCTCGAACCAACGAATGCGACATTTTCATTGCTGTTGCCGCGGTTGCGGACTATCACGTCGTGGACGCGAGAAACCACAAGATCAAACGCGGTGACGGTGGCATGACCGTCGAACTTGCGCCGAACCCCGACATTCTTGCAGACGTGGCATCTCTGGAACGACCGCCGTTTTGCGTGGGATTCGCAGCGGAGACGGAGAACATGCGCGCCTATGCACAGGAAAAACGGCGAAAAAAGCGCGTGCCCCTGATTGCAGCCAATCTCGCGCAGGAGGCATTCGGGCGGGAAGACAATGCGTTGACCTTGTTCGATGACGCAGGTGAGCATGAGATCGCAAGAGCGCCGAAAATTGTCGTTGCACGCCGTCTCGTGGAACATATCGCCTCAATGCTGGGTCTTCGTTGACCTGCTCTGAACGTAACCGGCGTTACTCGAACCCACACTGTGACCAGACGCCGGCAGATGCACCGGCTTAACAAGTGCAATCGATCGACATAAAAATTATCGATGCACGCTTGCGGCAGCACCTGCCGCGGTATGCGACCGATGGTGCCGCCGGCCTTGATCTGCGGGCATGCATTGATTCACCTTTGGACGTCGCGCCAGGGACGTCACATCTGGTCAAATCAGGAATCGCAATTCACCTGGCGGATCGCGGATTTGCAGCTCTGGTGCTCCCTAGGTCCGGCCTTGGGTCCAAACACGGCATCGTGCTCGGCAACCTGGTGGGACTGATCGATTCCGACTATCAGGGCGAAATCGTCATTTCCGTCTGGAATCGGGGGCACGCGCATTTCGTGATTGAACCGCTGGACCGTATTGCCCAACTGGTCATCGTCCCAGTGGCTCAAGTCAGGCTGAACATTGTCGAGGAATTCCCTGCAAGCTTGCGTGGAGACGCGGGGTTCGGAAGTACCGGGAAGTCATAGGGCGGGCGTGTCAGACGCCCGCTGCTGGCGAATGCGGTTCGACAGAATTGCTACGCAAGCATGTCGGACCAGATGTTCTGGGCCCAGGCCCATCCGTAGGAGCCTTCCAGTTCGCTACGTTGCGACGACACGCCGCCTGCGCCGCTGACCGGAACAAGCAGCTTTTGTGCAGCGTCGTAGCGATGCACCGATGAAACGTGTATCACTTCCTTGTCGCTGACGAAGCTGTAGCAGGTATTGGCGAGAACGGGGCTTGTGCCCGGTTCGCGGTCGTTCATCAGCTCCACGATCGCGGCGGCTGCGAGTTTCCCGTGCTGGTTCGCCATGTGTCCGGACTTTGGCATTGCAGGAGCTGAAAGGGTGGAGTCGCCCAGGATGTGGACTCCTGGCATTTTTAGCGATTCCATCGTCAGCCAGTCGACTCCACACCAACGATTGTTCGCAGTTATCAGTGGTTGGGCGAGATCGCCTGCCCGCATCGGCGGGAGTACGTTGAGCACGTCCCCCTTGATGCTTTCAAAGTCAGTCTTGACTGACATTTCCTTAAGGTCAATGTCCTTGGCCTCAGCATTGCCTCGATATTCGATGATGCCCGGATAAAGATCCCGCCATGCGGCCTTGAACAAGGGGCCCTTCGAGGTTACATCTTCATTCGCGTCGAGGATCAGTACTTTCGATCTTGGCTTGGCCTTCTTGAAATAGTGCGCAACCTGTGAGGCGCGTTCGTAAGGTCCAGGAGGACACCGGTATGGGGCGCGCGGAATTGCGAGGACATACACGCCGCCATCGCGCATCGATTCCAACTGCTTTCTCAGTGCCAGCGTGTCCGGGCCCGCTTTCCAGGCATGCAGCACCTGCTTTTGTGCTTCCGGGCTTTTCAATCCCGGGATGGATTCGTAGATCATGTCCACGCCCGGGGACAGGACAAGCCGATCGTATGGCAGGTCTTCGATGCGTCGCAGTGAGACGCGTTTGCGATCGAAGTTGATACTTGTGACTTCGTCGCGAATGACCTGTACGCCATAGTCCCGCAGCTTCGAATAGCTTCGAGTGATGTCGGACATCTGACGCGACCCGCCCAACACCAGATTTGACATGGGGCAGGAGACGAATTCGGGATTGCGTTCGATCATGAACACTTCGATCGCGCCACCCGACCACATCCTGAGATACTTCGCAGCAGTCGCGCCGCCGTATCCGCCGCCTACGATCAGGACCCGGCCGATCGGTTTCTTGATATCTCTCGTGCTTGCGCAACCCGCGAAAATGGGAAGTGACGTGGATGCGGTCGCGGCAAACTTTAGAAACCCGCGTCGAGTGGTCATCTTTTGATCCTCAATTCGATTTCTGAGTAGCGAAGTAGGCGGCAACCGCATCAATCTGTTCGTCCGTGTAGCCCTTCGACAGTTGATGCATTATGGTCGCGGGGCGCTTCCCTTCCCGGAACTCGCGCATCTGCCTGGATATGAATTCCGCAGATTGTCCGGCAAGCGCAGGCATTCCACCGACACTTTTCCCGTTCGTTCCATGGCAGTTGGCACAATTCGCCGCAATGTTGCGGCCGGCGTTGCGGTCGATCGTTTGAGCGTGTGCGAGGAGAGATACAGACGACAACGCGAGCGCCGCTGCGTACTTGTTGAGCATGACGAGTCCTCGAGCAGTAAATCCGTTAGGGCGGGGCAATTGAGTGTTATTGCAGGTACGCCAGCTGTCAAGCTCTGACACGTTGGCAGGGCTAATACATCCACTCCAAACGAAAGGCCGCCATCTGGCGGCCTTTCGTCTCACAGTGGACCCCGCCGATCAGGTCTGGGGAGCAACTTCAGGTTGTTTCTTTTCCACGAACTGAAGTAGGACTTTCCCGGATTCATCGATGTCAATTGTGACTCGACCGCCATCGGCGAGTTTGCCGAACAGCAATTCGTCAGCCAAAGCGCGCCTGATCGTATCCTGAATGAGCCGGGACATCGGTCGCGCACCCATAAGGGGGTCAAATCCGTTCTTCGCAAGCCATTCCCTTAGCTTGTCTGTGAAAAGAGCCTCGACTTTCTTCGCTTCGAGTTGAGCCTCCAGTTGCAGGAGGAATTTGTCCACAACGCGGAGGATGATGTCGTTGTCAAGTGCCCGGAAGGATATGGTGGCATCGAGGCGATTCCGGAATTCCGGAGAGAACATCCGCTTGATTGCCTCCATTTCGTCGCCGACTTCCTTCTTGGCGGTAAAACCCATGACCGCCTTGTTCAGTGCTTCCGCGCCCGCATTGGTCGTCATTATTATGGTGACGTTCCGGAAGTCAGCCTTGCGCCCGTTATTGTCGGTCAGAGTGCCGTGATCCATCACCTGCAGAAGGATATTGAAAATGTCCGGGTGAGCCTTCTCGATTTCGTCCAGAAGAAGCACGGAGTAGGGCTTCTTAGTGACGCCCTCTGTCAGGAGGCCACCCTGGTCGAATCCGACGTATCCAGGAGGCGCGCCGATCAGTCGCGATACGGCATGGCGTTCCATGTATTCCGACATATCGAAGCGAATCAATTCCACTCCGAGAATTAGCGCCAACTGTCGCGCGACCTCGGTCTTTCCGACACCGGTGGGGCCAGAGAAAAGGAAGCTGCCAATCGGCTTCTGGGGGCTGCCAAGACCCGAACGCGCGGTGCGAATCGCGGACACAAGCGCATCGATCGCCTTTTCCTGGCCAAAAACGACCGCCTTGAGATCCCGATCGAGTGTCTTCAGTGCGGTGCGATCGTCCTGTGACACCGTCGCAGGAGGGATTCTCGCGATTTTTGCGACGATTTCCTCGATCTCGAGTTTTCCGATGACCTTCTTTTGCTTGGATTTAGGGAGAATTTTTTGCGCCGCACCGGCTTCGTCGATAACGTCAATCGCTTTGTCTGGAAGATGACGATCGGTAATAAACCGGGACGACAACTCAGCAGCGGTTTCGAGAGAGGCGAGATTGTATTTGACGCCGTGATGCGCTTCAAAGCGCGACTTCAGGCCCTTGAGGATCTGTACGGTTTCGTCGATCGACGGCTCGGGCACATCGATTTTCTGGAATCGACGGGATAACGCATGGTCCTTCTCGAATACTCCGCGGTACTCGTTATAGGTTGTAGCTCCAATGCACTTTAGCGCCCCCGAAGATAGAGCTGGCTTGAGCAAGTTGGACGCATCAAGGGTGCCTCCCGATGCTGCACCGGCGCCAATCAGAGTATGGATTTCATCTATGAAAAGGATCGTATTCGGGTTGTCGACAATCTGTTTTAGAACCGCCTTCAGACGCTGTTCGAAGTCACCACGGTATTTTGTGCCTGCCAGCAGGGCTCCCATGTCGAGCGAATGGACTTGGCAACGAGCCAGAATTTCGGGGACCTGACCCTCGACAATGCGCCGTGCCAGACCTTCTGCGATTGCTGTCTTGCCGACGCCAGCTTCACCTACAAGCAACGGGTTGTTTTTTCTTCTGCGGCAGAGCGTTTGAATTACGCGTTCGAGTTCGCGATCGCGCCCGATCAGTGGGTCGATCTTGCCAACCAGCGCGAGCGCATTCAGGTTTGACGTGTAGGTTTCGAGCGCTCCACCGGACTGCTGCTCTTCTGTTGTCTGTTCTTCCTGTTCCGCCGGCTTTTGCTCTTTTGCTGCCGGAGCCTTGGTAATACCATGCGAAATGAAATTTACAACATCGAGACGGGTTACCCCTTGTTGGTGGAGGAAATAGACAGCGTGCGAATCCTTTTCGCCGAAGATCGCGACGAGTACGTTGGCGCCTGTAACTTCCTTTTTCCCGGAGGACTGGACGTGAAGGATTGCACGCTGAATAACACGCTGAAATCCCAGCGTCGGCTGGGTGTCAATTTCCTCGGTACCGGCTACGGTAGGAGTATGCGCGTTGATAAAGTCTGCAAGTGCCTTCCTTAGCTCGTCGATGTTTGCTGCGCAAGCGCGCAGCACTTCTGCCGCGGTCGGGTTGTCCAGTAGGGCGAGAAGCAGATGCTCCACAGTAATGAACTCATGCCGCTTCTGGCGGGCCTCCACAAATGCCATGTGCAGACTGACTTCGAGTTCTTGCGCGATCATCTAAGTTTCCTCCATCACGCACTGCAAAGGGTGCTGGTGCTTTCGGGCATACGCAGCCACCTGCTCAACCTTGGTGGTCGCTATATCTTTAGGGTAGACACCGCAGATCCCCATGCCTTCTCTATGCACTTTGAGCATGACTTGCGTCGCCTTCTCCTGATTTAATGAGAAGAACTTCTGCAGAACCAGAACGACGAACTCCATCGGAGTGTAGTCGTCATTCAGTAGGATGACTTTGTATAGCGGTGGTGGCTTGAGTTTGCTCTTCTTTGCCTCAAGAACTGTACCGTCCCTAGCCCGTGTCGCCATACGTATCGCAAGTTAAGTCAGAAGATAGCGTGCGTCAAACGCCTTAGTGCAAGCCCTGTACGAGAGGTAATCGCGACAGATCATGCAGAGTCCATGCAATCTGTCACCAGATGACTCTGCCACACTACCTTCGTTTGAATTGCCGGATCGCATTTTTCATTATTTTCACACGATTCGAGCTGTCTCCTGTTGGGGGAACTTTTTAAGTGTTCGGGAGACTTGCGGATGGCCGGATTTCCTCGCTTTTGAGGCGTCTTGACGACTATTTTCAAAACGCGTAAAAAAGCGGCGTGTCTGTTCCTTCGGGGGCTTTCGTGGACGAGGGTCAGAGTGTTCCTGAGGAACCAGGCTTGGTCCGGCTACGTCCGGAGGTCAACGAGTGAGGAAGGATCTATGCCAACCGGTACCGTGAAATGGTTCAACGATGCTAAGGGGTTCGGCTTTATCACGCCGGACGATGGGGGCGAGGACTTGTTCGCTCATTTCTCAGCGATACAGATGAGCGGCTTCAAGACTCTCAAGGAGGGGCAGAAAGTCAGGTTCGAGGTCACTCAGGGACCCAAGGGAAAACAGGCGGCGAATATCCAGTCCAACAGTTGACGTGCAAGTAACGTGAAAAAAAGACGGGCGCTCTCCGCGCCCGTCTATTCGGTCAATCGATTACCGATATTTCCCGGTCAGTTCATTTTGTCCCGAAGGCCGGCGTCTACGGCATCCATGAACGCCTCGGTTGTCAGGTAGGGGTGGTCCGGCCTGATCAGGATCGCAAGATCCTTGGTCATTTCGCCTGCTTCGACCGTATCCACGCACACCTTTTCCAGCGTTTCCGCAAACTTCACCACCTCGGGTGTTCCGTCCATGCGGCCACGGTACTGCAGACCGCGTGTCCAGGCAAAAATGGATGCGATGGGGTTTGTGGAGGTCGGCTTTCCCTGCTGGTGCATGCGGTAGTGCCGCGTGACCGTGCCGTGCGCCGCCTCGGATTCCACGGTCTTGCCGTCCGGTGAGGTGAGGACGGAGGTCATCAGGCCCAGGGATCCGTATCCCTGAGCTACGGTATCCGATTGCACGTCACCGTCGTAGTTCTTGCAGGCCCAGAGGTATCCGCCACTCCATTTCAGGTTCGAGGCGACCATATCGTCAATCAGGCGGTGCTCGTACGTAAGTCCCTTGCCGTCAAAGGCCTTCTTGAACTCGTTCTCAAAAATCTCCTGGAAGAGATTCTTGAAGCGGCCGTCATAGACCTTCAGGATCGTGTTCTTCGTCGACAGGTAGACGGGGTAATTTCTTGCGATAGCGTAGTTAAAGCACGCGCGAGCAAAGCCCTTAATGGACTCGTCGAGGTTGTACATCGCCATGACGACGCCGGCCCCGGGAGCCTTGAATACCTCCTTTTCGACGGGCGCACTGCCATCGCTGGGGGTGTAGACCAGTTTTAGTGTACCGGGGCCGGGAAACTGGTAGTCGGTGGCGCGGTACTGGTCGCCAAAGCCGTGACGAGCCACCACCACCGGTGTATTCCAGTGAGGGACAAGCCGGGGCACATTTTTGCAGATGATCGGCTCACGAAAAATCGTGCCATCGAGGATATTGCGGATAGTCCCGTTCGGGCTTTTCCACATTTGCTTGAGTTTGAATTCCGTTACTCGAGCTTCATCCGGGGTAATCGTCGCGCATTTGACCGCTATGCCGTGCTTCTGGGTTGCCTTGGCAGAGTCGATCGTGATCTGGTCATCGGTGCGATCCCGCGCTTCGATTCCCAGGTCGTAATACTTGAGGTCGACATCGAGGTACGGCAGTATCAGCTTTTCGCGAATACGCTGCCAGATAATGCGTGTCATCTCGTCCCCATCCATCTCGACGATTGGGTTTTTGACCTTGATCTTGCTCACGCAGAAGCTCCTGTAGCGGGTGGTTGTTTGTAGAAGATGGGGTATGCAAATCGAAGCCCTGGACCGCACGGCTGCCCAAGGCCACGAATTCGAAGCACCAAGCCCCTCATGTCGTCGTCAGTATACCAAACGACACGAGTTGCTTCCCTGAAGTGTCAACCGGCGGCGGCACTAATGCGTTACGCGCCAATCGACTCGCCCGGAATATTGGGTCTCGGGGAGGCGATATTGCTGCGTATCGCTGCTTCCTAAAAGGGAATTATATGAAAGCCGTACTTGCTGCCGTTGTTGCACTGGCGATTGCCTCCTTGAGTTCGATCTCGCTTGCGCAACAGCCTGCCCCTGCGCAGCCTGCCGCACAACAACCCGCTCCCGCAGTGGAAGCCCCGAAAGCGAACGCGCCCAAGGCGGGAAAGGCCAAAGCGAAAAAAGCAAAAGGGGCAAAGAAAGCGAAGCGTCGCGCAAAGGCTATTTGAGAACCGTTCAATACTGTCCAGTCGGGTTTGGGTGGCGGATCGTTTGCTTCGGGTCATTTGCCGTCAACCTGGAACCGGATTGCGCGTTATTTGAACTGACCGGATGGAAATCCGGTGAACTGACCGGATGGAAATCCGGTCGATCCTAAGTTGCAACCACAGAGAGGAAAACCATGAACAAGATTCTTGCGATCGTCCTGGCTTCGATTTTTGCCGCTGTAAGCTTCAGCGCCGTTGCGGCGGACAAAAAAGACGAAAAGAAACACGAAAAGAAAGACGAAAAGAAGAAGTAAGCATTCTTCTTCAGCATCAACTCAAAAGGCAGGTTTTCAACCTGCCTTTTTTGTTTTCTTACAGGGACTTGACCGTTCGGAAACATCCCTCGATAATCCTTCCCACAGTAATTTCGGACCTCAGCGTAGGAAGTTTGCGCTGCAAAACAAGAACCGATTGCTGGTTGATCGAAGTAAATTGAAATTTACCCAACAACGCAGAGAGGGAATTAAATGAACAAGATCGTCGCCGTTATCCTTGCCGCCATGTTCGCTGCCGTCAGCTTCAACGCGGTTGCCGCCGACAAGAAAGATGAAAAGAAAGCGGAAAAGAAGGACGAAAAGAAGAAGTAATTCTTCAATAGAGTCGCAAAAGGCAGGGTTTATCCCTGCCTTTTTCTTTTGTGGCATTCCAATGCAAATACCAACCCATACCATGCTGAAACGTGCGGTCCTTTGCGTGCTGTTGGTTCTGGCTTCGCGTGTGACCTGTGCGCAGCAACTCCCGCATTTTCCCCTCAGGGCGGGAATGCACCTGATACAGGCCGAGTTGGCGCATACCTTTGACACACGCTCCCGGGGACTGATGTTTCGGGAGTCTCTCGGGCCCAATCAGGGAATGCTATTTGTGTTCGAAGGAGCCGGCAGGCAATGCATGTGGATGCGAAATACGCTTATCCCTCTTTCCGTCGCTTTTCTTGATGCAGACGGAACCATCGCAAACATCGCCGATATGCAGCCCAAAAGTGAGCAGACTCACTGCGCGGTTCGGGACGTGAATTTCGCGCTTGAAATGGACAAGGGCTGGTTCGCGGCGAGAGGCATAAAGCCCGGGGCGAAAATCGTCGGGATCGACAAAGCGCCCGGTCCGAGGTGATTCGAAATCAAGCGTTGGTTGTCGTCATTCGATTGAGCAACCAATAAAAAACCCGCGTGGACTCCACGCGGGCTTGGAAGCAGCTTTTAGGCTCAGCCGAAGTGCTTCGCGGCAAATTCCCAGTTCACAAGATTCCAGAATGCGCCCACATAGTCGGGGCGTCGATTGCGGTAATCGACGTAATACGCATGCTCCCAGACGTCGCAGGTGATCAGCGCGGTGTCCGACCCGGTGAGGGGCGTGCCAGCGCCTGTGGTATTCACGATATCGACAGTTCCATCGGCTTTCTTGACCAGCCAGGTCCAGCCGGAGCCGAAATTGCTGACGGCACTCTTGGTGAAGGCGTCCTTGAACGCATCGAATGAGCCCCACTTCTTGTCGATCGCGGCGGCAAGTGCTCCGCTGGGCTTTCCTCCGCCTTTGGGCGACAGGCTGTTCCAGTAGAACGTGTGGTTCCAGATCTGGGCTGAATTATTGAAGACCCCGGCCGAGGACTTCTTGATGATTTCCTCGAGCGAGAGATTTTCGAACTCCGTGCCCTTGATCAGGTTGTTGAGGTTGGTCGCGTACGCCTGATGGTGTTTCCCGTAGTGGAATTCCAGGGTTTCCTTCGAAATGTGCGGCTGCAGCGCGTCCATCGCATAGGGAAGCGGCGGCAATTTGTGTTCCATGACGGTCTCCGGTGATCTGAAATTACAGCGGACAGAAAAAGAAGTACTGCGGGATAGTCCCGAGACTTACATCGCAAGCGGGTCCCGATTGTAGGAAAGATCGGGGCAAGCCGCAAATCGGCCTGCGTCAAGGGGTGCGAGGCGGCATGATTTCTGCCAAGGCGGATCCCTGCGCAAAAGTGATTTCAATCTTCTGGTGTGTCGAAAGAGTTGCACTGTTCCGCACCAGTGTGCCGCTGCCGGCATCGCGGACGAGGCTGAAGCCGCGCTCAAGGACCCGTTGAGGGTTCAGATGTGCCAGATTGGTTTCGAGCGAGGCGAGGTAGTCCGTGCGTTGCCTTGCGGCAATCGACCAGCGGTTGACAAGGCGGGCTCGAAGGCTTGCAGCGAGTTGCGCAAGGCGGTCGAGGTCCGGCGCCTGAAGCCGGGTCCGGTGCTGCAGTTCCCGTAGCTTCCAGACACGATCACCGAACATTGAGGCGGTGGCGCGGGACAGACGGGTTGCCAGGCCATCGACGGCCTGGCGCCGTTCATCCAGTCTGCGGGCGGGATGTACCAATCGGCGCAGGACGCTGTCGAGGAACTGCTCCTTGATTTCCAGCGTGCGTCGAGTCCGCTGTCGGATCCGACCGGTGAGCGTGCTCACATGCGCCAGCAGTTCGGCGCGAGAGGGGCTCACGAGCTCAGCGGCGGCGGTTGGCGTCGGCGCTCGTTTATCCGCGGCGAAATCCGCAATCGTGAAATCGGTTTCATGTCCGATCCCGGTGACGACCGGAATCGGACAATTCCGTATCGCCCTTGCGACCGACTCGTCGTTGAATGACCAAAGGTCTTCGATGCTGCCGCCGCCTCGGCAGAGCAACAAAACGTCGCACTCCGCCCTCATCCCGGCGTTGTTGATCGCCGCGGTAATTTCGCGAGCTGCCGACTCACCCTGAACTGTCGTCGGGTAAATCACCACACCTATCGCGGGATTCCTGCGCGAAAGTGTGGTGAGTACATCACGCAATGCGGCGGCCTTGAGAGAAGTGACTACGCCGATGCGCTGCGGAGACGTGGGCAGCGGGCGCTTGAGGTCTTCCTCAAACAGCCCCTCTCGGGACAACTTATCCTTCAATCGAAGAAACGCCTCGTAAAGCGCCCCAATGCCTGCACGTCGCGCTGCTTCGACGACCAGCTGGTAATCACCGCGTGCTTCGTAAAGGGTGACCAAGCCCTGGACTTCGACTTGCATTCCGTCGGCCGGACGCCATTCGACGTACTGGAAACGGTTGCGAAACATCGCGCAACGGATCTGCGATTGCGAGTCCTTGAGCGAGAAGTACGCGTGTCCGGATTTCGCGACCATGAAGTTTGAAATTTCCCCCCTGACCCAAAGCAGCGGGTATCGGTGCTCGAGCAGGTCTCGAACACTCCGATTGAGCTGCGAAACGCTGAGAATTTCCGTTGGCATTCCGCCGGTAACCCGCGCCAAATCTGGATCTGTAGGCATCGGTTGATTCTAACCTACCCACACTGGGACGACGCGTTTCGGCGATCCGGTGCGCTTGACGTTCCGTCACTGGGAAGTACTTCCTAAGTACATGATTATTAATGATAATAAGTTCGTTCAAAAAAGAGTCAAACAAAGAAATCCCCTTGAAAACACGCGATTTATGAGAAATCTCTACAGGCTATGCACATACTTATCCACAGGTTCTGTGGATAAGCATGTCTGCGACTCATAACTCAGAAATCGATGACGGACGTCAAGAGAAATCAGGCGGAAAGACCGCGCGTCGGATCGTCGGCTGTGCGGCAATTGGAAGTGCCGCTCCGTAACCCCTTGTGGACAGCGAGGAAATCCGGGAGCGGCCCCGGGGTTCCTTGCCGAACTGACGCTCGCAGGCTAAAGTGGCGGGCGCATTTTTCTTTACTCGGCAGGAGTCCCAGAGTTGTTCGCAATCATTCAGGCAGCGGGTTGGCCCATTTGGCCATTGCTAATTGCATCAATCGTCGCGGTTGCGCTCATCATCGAGCGCTTGGTGATCCTGCGTAAGCAGAGAATCAACCCGCGCGGACTTCTGGACAAGGCCGTTGGCGCTTATCGCAAGCAGGGGGTAACCGAAGAACTCGTGACCAAGCTTGAGGGGGATTCTCCTCTCGGCCGGGTTCTGGCGGCGGGCCTCAGGAACGTGAAGAGTTCGCGTTACGTGATGAAAGAGGCGATAGAAGAGCAAGGGCGGGCGGTAACGCATGAACTCGAGCGCTTTCTCACAACGCTGGGTACGATCGCGTCGATTTCACCTCTCATGGGGCTTTTCGGCACGGTCGTTGGAATGATCGAGATATTCGGATCGAATTCGCCAAGCGGAACGAATCCGCAGCAGCTTGCCCACGGCATTTCGGTCGCGCTCTATAACACCGGTTTCGGCCTGGTCATCGCCGTTCCGTCAATGATTTTCTTCCGCCACTTTCGCGGCAAGGTGGAGTCGCTCGTCTTCGAGATGGAGCAGCAGGCGTCCAAACTCGTTGACGTGGTTCATGGAGAGCGCTTTGATTTAGTACCGCCTACCGGTCAGGATGGCGAAGGCAAAGGGCGGCAGGCGCAATGAATTTTCGCAGCAGCCACAACAGGGAGGATCCGGAAATCAACCTGATCCCCCTGATCGATGTCCTGCTCGTAATCATTATTTTCCTTATGCTGACCACGACGTACTCGAGGTTTGCCGAACTCCAGATCAACCTGCCGAGTGCGGATGCGGAAAAGCAACTCGACCGCCCGAACGAGATCAGTGTTGTCATGGCGGCGAACGGACAGTACCTGGTCAACAGGCGTCCGGTTGCATTTCGCGATGTGTCCTCGTTCGCGCAGGAGTTGCGCCGCGCTGGAGCGGAACTCAAAGAGCCGGTGATCGTGATCAACGCCGACAGCGGTGTGACTCATCAGTCAGTAGTGAGAGTCATGGACGCTGCGCGCCAGGCGGGCTACGGGCAGATTGCGTTTGCGGTCGAACAGGCGGCAAAATAGATCGCCGCACCGCATCGCGGTGCCATCAGCATGACTTCGACGAGCACTCCGGATTTTCCTCTGCGACACTGGAGCCGGAGAGGGGCGGGCGCCCTGTTCCTGTGGCCGGTGAGCCAGATTTACCGCGCACTCTCGGGCTTTCGTCGTTTCCTCTATGCGCGACGCTTGCTGCGTACCGGGCGCCTTGATGTCCCGGTGGTGGTCGTTGGTAACCTGACTGTTGGCGGAACCGGGAAGACGCCTCTCGTGATCGCGCTCGCGCGGGCACTGCTCGTAGCAGGCTATCGTCCCGGCATCGTGTCGCGTGGCTACCCCGGTAGTGACCCCGGACCCCGGGAGGTACACCCTGGGGATTCGCCGTCTGAAGTCGGAGATGAGTCGCTGCTCCTGGCCGCGCGTTGCGAATGTCCTGTATTCATTGGTCGCAAGCGATTTGCCGCAGGCGGCGCACTCCTGGCACAGCACCCTGAGGTGGACGTGATCCTCTGCGATGACGGACTCCAGCACTACGCGCTCGCGAGGGATATTGAAATCGCCGTTGAGGATTCGCGCGGTTCGGGCAATGGATTCCTGCTGCCTGCGGGGCCCTTGCGGGAGCCCGTTTCCCGACGGGTTGACTACAGAGTTGCAAATGGAGTGACGAGGACGGGAACCTCACGCATGGACATCGTTCCGGCGGGTTTTTTTTGGGTCGATTCCCCTCGCGATCCGGTCGGTGACGGCCTGCTCACCGGCAGCGTGCATGCCTTCGCCGGCATCGGGTCGCCCGACCGCTTTTTCCGTAGTCTGCAATCCTTGGGACTCAGTTTTGTCGAGCACCGGTTTCCGGATCATCACGCGTATCGCGCGGAGGATCTTCAGTTCGAGGGCGCCGATTGGATACTGATGACCGAGAAGGATGCGGTAAAATGCCGGCGTTTCGGCCGCGACAATTTGGTGTATCTGCGCGTCGATGCACGTCTCGATCCGGCGTTCCTTCAACGTCTGACAAGCCAACTGCGTGAGTGCCTCAATGGACGCCAGACTTCTTGACATACTCGTGTGCCCGATCTGCAAAGGACCGCTGGTCCTCCGCAAGGCAGAGAAGGAACTCGTCTGCAAGCCGGACAGGCTCGCCTTTCAGATTGCCGACGGAATTCCGGTAATGCTCGAGAGCGAGGCGCGCAGGCTCGACCCGCTCGAAGAAATCGAATAGGTCCCCCGGCTTTGGCTTCTTCCGGTTTCTCTGTCGTCATTCCGGCCCGCTATGCATCATCACGTCTTCCGGGAAAGCCCCTTGCCGATCTCGGAGGCAAGCCGATGGTGGTGCGTGTGGCGGAGCGCGCCAGGGAAAGCGGGGCAGACGCGGTAATCGTCGCCACCGACGACGTGCGAATCGAGACCGTAGTTCGCAGTGCGGGATTCGATGTCGTCATGACCCGCAGGGACCATGCAAGCGGCACCGACAGGCTTGCCGAGGTTGTCGAGCATCTGGGGCTCGATGCGGACGCGATTCTGGTGAACGTGCAGGGTGATGAGCCGTTTGTCGAACCCGGGATGGTTCGTGCGCTCGCTCTCCTGCTCGACGCGACCCCGGAGGCGGCGATCGCGACAGCCTGTAACCCGATTTCCGATCCCGAGGAGTTTTTCAATCCGAACGTGGTCAAGGTCGTGCTCGACGAACAGGGCTATGCGCGCTACTTCAGTCGCGCGCCTATTCCCTGGTCGCGGGATGCCTTTGCGGCTGGCCGCCCTGCGACCTTGCCTGCCGGATTGCCTGCATATCGTCATATAGGCGTGTACGCGTACCGCGCCGCATTCCTTCGCAATTACACGCGACTGGCTCCGTCTCCGCTCGAGCAGGTTGAGGCGCTTGAGCAGTTGCGTGCTCTCTGGCACGGCTATTCGATCGCGGTTTCAGTGCGCCTCGACGCGCCGCTTGCGGGCATCGATACGCAGGAAGACCTGGAGCGCGCACGTGCCCGGTTTGACCGCACTCCGGCGAAACGGTAAGTTCGAACCGTGCTCATCACGAGCACTCGAAGGAGAGGGGAGATCCCAATAATATGAAACTCATACTGCTTGGCCCGCCGGGCGCCGGCAAGGGCACTCAGGCCGGATATATCAAGGAACACTTTGCGATCCCGCAAATATCCACCGGGGATATGCTTCGCGCTGCAGTGAAAGCGGGTACGCCCTTGGGTATTGCTGCGAAAAAGGTGATGGATTCGGGCCAGCTAGTTTCGGACGACATCATCATCGGGCTCGTCAAGGAGCGCTTGAAGGAGCCGGATTGCGCGAACGGCTACCTGTTCGACGGCTTCCCGCGGACGATCCCCCAGGCCGATGCGATGAAGGCCTCTGGCGTCGCGCTGGATTTCGTGCTGGAGATCGATGTCCCCGACGAGGAGATCGTTTCGCGCATGAGCGGCCGGCGCGTGCACATGGCCTCCGGGCGCTCGTATCACGTCAAGTTCAATCCGCCGAAAGCGGAGGGACGCGACGACCCGACCGGCGAACCATTGATACAGCGTGACGACGACAAGGAAGAGACCGTGAAGCGGCGGCTCGAGGTCTATCACGACCAGACCCGCCCTCTGGTGGCGTACTACTCCAAGTGGGCAGCTGCCGGCGATCCGAAGGCACCGAAGTATCGGAGTATCGAGGGAACCGGTCCGGTGGACAGCATCAAGCAGAAGGCTTTTGAAGCCCTGAGGTAAATCAGACGCCCGGTGACGGCCGGCTGCATCGCAAGATGCTGCCGGAATTGGCTTTTTCCTGTCCTACGCCGGTATAATCGCCGGCTGTTCCAACAAGACCGGGCCACCTCGGAGGTCCGGAAAAAAGACTTTCAGCGGAGGTTTGCCAATCATGTCTACACCTTTGTGGTTCGCCCTGGTATGCGCGGTCATCGCCATCCTCTATGGGTGGACGTCGACCACCTGGATCCTGCGTCAGCCCACCGGAAATGCGCGGATGCAGGAAATAGCCGCAGCCATTCAGGCCGGTGCGCAGGCGTACCTGAACCGACAGTACGTCACCATCGGCATCGTCGGCGTCATACTGCTGTTCGTGATCGCGATCGCGCTTGATCTCGCAACGGCTGCGGGCTTCGCACTCGGTGCGGTGCTATCCGGACTGACCGGCTACATCGGGATGAACGTCTCGGTCCGCGCCAACGTGCGCACCGCGGAGGCAGCGCGCAGCGGCCTTAACGAGGCGCTCACGGTTGCGTTCCGTGGTGGCGCGATCACCGGGATGCTGGTGGTCGGCCTTGGCCTCCTGGGCGTGACAGGCTTCTATGCCATCCTGGTTGCCACCGGCAAGGCCGGTGCGTCCCTTTCGGAAGTCATCCATCCCCTGGTGGGTCTGGCTTTTGGCGGTTCGCTGATCTCGATATTCGCGCGTCTGGGTGGAGGCATCTTCACCAAGGGCGCGGACGTCGGTGCCGACCTTGTCGGCAAGGTCGAAGCGGGCATCCCCGAGGACGATCCGCGCAACCCCGCGGTTATCGCGGACAACGTGGGTGACAATGTTGGCGACTGCGCTGGCATGGCGGCTGACCTGTTCGAAACGTACGCGGTGACCATCGTCGCCACGATGGTGCTCGGCGCACTGATGGTCAAGACCACCAGCGACGCGGCGGTCATCTATCCCCTCGTGATGGGCGGCTTTTCGATCATCGCGTCGATCATCGGCTGTGCAATGGTCAAGGTGCAACCCGGCAAGAAGATCATGAGCGCGCTGTATCGCGGGCTCATCGTGGCAGGCGTCCTCGCCGGGATCGCGTTCATACCGATCACCATGTGGATCATGGGCGATGTGGTCAAGACCACCCCGTTCGATATCGGTGGCGGCAAGGTCATGATCACTGTCTGGCACCTCATCGGTGCGGCCTGGATTGGTCTCGTTCTCACCGCGCTCATGGTGGTGATCACCGAGTACTACACCGCAACCGAATACGCGCCGGTTCGCCACGTTGCCCGGGCGTCGACCACCGGGCACGCCACTAACATGATCGCAGGCCTGGGTGTTTCGATGAAGTCAACTGCCTGGCCGGTACTGTCGGTCTGTGCCGCGATTCTGCTTGCTTACAAGCTTGCCGGCCTCTACGGCATCGCGATTGCCGCGACCTCGATGCTATCCATGGCGGGCATTATCGTCGCCCTCGACGCCTACGGCCCGATCACCGACAACGCCGGTGGCATCGCCGAAATGTCGGATCTGCCTGCTTCGGTTCGTGCGATCACCGATCCGCTGGATGCGGTGGGCAACACCACCAAGGCGGTGACCAAGGGTTACGCCATCGGTTCGGCCGGTCTGGCTGCCCTGGTGTTGTTCGCCGATTACACGCACGCGCTTGAAGCGGCGGGCAAGTCGATTCTGTTTGACCTGTCGGATCACCGGGTGATCGTCGGCCTGTTCATCGGGGGCCTGATTCCCTACCTTTTCGGCGCGATGGCGATGGAAGCGGTGGGCAGGGCGGCTTCGGCGGTCGTGATCGAAGTCCGCCGACAGTTCAAGGAAATTCCCGGGATTATGGCGGGCACGAGCAAACCGGAATACGGCGTTGCGGTGGACATGCTCACCAAGGCCGCGATCAAGGAAATGATCGTTCCGTCGATTCTTCCGGTGCTGGTGCCGATTCTTGTGGGCGTGCTGCTCGGCCCGCAGGCCCTCGGCGGCGTGTTGATGGGGTCGATCGTGACCGGTCTGTTCGTCGCGATCTCCATGACCACCGGTGGTGGCGCATGGGATAACGCGAAGAAGTACATTGAAGACGGTCACCATGGCGGCAAGGGTTCCGATGCCCACAAGGCCGCGGTCACGGGTGACACGGTCGGTGATCCCTACAAGGATACGGCGGGACCGGCGGTGAACCCGCTGATCAAGATCATCAACATCGTTGCGCTGATGATCGTCCCGCTGCTGTAAGAAACAAAGCAGGAACGGACAAGGGCGGCTTCGGCCGCCCTTTGCTTTTTGGGGGTGCTTCCCTACGATGGTGCAGCGGAGCGGACCCTGAGAGAATGCCCTGACGGCGCGCTTCAGCGCACGCGGCGAAGCGTCTTCCTGAATTCGACCAAGGCACGAAAGTGCTCGAGCAGTGCCTTGGGGTTGGCCGCCGGATTGGCGCCGCTCGGGTTGGGCGTGACGAATATGCACGTCCTGCCGATCCGCTCTGCCTGCTCGCCTGCGGCCACCTTGCGCCGGGATTCCAGCGCGTACTCAAGAAATTTCGCGTACGCGCTTGTGCCCTGGAACCAGGCGATCAGGGGTTCGTGGCGCTCAATCTTGCGCAGAAGCGCTCTCGCCCCCCGCCGGTAGTCGGCTTCGTTGAGTTCGATCGCTGTGTGCGTGGGGCGCTTTACGATATCCGTAAAACCGATTCGATCGCGTTTGAACAGAATTCGCATCGCCGCCGGCCCCGGTTCGACCGGTTCGATCAGCAGTCCGGAGGTATTTGCCGCCGGCCAGAAGCGGTTTCCCGGGCGTGCGAAGTTGAATCCCTTTTCGACCGAGTACACGGACGGATTGATTCCGATCGACAGGAGGTCGAGCCCCGGGCCGATGCGGTCGCGTAGCGTGGGTTCAGCCATGGAAGGCGTGCTCGGTCACCAGGTTCACCACGCGCTCCAGCGCGTCATCGGCAAGGCTGTCCACCGCATGGATATCGGGCCAGCCGCGAAGCCAGGTGAGCTGTCTTTTGGCAAGCTGGCGCGTCGCGAAAATTCCCCGGTCGCGCAGCTCCGATTTAGGCAGCCTGCCTTCGAGCATTTCCCAGACCTGCCGGTAACCAACGCAGCGCATCGAGGACATCGTCTCGGTGAGCTTGAAGCGATTGCGCAATCCGACGAGCTCCTCGACGAATCCTGCCGCAAGCATCGCATCGAATCGCCGGGCGATGTTTTCGTGCAGGCGCGATCGTTCCGCCGGCAACAGGGCAATCTGGAGCATGTCCCACGGAGGTGGTTCCCTCCGGTGGCCGAGCTGGCTCGACATGGGGGTGCCGGTCTGTTTGAATATTTCCAGCGCACGGCCGATACGTTGCGAATCGTTCGGGGGCAGGCGCATAGCCGTCTCGGGGTCGACAGTGGCGAGCTCACGATGCAGGGCGGGCCATCCCTCGACCGCAGCGCGCGCCTCGATCTCAGCGCGTACGGATGCGTCCGCGGGGGGCAGATCCGAAAGGCCTTCGCGAAGCGCCTTCAGATAGAGCATCGTGCCGCCGACGAGAAGCGGCGTCCTGTCGCGCCCGAGGATGTCCGCCATCGCGGCGCCGGCATCCGTGCAGAATCGAGCCGCTGAATAGGATTCGTCGGGATCAAGCAGGTCGAGCAGGTGGTGCGGGATCGCGGCGCGTTCGTTGGCGTCGGGCTTTGCCGTGCCGATGTTCATACCGCGGTAGATCTGTGCCGAATCGACGCTGACGATCTCGACCGGAAAGCGCTTCGCGAGTGCGGCGGCAAGCGCGCTTTTCCCGCTCGCGGTCGGCCCGAGGAGCGCGATCACGCGCGGGCGTATTGCGCCGGAAATCACTTCTGAAAGTCAAACATTTTTCTTGAAACTCCAACACCGGTGCCTAAAAGAAGGCGATTAATGATCAATTCTGGTGCAATAAACCAGGACGAAACCCTCGTTTCTGCCACCTACTGGCCGCGAAGGAACAGCTTGTCGAGGTCGGAGAGCGCCATCTGGTACCAGGTCGGGCGTCCGTGATTGCACTGGCCAGCGCGCTCGGTTTCTTCCATTTCGCGAAGAAGGGCATTCATCTCGGGAACAGTCAGCATGCGATTGGCACGGACCGCGCCGTGGCAGGCAAGCGTGGACAGCAAGTCGTCCCGGCGCTCGGTGAGAACGCGGCTTGCGCCAAATTCGCGCAAGTCCGCCAGCAGTGCGCGAACGAGCACAGGAAGGTCACCGCCCGCGACCATCACCGGCACCGCACGGACCGCGAGCGTGGTCGGTGACAACGGTGAAACATCGAAACCGAGACGCGCGAGCACATCCTTCTGTTCATCCGCTGTGGTGACATCGAGTGCGTCGATAGAAAGCGTGACCGGGATGAGCAGTCGCTGGGTGGCGATCGTCTCGCCGTCCAGCGCGAGTTTGAGCTTCTCGTAGAGGATGCGTTCGTGCGCGGCGTGCATGTCGACCAGCACCAGGCCTGCGGCATTTTGTGCGAGCACGTAGACGCCGTGCAGTTGCGCGAGGGCGTAACCCAGCGGGGGGCTGAGTCGGCTTGCGCCAGGACTGGATGTGAACGACGCTGTTCCGGGCTGCGCCGCAGACTCGCCGGCCGAACCGGATGCGAAGCCGGGAAGGTTCAATCGAGGCGCACCGGAGAAGGCGGTGGGGAACGCCGATGCATTGCCGCTGCCGAATGCATAGGCGGGGCGCGATTCCATCGCGTTTTCGCCCGTCATCGGAAACGAGGACTGGAACGCGGTTTGTGCGCGTTGGGGCGCGGCCGTCGGCGATGCGTAGGCAACCGGCGCTTCGGCGGCATTCAGGGACAGCGCCCGCTGAAGTGCGTGGTACACGAACTGGTGTATCGATCGCGAGTCGCGAAAGCGGATTTCCGTCTTCGCCGGGTGAACATTCACGTCCACGCTGGACGGGTCCACCTCGAGGAAAAGTACATAGGACGGGTGCCGGTCGCCGTGCAGCAGGTCGCGATAGGCTTCGCGAATCGCATGCGCGATCACCTTGTCCCGCACGAATCGGCCGTTGACGTAGGCGTACTGGGCGTCGCGTCCCGAGCGGGCATCTGCGGGCGAACCGGCGAACCCGCGCAGCCGGATTGTGCCGGCGGCCTCGTCGACGATCCTCGCACCTGCCGCGAAGGAATCGCCAAGAAGCGCCGAGACGCGGCGGCGCAGATCCGAGGCGGTGAGGTGCAGCGACACGCGATCATTGTGGCGTAGAGTCGCGGCGACATCGGGCCGGGCCAGCACGATCCGACGAAAGACGTCGTCGCAATGCGCGAACTCCGTGGCATCGGTGCGCAGGAACTTGCGTCGTGCCGGCGTATTGAAGTAAAGGTCGCGCACGGTCACGGTTGTTCCGGCCGGCACCGCGGCCGGTTCGACAGCACCGACTACGCTGCCTTCGGCGCGTTGCCGGAAGCCGTGTGCCGACTGTATATCGGGGCCATTGATACGACTGGCAATTTCCACCCGCGCAACTGATGCAATACTCGCGAGCGCCTCACCGCGAAACCCGAGGGAGTTCACGTTCTCGAGATCGTGAAGGCTGGCGATCTTGCTGGTGGCATGTCGCTCGAAGGCAAGAGGCAGGTCCTCGCGGGAAATTCCCCCGCCGTCATCGGTGACGCGGATTTCGCGCACGCCGCCTTCGGCGAGCGTCACGTCGAGGCGCGTCGAACCCGCGTCGAGTGCGTTCTCGAGCAGTTCTTTCAGCACCGACGCGGGGCGCTCGACCACCTCGCCTGCGGCGATCTGGCTGATGAGTGTGTCCGGCAGGCGGCGAATGGCTGTCATGTTTTGGAGCGGGACGGGGCGGAGCGGAGCAAGACCCCACCGGGTCGTGGCGACAGGATTATAGGGCGACGCAGGTTAGAATCGCCGCATGGATATCTTGCTTGCATTCTGGGACATCGTACTGCACCTGGATCGGCATCTGGCAGCCCTTCTCGCGGAGTACGGAACATGGATTTATGTCTTGCTGTTTGTGATCATATTTTGCGAAACCGGGTTGGTGGTTACCCCGTTTCTTCCCGGCGATTCGCTGCTGTTCGTGTCAGGCGCCCTTTGGGCGGCGGCCGGGATGGATGTGCGTTTGCTCGCCGCCACGCTGATCGTTGCGGCCCTGCTTGGTGATCACTGCAATTATTTTGCGGGCCGGTTCTTCGGTCCGCGCGTATTCAGGTGGGAGCAGTCAAAATTCTTCAATCGGCGAGCGCTTGACCATACGCGCGGGTTCTATGAGCTGCATGGAGGGAAGACGTTGGTCATCGCCCGCTACCTGCCGCTGGTGCGCACATTCGCGCCCTTCGTGGCCGGTATCGGCCGAATGCATTACCCGAGGTTCCTGTCCTTCAGTGTGACCGGGGCGGTGTTGTGGGTCGTGTCACTGGTCGGGGCGGGATACTACCTAGGCAACCTCCCGTTCGTGAAGCAGAACCTGTCTGCCATCATCGTCGGGATCATTTTTGTGTCGCTCCTGCCGGTTGTGGTCGAGGCGATCAAGCACAAGCTGCGCGCTCGCTAGCCACAGAATTCACGATCAGGGATTGGCGGCGAGTACCGGGCGCTGCGGGAGCGTGGCCGGCGTCGCTGTCGCGACCACCGGCTTTGAGGTCGCCGGGTTCCGGGTGAAGTGGCGGCGGATGCCGCGAAGCACGGCCTGTGCGAGTTTGTCCTGGTAGGACTCGTCGGTCAGTTTCGACTCTTCTTCCGGGTTGCTGATGAACGCGGTCTCCACAAGGATCGAGGGAATATCCGGTGCCTTGAGAACTGCAAACCCCGCCTGCTCGACGTTGTCCTTGTGCAGGGTGTTGATAGTGCCGATCTCGCCCAGCACCGCGCGCGCGAGTTTGATGCTGTCCTGGATGGTCGCGGTCTGGGACAGATCCAGCAGTGTCTGAGCGAGGTGCTTGTCCTTGACATCAAGATTGACGCCGCCGATCAGGTCAGCCTCGTTTTCCTTCTTTGCGAGCCAGCGGGCGGCGGCACTCGTCGCACCGCGTTCCGAAAGTGCGAACACGGACGATCCGCGTGCATGGGGCTTGATGAACGCATCCGCGTGAATGGACACGAACAGGTCCGCCTTAACGCGTCGTGCTTTCTCGACACGGGTCACCAGCGGGACGAAGAAGTCGCCGTCGCGGGTGAGGACTCCGCGCATGCCGGGTTCTGCGTCGATGAGCGCCTTCAGGCGGCGCGCAATCATCAGCGTCACATGTTTTTCCTGTGTGCCGCGCCGGCCTTTTGCTCCGGGGTCTTCTCCGCCGTGTCCGGCATCGATCGCGACGGTGATCAGGCGTTGCACCGCGGCGGGCTTCGTGGCGTCGGGGGGCCGTTGCACCGGTTTTTCCGCACGCGTATCCGGCTTGGGATCCGCCGGCAACGCTGCGCTGCCGGTACGAATTTCGGTGTGCACTTCCGGTTCCATGCGGAGCGGCAAGGACGCCGGAGTGGACGGCGCGTCTTTTGCGGGTTCTGCAGGCGGTGTGTCGCGGGTGTCTCCTTTGTATAGAAGGGCCATAAGCGGATCCGCGGGTTTGGCGGGATAGATATCCAGCACGAGCCTATGGCCGTATTCACCCACCGGTTTCAAGGTGAAGATCTGCGGTCGTGCTTCGCTTTTGAGATCAAACACCAAGCGAACCACACCTGGCTTGAAACGTCCGGCGCGCAGTGCTGCGATGTACGGGTCTTCGGCGCCGATTTTTCCGGAGATTTCCTTCGCGAGGCTTTGGTAGTCGACGTCATCGAGGTCAAGCACCAGCCGGTCCGGGTTCTTGATCGTGAGAAGGGTGTGCGAAATGGCGGACTTCGATTCCAGCGTGACGCGGGTGTAGTCCTGGGCGGGCCAGATGCGGACGGCCCGTACCGGCTCGCCTGCGCGATTCACCGCGCGTTCGGTTTCCTGCGCGCGGACCGTGGCGACGACAAGTTGCGAAAGAATCAGGGCGACAAAACCAAACAGCACCAGACGCAGCAGCAGGTGGCCGCTCAGGAACAAGCGTCGGGCGATTTCAGGTCCGATACGCAATCGATACCTGCCTGAGTACGTGCTGTGAGTGTCGCAAGCCGGCCGCTTGCATCGGTTTGAAGAGAGATTTCCAGATCAGGCGGGGGCAGGAGGCCGATGGCCTTGTCAGGCCATTCCACGATACAGACTCCGTCACCATCGAAGTGTTCCCTGAATCCGGCTTCATCCCATTCCTTCGGATCCCGAAACCGATAAAAATCAAAGTGGTACAAGTCTAACCTAGAAACTGTATAAAGTTCAACCAGTGTGTAGGTCGGGCTTTTCACCCGACCGGCATATCCGAGCGCCCGCAGGAGTCCCCTGACCAGCGTGGTCTTTCCGCTGCCGAGTTCTCCGGTCAGGTAAAGCAGGAAGCCGGGGCTCAATCGGCGTGCGAGGGCTGAGGCAAGTGCAATCGTCGCCGCCTCATCCGCGAGTGAAATCGCCAGCGTGTCATGCGGGGCCGCCTCGGTATCATCCTGCTTATGCATGCGTCCAATGACCTCTCGTCACTCGCTTCAAACATCAAGAACTGGGGAGCAGAACTGGGTTTCCAGGCGATCGGCGTCTCAGACGTCGACCTGTCGGCTGTCGAGCCCGGCTTCGTCGATTGGTTGCGACGAGGGCTGCACGGCGAGATGGATTATATGAAACGCCACGGGACCGCACGCTCGCGGCCCGGAGAACTTGTTCCCGGCACCATCCGGGTCATTGCCGCACGGATGAATTATTTTCCAGCTTCTGCCGATGCGTCGGCGGTTTTGGCAGACGGGCAGACCGGATACGTCGCGCGCTATGCGCTGGGGCGCGACTATCACAAGGTGATGCGCTCGAGGCTTGCGAACCTTGTTGGCCGAATCGGAAACGCAATCGGTGATTTCGGATACCGCGTGTTCAGCGATTCCGCGCCGGTGATGGAGGTGGAACTCGCGCGCAAGGCCGGATTGGGATGGCGCGGCAAGCACACCTTGTTGCTTTCGAGGGATGCGGGCTCCTATTTTTTTCTGGGCGAGATCTACACCGATCTGCCGCTGCCGGTAGACACAGCGGCGTCGGAGCACTGCGGGTCGTGCAGCAAATGCATCGACGTTTGTCCGACGAAGGCGATTCTCGCGCCTTATCTGCTGGATGCACGCCGTTGCATTTCCTACCTGACGATAGAACTCAAGGGAGCCATACCGGTCGAATTGCGTGGATTGATCGGCAATCGTGTCTATGGATGCGACGATTGCCAGATTTTCTGTCCGTGGAACAGCTTTGCGCAGGTGACGCAGGAGAAAGACTTCGAGGTTCGCAACGGACTGGACTGCGCGCGTCTGGTGGAGCTTTTCTCCTGGACTGAACAGGAGTTCGATGCCCGCCTTGCCGGGTCCGCGATCCGGCGTATCGGTCATGAACGCTGGCTGCGGAATATTGCCGTTGGGCTCGGCAACGCGCCTACAAGTGAGGATGTCCTCGATGCGCTCGGCGCACGTGCGGATCACCCCTCGCCGATGGTCCGCGAACATGTCGCCTGGGCCCTCGATCAGCATGCGACGCGCTAAACTCGACGCTTCAGGATATCGATAATGCGCCTTCACCAGATCAAGCTTGAGTATCGCCCGGAACACGACCGGATTCTCATGCGCCTGTCGACCAACGACGGGCAGGAGATGTTCCTTTGGCTTACCCGACGGTGCGTCAAGCTGCTGTGGCCCGCACTTCTCAAGCTTGCGGAATCGAGTGCGCGGGTTGTGACGCAGGCATCTCCCGATGCGCGTGCAGCTTTGCTCGGGTTCGAACACGAAAAGGCGGTCGGTAACTCCGACTTCTCTACGCCTTATGAGGATCAGTTCGCCCGAGCTCGCCCTCTCGGATCGGAGCCCGTGCTGGTGTCAAAAATTCAAACTGCCCTCAACAAGGACGGTACCTATCTGCTTTCCCTGCAGCCCAGCGCAGGGCAGGGCCTCAACCTGAACCTCGATGACAAGCTTCTGCATTCCGTGTGCAAGCTGCTGCAGTCGTCGGTGAGTGGTGCGGAATGGGATATCCGGCTTGAATTTCCGCAGGCGCTGTTGCCGGATGCAGTACCCGGGGCAGCATCCCGAACGCTCAATTGATCCGGGCATCCGAGTCCAGTTTTTCCAGGGCTTCGGTCAGCTCAAGCCATTCGGATTCGCATCGCTCTACCTCGCGCGCGAGTCGGGTCTGCTCTTTGAGAGCCAGCGCGACTTCGCTGGCCGGGGCACCGCTGTAGAACGCGTCGTCGGCCAATTTCGATGCGATGATTTTTTGGGCGTCGTGGAGCTTCTTCAGTTCGACTTCGAGGCGCTCGAGTTTTTTTCCAAGCGGCTTGCGCTCGTTGGCGCGCGACTGGCGTTCGGCCGCTTCGCGCTTGCGCTCGTCTTTCCTGCTGGCGCCGCTAGTGGAGTTCCTGCCTGACTTGTCCCTCGCCAGGGTATCGCGGTAATCGTCCAGGTCGCCCTCGAACGCCTCCACTTGTCCGTTTCGAACGAGGCACAGTTCGTCGGCGCAGGTGCGAAGCAAGTGTCGGTCGTGGGACACGAGGATCAGGGCACCCTCGTATTCCTGCAAGGCTTCCGCAAGGGCTTCACGCATATCGATATCGAGATGGTTCGTCGGCTCGTCGAGCAGGAGCAGGTTCGGTCGGTCCCAAACAAGAAGTGCGAGTGCAAGGCGGGCGCGCTCACCGCCCGAAAAATCACGCGCTGGTTCAAGTGCCATATCGCCCACAAAGCCAAAACCGCCGAGGAAGTCCCGCAGAACCTGCTCCCTCGCATTGCGGTCACGCCGTTGAATTTGCAGCAGAGGGCTGGCTTCGGAATCGATCGCGTCCACCTGATGTTGCGCGAAATAGCCGATGCGCAGGTTTCTGCCGTCCACGCGCGTACCGGAAAGCTCGGGCAGCATGCCCGCGAGCATCTTCACGAGCGTGGATTTGCCAGCCCCGTTGCGACCGAGAATCCCCAGGCGTGCGCCATTGCGAATTTCAAGCTTTATGCCGGTGAGTACCGGGGTGTTCCCGTACCCGACCGAAATATTGTCCAGTGCGAGCACCGGATCGGGGCTGCCGGGGAATTCGCGAAACCGGAACCGGAAAGGCGAGTCGACGTGTGCAGGCGCGATGAGTTCCATGCGCTCAAGCGCTTTCAGGCGGCTCTGTGCCTGACGTGCTTTGGTTGCCTTTGCGCGAAAGCGGTCAATGAATTGCTGCAATTCCGCCACGCGCCTTGTCTGCGCGTCATGAACCGATTGCTGCTGCTCGAGTGCACTGGAGAGCTGGATTTCGAATTGGGTGTACGTGCCCCGATACAGGCGCAGCTTGCCGTGATCGAAGTGCAGAATGTTGTTGGCGGTTGCGTCGAGGAACTCCCGGTCGTGAGACACGAGAAAAAGTGTTCCCTTGTATCCGACCAGCCATTCCTCCAGCCAGAAAACGGCGTCGAGATCCAGGTGATTCGTGGGCTCGTCCAGAAGCAGCACGTCCGATCGCCGCATCAGCGCTCGCGCAAGGTTGAGCCGCATGCGCATGCCGCCCGACAATTCCGCGACCGCGCGGTCATGGTCGCTGCTTTGCACTCCGAGCCCGGCGAGGAGTGTCGCAGCACGACTCCGCGCCTCCCAACCGCCAAGTTCGGTGTAGCGTTCGTGAGCGTGTGCAATCCGTTCCCCTGCGGCCGTGCTGTCTGCATCGTCGCCGTGTGCTGCTTCTGCCTCCGTCATTTCACGCTCGGCAAGGCGGAGTTCCAGGTCGCCGTCCAACACGTATTCGATGGCCGCTTGAGCGACACCCGGTGTTTCCTGTGCGACATGTTCGACAGCAAACGCAGCGGGAATGTCCAGGTCGCCCCGGTCCGGATGAAGCTGGCCGAGCAGCATGGCGAAGAACGAGGATTTTCCGCTTCCGTTGGGACCGACGACGCCGATGCGCTGTCCAGGGAAAAAGGCGAGGCTGGCACCTTCGAAGAGGCGTTTGGCACCGCGTGCCAGGGTGACATCGCGAAGTGAGATCATGAACGCTTGGTAGGAAGATTCTATGTGAGTCGCGAAGGGGCGCGATTGTCTCATGCCGACCTCGCAGACGGATCGGCGCTAGGCCTGATTGGTGGAAATAACTGATATAATTCAGAAAATTAGTCCGCAAATCCTGCTGTCCGCGTTGTTTCAATGTCTTCCGGTCCGCGCAGGATTGCGGAGTCGCAGATCGGAGCGTGCCTTTGCCCAGTTTCGCTGAACTTGGATTACTTCCCGAACTTCTCAAGGCAGTTGAGGAGCAGGGATATTCAGAGCCGACGCCCATTCAGGCGCAAGCGATACCTCTTGTGATGGAGGGGCGTGATGTTCTGGGCGGTGCCCAGACGGGTACCGGGAAGACAGCGGCGTTTGCGCTGCCCCTGCTTCACCGACTCGCCCGGCACGCGAACACGAGCGCCTCGCCAGCTCGCCATCCGGTCCGGGTTTTGGTTCTGACGCCAACTCGCGAGCTCGCGGTTCAGGTTGAGGAAAGCTTCCGGACGTACGCCAAATACCTTCCCGTTCGAGTGACGGTCGTGTACGGCGGGATGAACATGGACCCGCAGACTCAGGCATTGCGTCGAGGGGTCGAAGTTCTGGTTGCAACGCCAGGCCGTCTTCTCGATCACGTACAGCAGAAGACGCTGAACCTGGGTCAGGTGGATGCTTTCGTGCTTGATGAGGCGGATCGCATGCTTGACATGGGGTTCATTCCCGACGTCAAACGTATCATGTCTCTGCTTCCCAAGCAGCGGCAAAATTTGCTCTTTTCAGCGACATTTTCGGCGGAAATCCGCACGCTCGCTGACGCGTTTTTGCATGATCCGGTACAGATTCAGGTGGCGCGTCGAAATGCTGCTGCTGAACTTATCCGACACTGCGTAATCCCGGTTGCACGGGAGCGCAAACGCGAACTGTTGACGCACCTAGTGCAGAGCCGCGAATTAGGCCAGTTGCTCGTCTTCTGTGCCACGCGTCTCGGTGCGAACCGGCTTGCGTATCAACTTAACCGCGATGGAGTCCATGCGGCAGCGATTCACGGCGACAAGACGCAGGCTGAGCGGACGGCCGCACTTGCGGAGTTCAAGGACGGGAAGGTTCGTGTTCTGGTCGCCACGGACGTAGCCGCCCGAGGTCTTGATATCGAGGGATTGCCGTGCGTCGTGAATTTTGAGTTGCCCTCGTCCCCGGAAGACTATGTACACCGGATAGGCCGCACCGGTCGCGCCGGTGCGACGGGCGAGGCGATTTCGCTGGTTTGCCCGGAGGAGCACGAGCGACTCGAGGCGATCGAGAAGACAATCAAAATCAAGATCGAGCGCGATATTGTCGCCGGTTTTGGTGCGGGTGCGGGCGATGTGAGTACGCTGATGCCGTCTCCTGAGCGTCGAGACGAGCGCGGCGGACGAGGAGGTGGCGACCGCGGTCGTGGCCGTGACGCATTGGCGGGCGGAGGAGGCAGGGACGAGCGTCCGCCTCGGCGTAGCGAGCCCAGATCGGCACCGCCCAAGGCGCCGGCCGATCCCATCTTCAGTCAACCGTATCGCCCGGGCGATGCGGTCGCCACGGAAAAGTCCGAGACGGTCCAGGCACCCGCGAAGAGGCCATCACAGCCCGTTGCGGCTCTGCTCGGTGGAATGCCATTCAAGAAGGCCGTTCGCTGAAGGCAGTCCGAATGGTCGCAGATGGTCTTCCTTGCAGTTTGGAGTCATTGAGCTAAATCGATGAATCTTGACCGTGTTACCGCGGGTAGCGATCTGCCGAATGACTTCAACGTCATCATCGAAATTCCGATGAATGCGGATCCCATCAAGTACGAATTCGACAATGAAACCGGGGCAGTTTTTGTCGACCGATTTCTTTCGACGGCAATGCACTACCCCTGCAATTACGGTTATATCCCCGGAACGCTTTCCGGGGATGGCGACCCAGTGGATGTTCTCGTGCTTTCGCCAGTGCCTGTCTAACCGGGGTAGTGGTTCGGTGCAGGCCAGTCGGAATGCTGAAGATGGAAGACGAAGCGGGGGATGACACAAAACTTCTCGCGGTACCGATCGACAAGTTGTCTTCGCTTTACCGGGGAATTGCGACTGTCAGAGAAGTCCCCCAAGCGACGCTTGACCAGATAAAGCACTTCTTCGAGCACTACAAGGACCTGGACCCGGCAAGTGGTTGCGAGTTTTCGGTTGGGTGGGGCCTGAAGAGGCCAAGAAGGAAATCGCTGACGGAGTCGACCGATATTTGCGTTCAAGACGTTGATTGCTTGAACGGCGATCTGTCGCTCAATTCGTCCACATAGCGGTCGATTCCCGACGCTTCGCGAGCGAGGAAGCGCTCTACAGCGTCTGCAAATCCTTCGTGCTTCAGCCAGTGGAACGATCGGGTCTGTACCGGCAAAAAGCCTCGTGCCAGCTTGTGCTCGCCTTGGGCGCCGCCCTCGAATAGTGCTATGCCTTTCTCGATGCAAAACTCGATCGCCTGGTAATAGCACGCCTCGAAATGCAGATTGGGTACATGTTCAGTGGCACCCCAGTATCGACCGTATAGAGTGTTTCCGTTGAATACGTTCAGGGTGCTCGCGATCCTGACCCCGTCCAGTTCAGCGATGACGAGCATCAGGTTTTCGGGCATCGACGTACCGATTCGTTCAAAGAACTCCAGATTCAGATACGGGGTCGAATGATGTGCGTGATAGGTATTTCTGTAGCAACGGTTGAAAAAGCGCCAGTCGTCCGGTCGGATATCCGACCCTGCAATTCGAATGCACCGAACGCCTGATTCACTTACCTTGCGACGCTCCTGTTTTATTTTTTTTCGCTTGTCGTGGGACAGGGTTCCAAGAAATTCGTCAAACGTTTTGTAGCCGATGTTACGCCAATGAAACTGAACGCCGCGACGGATCATCATGCCGCCGGACTCCAGCATTTCTACTTCGTTATCTTCGGGAAAGAGCACGTGCAGGGATGAACCCTCGTTTGCGAGGTCAAGCGCGGACTGGAGCAAGAGCGTCCTTAATGACGGCTCTTTCGCGAGTAGCCGTGGTCCGGTTACCGGCGAAAACGGAATGGCTGAAAGCAGTTTCGGGTAATAGGGAAAGCCATGTCGTTGATAGGCATCTGCCCACGCCCAATCGAAGACGTACTCTCCGTAGGAATGAAATTTTAGATAGAGCGGCATCGCGGCAACAAGTTGTTCTTTGCGCCAATGCGTCATGTGCCTCGGTGCCCATCCCGTCTGCTCACTCACGCATCCGGATGCTTCTAGCGCGCTGAGAAATTCATGGCGTACGAACGGATTGTCTCCCGCAAGTGCATTCCAGTCGGCGGATCCTACTGTGCTGAGAGTCTCGATCACCCTCGACACGGCGGGGGTATCAATCGTTTTATCTTTCATATGATGTCGTCTCAATTTCGAGAGTGTTGCCCGTTCTAATCAGTGGAGGGGGCATGAAGCATCGTGCAAAGCCAGTGCTGATATGCCTTTCTTTCGTGCAGCGGCCTGCGTGACGGCACTTTGTTATACTGAACAGCAAGTATGTTTTATCGGAGAAATTCATGAAAAAAATCGAAGCCGTGGTGAAGCCTTTTAATCTGGACGAGGTGAGGGAGGCGCTCGCAGAGGTGGGCGTAACCGGGTTGACGGTTACTGAGGTAAAAGGTTTTGGACGCCAAAAGGGCCATACTGAACTCTATAGGGGCGCCGAGTATGTTGTGGATTTTCTTCCGAAGGTAAAGATTGAGGTCGTCGTCAGCGAGAAACTCGTCGAGCCGGCGATTGAGGCGATCGTTAAGGCGGCACGCACGGGTAAGATCGGAGACGGAAAGATTTTTGTCACGGCGGTTGAGCAAGTGGTCCGGATTAGAACGGGTGAAACGGACGAAGCAGCGATTTGAACCATTGCGGTCAGTTTTTTTGCTGCTGACTAATTCCGCGAAGTGCGGGACGAGCCTTATCCCTTCAAAAGAACGAGAAGGGCGCCACTTCCTCCCAGTCGTTCAGGAGCCTGACAGTAGGCTAGGATATCGTCTCTTAAAGCGAGCCAGGTTTTGACCTTGGCTTTCAATACGGCCTCTTTCCCCGGAGATCCCAGGCCTTTTCCGTGGATCACCCGTACACACCGATGACCAAGTCGGTGGTTGCGCTTGAGAAATTCCGCGAGTGCAACTCTTGCCTGTTCCCGATTGAGTCCGTGAAGGTCCAGCGCGTCCTGCGCGACCCAATGCGCGCGCCGCAACTTTCGCAGCACGCTGCGGGGAATTCCGTGACGCAGGAACACGGGTTCATCGCCGCCGTCCAGAGTGTGGTCCACGGATATCGGCGCATCAATACTTTCAGTTAGTGCATAGCGCTCGTCCAGTAGGGACTGGACCGGTAACGGCGGCGGCGGGACTTGAGGGTGGTTGACCCTGTTAGAGGCGGGTATCGGGATTGTGCCCGAGGTCGCCTTGAGAAACAGGGCCAGAGATTCCTCGTCGATGCCGCCAGGTTTTTTCATCGACAGCGAGATTCGTTTAGATATCAGCCCAGTTTGTCTAGGTATCTTTCGGCATCGAGCGCGGCCATGCAGCCCGACCCGGCACTTGTTACCGCCTGACGATATATATGATCCTGGACATCACCCGCTGCGAACACCCCGGGAACGCTGGTTGCTGTTGCATTGCCACTGCGACCTGATTGGGTGACGATATATCCGCCCGCCATTTCAAGCTGACCTTTGAAGATTTCAGTGTTTGGGGTGTGGCCAATTGCTATGAAAAGGCCCTGTACTGCGAGAGATTTTGTGTTGCTTCCGTCGATTGGCTTGAGACAGATTCCGGATACTCCCCGGTCATCGCCCATGACTTCGTCCAGTGCATGGTTCCAGACGATGCTTACATTCGATTTATCGAAGAGTTTCTTCTGGAGGATTTTTTCTGCTTTTAGCGAGTCGCGTCGATGTACCAACGTGACGTGTCTTGCGATGTTGGACAGGTACAGCGCTTCTTCAACAGCCGTATTTCCACCGCCGATCACCGCGACGTCTTGGCCCCGGTAGAAGAAGCCGTCGCAGGTTGCGCATGCGGAGACGCCTTTGCCTAGGAATCGCTGCTCGGAGTCAAGTCCGAGATAACGCGCCGTAGCGCCAGTGGCTATGATCAGTGCATCACATGTATAGATCGCAGAGTCGCCATCGAGTTGGATGGGGTGGGCTTTGAGGTGTGCTGTGTGGATGTGGTCGTAGATCAGGGTTGTCTCGAAGCGCTCGGCATGCTTTTGAAACCGCTCCATCAGTGCCGGACCCTGCACTCCTTCGGCATCTGCGGGCCAGTTGTCGACATCCGTAGTTGTCATGAGCTGACCGCCCGGAGCCATTCCAGCGATGACAACCGGGTTCAGGTTTGCTCGAGCGGCATACACTGCGGCGGTGTATCCCGCCGGGCCCGAGCCCAATATCAACAGTTTCAGATGTTTCGTGGGTTTTGACATGGATGTGGCCAGGATTGACAATGAAAGGATTAGGAGCCAAGAGCGTAATTATATCCGGTGGCCTAGAGAATCCTCCCTTTCCTTAGGCTCGAAGTTTTCACATAAGTCATTGTTTTAAAATTGTTACTTTTGTAAGCTGATTTGCTCGTCAATTAACTAAAAAAATCAACATTTTCCCGATTCGCGTGAGCTTTCCGCGCCTGTTAGCTTTCCTGCTTCTTATCGGGTTCTGCTCGATATCGATGGCGCAGTCCGCCAATCAAGCTGCTGCGCAGGATCCCCGTTTTGAAATTCGGCGATTTGTTGTCGAGGGGGCGACGTTGCTTGGCGCCGAGGAAATTGAAAACGCGGTAAGGCAGTTTTCAGGTCCGAATCGTGACTTTTCTGATGTTCAGCGTGCATTGGAGGCGCTCGAGAAGAGCTATACGGAAAAAGGCTTCAGCGCGGTTCAGGTGGTTCTGCCGGAGCAGGAGTTGAATCGGGGAGAGGTTCATTTCCGGATTGTTGAAGCCCGAATCGGAAAAGTGGTTGTTGAGGGCAACAAGTTTTTTGATGAGCCCAATATTCGCAATAGCCTTCCATCAGTTATTGCGGGACAGCCACCGAATATTCACAAGGTTGCGGAAAATCTTCGTGTCGCAAATGAGAGCCCTGCGAAACAAACCACCGTTCTGCTCAGGGGGGGGGCTGAAGAGGGGTTGGTAGATGCGGTCGTGAGGGTTTCCGATGAGCGTCCGACGAAATACAGCCTGACGATGGACAACACGGGAACGCAGCAGACCGGATTGTATCGGATAGGGGTCGGGTTTCAGAACGCGAATCTCTGGAGTCGTGATCATGTCATTTCTGGCCAATACGTGACTAGCCCGAATGATCCCGATGCGCCGAACGGTGTTATTCCCAAACCAAGCAACAGGGTCTATATCGTCGGTATGTCTTACCGAATCCCGCTTTACGCTGGCGGGGACTCGATCGATATCTCTGCTGGATATTCGAATGTGAATTCCGGAGTCATTCAGAACTTGTTCAACGTGAGTGGCAGTGGTTCGATTTTCGGTGCGCGGTATAACCTGAATCTGCGCAAGTGGGGCGATCTCGAGCAACGCTTGTCGTTTGGATACGATTGGCGTGCCTATACGAATCGTGTCACGTCGATCGGTGGGGGGGCGGCGTTGGTCCCCGACGTGAATGTACAACCGGTCAGCGTCACTTATCTCGGGCTATACCGAACGGCGGAAAGCGAGACATCGTTCAACGTCGGCGCATACAAGAACCTGCCATATCGGAAAGATGCAGGCCAAAACGCGTTCTCTGCCTCTCGACTGGACTCTCCTGCGGCATATTTTCTGACTCGCTATGCAATTAATCACAATCGTGCATTTCAGAATGACTGGCAGATGCGTGTCGCGTTTAACGGTCAGATGACGCGTAACAAGCTGATTTCGGGGGAGCAATTCGGAGTCGGCGGTGCGGATTCAGTGCGAGGGTTCCTGGAGCGTGAGGTCACCAACGACAACGGATACCGAGGGACGATAGAGTTTTATACGCCCGATTATGGGGGCAAGATTCCGTGGAGTAGCGGGCTTCGTGCGCGGACGGTGTTCTTCTACGACTGGGGTCAGGTTAAGCGGATGGGGCCGCTGGTTGGCGAAACCTTTCAGCAAGGTCTCGCGAGCATGGGCGTCGGGCTTAGGCTGGCGCAGGGAACGAATCTGAGCATCAAGATCGATTTCGGACACATTACGAATGCCGGTGGA
>CANIEV010000003.1 GCA_947466535.1 Betaproteobacteria bacterium
CCCGCGGCAAAACCAGGCAAGGCCTCCACTCGACACGGCGTTTCAAGAAGAATCGCCTGCCCGCTCAATTGCGTCGCGGCTAGTCCCGCATCAGCCAGCCGGGACATGTATTGCTCGGGGGACTGTTTCCGGCTATTTGACCTGAGGCACATCGGAGGATGCGCGTTCGACACGGTAAGTATCGTCTCCCACGAATCGGGGTAGGCGCGCTTCAATCTTTCGATCCACCACTTAGGGTGGTTCCATCGCCCCGCATCACCTGACCGTGCATCTGCAATCAGGGCGAGGGGGTCCCGAAGGAATGCCCGCAGGATGGCATTTACGAGTCCCTTGGCGCGCGAAAGGCCAAGCAGAGTGGCTGCTTCTACCGCCTGATGTACGACCGCGTGGACACCCCGTGGCTGGTCTTCGGATTGAGCAACAAGCTCCGCCAGCGCGACGTAGATCAGCCCGCGAAGAAGAGGATCGGTTGCGGGACGATCCAGCAAAGTATCTGCGAGCGAGTCCACCATGCCATAGGCACGCAACGCGTTGAACGAAAGATCATGAGCAGCAGCGCGCAAGTTTGCGGGTTGCCCACGCGTCTGGATCAATGCCTCTGTCGAGCTGGCTCCCTCGAGCACGCGCGCGACCACGCGGGAGGCGAGGGCCAGCGATTGTCCAAGCGAATGCGTGTGTGACGGCGTTATCGGGCTGCCGGATTCGCTATGAACCAAAGGTGTCGCCCTCGGCAATCTGTATGCCTCTAAGGAATTCGACTACCGGCAACCGGCGTCCGCCGGCGCGCTGAAGCTCACTAATCCGCACCGAACCGGCTCCACATGCAATAACGATTCCGTCAGAATCTGCCGCGATCACCGCTCCGGAAGCGCCGCCTGCACCCGGTACCCGCTCGGCGCGAAAAAGCTTTAGCGATTCACCCCTGAACGTCGTCGATGCGCCTGGAGCGGGATCGAACGCGCGGATCTGCCTCCAGATTTCATCAGAGGACTTCTCCCAGGAAATCTGTGCTTCAGCCTTTTCGAGCTTCTTTGCGTACGTCACGCCATTGCTAGACTGCGGAATGGAGTTCTGTCCGACAAGTTCGGTCGCGTCCAGCGCGGCGACAATCATGCGGGCGCCCATGGAGGAAAGCCTGTCAAGCAGGCTGCCGGCGGTATCGGTATCGGCAATTGCCAGACGTTCCGCCTTCAACAACGGTCCCGTGTCCAGACCCGCATCCATTCGCATTATGCAAATACCCGTTTCCCGGTCGCCCGCGAGAATCGCACGCTGTATCGGAGCCGCTCCGCGCCATCGAGGCAGCAAAGACGCATGAATGTTGATTGCTCCGAAACGGGGAATGTCGAGCACCGCCTGAGGAAGGAGCAAACCATAGGCAGCAACCACAAGGACGTCTGCATCGAATTCGCGCAAGGTCTGTTGTACAGAGTCGTCCTTCAGCGTTGCAGGCTGTAACACAGGAAATCCCCGCGACAACGCGAACTTCTTTACCGCTGACGGCAAAAGTTTCATCCCCCGGCCTGCCGGTCGGTCCGGCTGCGTCAGAACAGCCTGAACCGTATGATGGCTGTCGGCCACTGCCACCAGCGCTTTCGCCGCGAATTCCGGGGTACCGGCAAAAATGACTCTCATGTTCGTCCCGGCTTCATCTACGATGGAGCGTAGCCGGCGCGCCCGCGGCGCTCAGGCAGGCCGACGTTGCTGCTTTTCCAGCTTGGCCTTGATTCGTTCGCGCTTCAGCCTCGAGAGGTAATTCACAAAGACCTTTCCCTCGAGATGATCCAACTCGTGTTGAATGCATACGGCGAGGAGCTCGCTTGCCTCCAGCTCGAACCACGATCCGTTTTCTTTCCGTGCTTTCACGCGAACACGCTGCGAACGTTCGACAGGCTCGTATATTCCCGGGACAGATAGGCAACCCTCCTCGCACTGCTGACTGCCTTCACGATCGATGATTTCAGGATTGATCAGCACGAGAAGCTGATCACGTGTTTCCGAGATGTCTATGACCACCACGCGACGGTGTACGTCGACCTGCGTTGCAGCCAAACCAATACCGGGAGCGGCGTACATGGTCTCCGCCATGTCCCGCACCAGATTTCTTACCTCATCGTTGATCCTCTCTACCTCCGCTGCCCGTTGGTATAACCTGGGGTCGGGGTATCGAAGAATAGAAAGCCTCGCCATAAAAACTTGCGAATTGAATGGATTAGATGCAGAATCTAAAGTGGATTGTAAGAAGCCCGCCTTGATCCTGTTTTGGGGCCCGGGCGTGCATTTCCCAGCCGAGGTCGATATGCGCCAGTCTACCACGCCGCTCTTTGCCGCCTTTTTGTTCGCGGCACTCTCCCATGCGGCTCCATTCGCCATTGCGTCTGCGTACGCGCAGGCTCAAGGTTCCACCCAATCTCCGATTGCGCTTCAAGAAAACGCGCCAGACAGATATGTCGTGGAAAAAGGCGACACTTTATGGGGCATTGCCAGCCGATTCCTGAAGGAGCCCTGGCGCTGGCAAGAGCTGTGGCGCCTCAACAAAGAGCAGATCAAGAATCCCCACCAGATCTATCCCGGAAACGTGATTGTTCTGGATCGTTCCAAATCTCCGGGGCAGGCATCTCTGCTTCCAACGGTGAAGCTTTCACCGACTGTTCGAAATGAGCCTGTACAGTCCGAGGCCATCGAAAGCATACCGGCGAACAAAATCGAGCCATTTCTTACTCAGCCGATCGTTATCGAAGCCGACGGACTGGAGAAAGCACCCCGGATTGTCGCAACGGAAGAAAACCGGTTTCATCTTGGCATAGGCGGGATAGCCTATGTCAGCGGTCTCGGGGACTCCAAGGCGACAGTTTGGGAGATATTCCGGCCAGGCCGCCCTCTGGTAGATCCCGACAGTCAGAAAACGCTCGGGGTTGAAGCCATTTTTCTCGGTACTGCGCGGTTGGTCAAAAGCGGAGACCCCGCAACACTTCAAATCGTCAGTTCAAAGCAGGAAATCACCAAGGGAGACCGATTGATCGCTTCTGCAGGGCCGGTGATCAACCGCTACGCACCGCATCCGCCGGCAACGTTCGTTAGGGCGCGAATAATTTCGCTGTACGACCGCCTTGTCACAAGCGAAGGGGGCAAGGATTCGATCATTGCCCTGAACAAGGGGCGACGCGACGGGCTGGAGATGGGGCACGTGCTCGCGATCTACCGGGCCGGAGCCGTCGTATCCGAAAACTCCGATCCCAAGTACAACCTGCTTCCATCGCGTGAGCGCTCGCCAGAGGTAACACTTCCGGACGAGCGATACGGTGTCGTCTTTGTATTTCGCGTGTTCGACTCGGTGTCCTACGGACTGGTCATGGAGAGTTCAAGACCGGTGACGCCGGGAGATATAGTGCAGACCCCCTGATCGGACGCATCCTTGATCGACAAGGGGACGGAGCACTGGATTGATCTCTCGCTCGTCGACGGGCTTGGCCCCGCCGGTTACCGCTCCCTGCTTTCCGCATTCGGCCTCCCTGAGGAGGTGCTGACCGCAAGCAGAAACCAGTTGGATCGGGTTGTCGGGCTTTCAATAGCGGAATCCATAAAGCGCAACGACCGTCAGGCTGCGGTCGAGTCGACGTTAGCTTGGCTCGAGAGCTCCAATCATCATCTGCTTACCCTTGCCGATTCAGCCTACCCGCAGGCGCTGCTTGAGATTTCCGACCCACCTCCGGTGATCTATGTGCGCGGCAGTCCGGAATGGTTATCCCGCCCTGCGCTGGCGATTGTCGGCAGCCGCAATTCCACCGGGCAGGGCCGAGAGAACGCCGAACAATTCGCAAGAATCCTGTCACAAGCAGAACTGACTATCGTCAGCGGTCTCGCACTGGGTATCGACACCGCAGCACATCGAGGAGGGCTCGAAGGAAGCGGATCCACGATCGCGATAGTCGGCACCGGCGCAGATCGGGTCTATCCCCGAGCAAACGAACGACTGGCCGACGAAATTGCCTCGCGCGGTGCGTTGATCTCCGAATTTCCGCTGGGCACCCCGCCTGTCGCCGGCAATTTTCCGCGTCGCAATCGACTTATCAGCGGAATTTCAAGGGGTGTGCTGGTCGTGGAAGCTGCCGTTTCGTCCGGTTCGCTTATCACCGCAAGGCTAGCCGCGGATCAAGGACGTGAAGTCCTCGCCATTCCGGGATCCATTCATTCACCGCTCTCCCGCGGCTGTCATGCACTGATCAAGCAGGGTGCGAAACTGGTGGAAAGCGCCCAGGATGTACTGGACGAAATACGCGTCGACCTGCGGATTCCTCAGGCAGACGCAGGGGTACCGACCCCCAATCTATCGGGGTCGAATGATGCTGTACTACAATATATTGGCTATGACCCTTGCAGCATAGACACTATTTCCGACCGCAGCCGCTTGACGCCCGCTGCGGTATCGGCGATCCTGCTGAGACTGGAGCTTGAAGGTGCAGTAGCAAGCCTTCCCGGAGGTTTGTACCAACGCATCCGCTAGGGGATCCGATACTCGCATGACGTCAATGTTCGAAGTCCTCGTATATCTGTTCGAAAATTACTACCAATCAGATGCGTATCCTGATCATGAAGTTTTATCGCGGAAGCTTCACGCCGCAGGTTTCGAGAACGATGATATTTCCGAGGCACTGGTTTGGCTGAAGGGCCTCGCCCGCACTGATGATCAGGAACTTCCGGATTCGGTGGACCTGGGTAAATCCTTCCGGGGATATACCACAGACGAGATATCCAAGATCACCACGGAAAGCCGCGGATTCCTTGTGTTCCTCGAAAGCGCCGGAATTCTTTCCGCTCTCTTGAGGGAAGTCATACTGGAGCGCGCAATGGCGCTTCCCGACGACGTTGTCGGCCTCGACAAGCTGAAAGTCATCGTTTTGATGGTGCTCTGGACCCGTCGGGGTAATGTCGACGCACTAATCCTTGACGAGTTGCTTCCGGACGGTGAAAAAAGGCAGATGCATTAGACTGCACCTGTTTTACAAGGGAATTCCCGTACTACGATATCGGTCACCCCCGCTACCCGAATGCTGATCGGGCCGGGGTGCAAGACCTGATTCTTGCCTCCCGGCGCGGCTTGCACTTATCATGCGCGCTCTTTTCCGTGCCGGTTCTCGAGCACGGTTTGCATATTTCCGAGAACTCGACAGCATGGAATCAAATCTGATCAAGATTGCAGCATCACTTGCTGCCAATGCGACTGACCGTTACGTTTTCCTTGCGGTTGCTGTACTGAGTGGGACCGACTTAAATGGGTAAGCAATTAATCATCGCCGAGAAACCCTCCGTCGCAAACGACATTTCCCGCGCGATCGGCGGCTTTACCAGACACGGCGATTATTACGAGAGCGACGAGTACGTTCTCTCCTCAGCAATCGGGCATCTCCTGGAAATCGCAGCTCCGGAAGAATTTGAGGTAAAGCGTGGTAAATGGTCATTCGCGAACCTGCCGGTCCTCCCTCCTCATTTTGACCTTCGGCCGATCGAAAAAAATGAGGAGCGACTGAAACTCCTGGTCAAGCTGATCAAGAGGAAAGACGTAGACGGCCTGATAAATGCTTGTGATGCGGGACGAGAAGGTGAACTGATCTTCCGCTACATCGTGCAGCACGCAAAAGCCACCAAACCGATTGAACGCCTGTGGCTTCAATCGATGACGCAGGGCGCAATCCAGGAGGGTTTCGAAAAACTGCGGTCCGATCAGGACTTGCTTGCACTGGCCGATGCGGCGAAATGCCGCTCGGAAGCGGACTGGCTGGTCGGGATCAATGGCACCCGTGCCATGACAGCTTTCAATTCGAAGGAAGGCGGGTTTTACCTGACGACCGTCGGACGCGTTCAAACGCCGACTCTCGCAATACTTGTCGAACGTGAACAACGCATCCGTGCGTTTCGCTCGCGCGACTTCTGGGAAGTTCACGCCCGGTTTGGTGCCAAAGCGGGCGAATATCCGGGCAGATGGTTCGATCCGGAGTTCAAGAAGTCTGAGGATGATGCCGAACGTCGCGCCGAACGCCTCTGGGATGAAGCCAAGGCCCTTTCGATCGTATCGGAATGCGAGGGGAAGACAGGCAGTGTTTCTGAGGAATCCAAACCGTCCACGCAACTTTCGCCGCTGCTCTTTGACCTGACGAGCCTGCAAAGGGAAGCAAACAGCCGGTTTGGGTTCTCCGCGCGCAATACCCTTGGCCTCGCGCAAGCGCTGTATGAAAAGCATAAGGTCCTTACTTATCCTCGGACAGACTCGCGCGCCTTGCCTGAGGACTACTTGAGCACCATCAAAAAGACCTTGTCAGACGCGCTTGGAGGCGACGCAAAGCGATCGAAAGCCAAAGGAGCAACGGCTCAAGGTGAATATTCGGGATTCGCCTCAAAGATTCTCGCCGAAGGCTGGGTTAAACCGAACAAGCGGATTTTTGACAACTCAAAGATATCCGATCACTTCGCGATTATTCCGACACTGCAGGCGCCAAAGCATCTCAGCGAACCCGAATCAAAAATATACGATCTTGTCGTGCGCAGGTTTTTAGCCGTTTTTTATCCTGCAGCCGAGTACCTCCAGACCACACGCATCACACGTATTGAAAGCCACTCCTTCAAGACGGAAGGACGCGTTCTTGTCAGGCCAGGATGGCTGGAAGTCTATGGCAAGGCCGCTGCCGTGGAGGGCGAGCATCTCGTTGCCGCGGATCCTCAGGAGGCTGTCACCGCGCTGGAAACCAGAGCGGAAGCGCTACAAACGAAACCTCCCGCGCGATATTCGGAAGCGACTCTTTTGTCCGCGATGGAGGGTGCGGGCAAGTTGATCGAGGACGATGAGTTGCGTGAAGCAATGCAGCAGAAGGGCTTGGGTACAGCAGCAACGCGTGCGGCTGTAATCGAAGGCCTTATCCGGGAAGATTACGTCCACCGGAATATGCGTGAATTGGTGCCGACGCCCAAAGCATTCTCCCTGCTATTTGCGCTTAAGCACTTTGGAATCGACGAACTTGTATCTCCGGAACTTACGGGAGACTGGGAATACAAGTTGAAGCAGATGGAACAAGGCAAGCTCGCCCGCGATGAATTCATGGGTCATATAACGGGAATCACCCGGGAATTCGTCGATAGAATAAAAAACGGGGACATTCCCGATACGGCTTTTTCCACCGTCGAAGCGCCCTGTCCGAAGTGCGGTGGCACCGTACAGGAAAACTACAGAAAGTTTCAGTGTCAAAAGTGCGACTTTTCTCTTTGGAAAGTCGTATCCGGGCGGGAATGGGCGCCGGAAGAAGTAGCAGAACTGATTCGAGACGGAAAAGTCGGGCCGATTACCGGCTTCAGAAGCCGTTTGGGTCGTCCGTTCGTGGCGACGATTCGGCTAAACGCCGAGAGCCGACTGGAGTTCGACTTCGGGCAGGAACGGCTCGATGCATCGGGCGAACCCGAGAAGATCGACCTCACGGGCAAGGAACCTCTTGGGGCATGCCCAAAGTGCAAGTCCAATGTCTACGAACTGGATATGGCTTATGCATGTGAGAAATCTCTCGGTCCGGCGAAAACCTGTGATTTCCGGTCTGGAAAGATCATTCTGCAAAGACCGATAGAACGGGAACAAATGGTGAAGCTCCTCACCACTGGACGAACCGACTTGTTGCCCAAGTTCATTTCGAAAAAGGGCCGCCCTTTTTCCGCGTTTCTTGTCAAAGGTGCGGATGGGAAGGTGGGTTTTGAGTTTGCACCCAGGGCTGCAAAAAAAGTTGTGGTGGGAAAATCCGAGAAGCCCGAGACAGATATGGTTTCAAAGTCAGAAGCCAAGAAACCTGTCGTGAAGAAATCAGCCAAAGTCGCCAAGAAAAAGGCTGCAAAGAAAAAGTCCGCGAAAGCAGGCTGATTTCACCGTTCAATATTGTTCTGATGCGTCTTCTCGCGCACTAAATTTTTACCCGGGTCTGCGTATCAGACCCGGGTAAGCATATTCTTCGTTTAATTGTGATTCCTCTCGGGTTGCCTGCCGAGACACGGATCAAATTTAGGACTTAGACGTCAAGCCTTGCAACAAGCGCATTCTGTTCGATGAATGCACGACGGGGTTCCACTTCATCTCCCATAAGCTTGGTGAAGATCTCGTCCGCGGCAATCCCATCGTCGATCTGAACCTTTAGCAGACGCCTTGTGCTCGGATCCATCGTGGTATCCCAGAGTTGCTCCGGGTTCATCTCTCCGAGTCCTTTGTATCGTTGTATCGCGGAACTTCTTTCGACTTCGGCGAGAAGCCAGCGCATTGCTTCTCCGAAATCAGCGATAACTGCACGCTTTTCGTCACGAACAACCTCTGCACCAGCACCTATCAGCCCTTCCAGCTTGGCTGCCGTAGCTTCTATCTGACGAAAATCCCCGGACAGAAGAAAGTCCCCATTGATCACACTGGTCTTTGTATTTCCATGGTGGTTGCGTTCGACCAGAAGTTGATAGCGTTCATTCTTCTCGTCGTAACGGGCACGGACAACCATTCCGTTTCTCCCCCCTTCCGACATCATCTTTTCAAGTCTTATCGAGGAATTCGTCGCTTCTTGTTCGCCGGAAAGGTTTATCCGAACGCCTTTGAGAATAGCGTGCAACGCTTCCACGTCGATTATCCGTGCAAGGCGTTGAATTACCGCCTCTGACAGTAGATAGGATTTTGCAAGTTCCTCAAGCGCCTGGCCCTCAATCGGACCTGCACCGGCCCTGGGAATAATCGACGATCCAACCAAGGCTTGCGCAAGCATGAACTCGTCGCGTTCATGATCATCTTTCAAGTAACGTTCCTGCTTGCCGAGCTTCACTTTGTAAAGCGGCGGCTGGGCTATATAAACGTGTCCGTGTTCAACCAGATCCGGCATTTGCCTGTAGAAAAACGTCAATAGCAATGTTCGAATGTGCGCCCCGTCCACGTCGGCGTCCGTCATCACGATAATCCGGTGATATCGTAATTTGCCTACATCGTATTCATCCTTGCCGATCCCCGTACCCAGGGTCTGAATTAGCGTGATGATTTCCTGTGAAGAAATAAGCTTTTCGAATCTTGCTTTCTCTACATTTAAGATCTTTCCCTTCAACGGAAGTATCGCCTGAAATTTTCGGTCTCTTCCCTGTTTTGCAGAACCTCCCGCCGAATCTCCCTCAACGATGTACAGCTCGCATTTTGAAGGGTCCTTTTCCTGGCAGTCGGCTAGCTTTGCCGAAAGCCCAAACGAATCGAGTACACCCTTTCGACGTGTCATTTCGCGTGCTTTTCTGGCGGCTTCCCTAGCCCTCGCTGCATCCACAATCTTTGTGCAGATAATCTTCGCTTCGTTGGGATGTTCAAGGAGGAAGTTCTTCAGGTTTTCTGCGACAACTTCTTGGACAATCGGCAGCACCTCGGATGAAACCAGCTTGTCCTTTGTCTGGGAAGAAAATTTCGGTTCTGGTACTTTTACTGATAGAACGCAAGTCAATCCTTCCCGCATGTCGTCGCCAGTTGTTTCTACCTTGGCGCGCTTCGCAACCTCATTGGCATCGATGTACTGGTTCAAGGAGCGTGTCATGGCCGCTCTCAATCCGGTCAGATGCGTCCCGCCATCCCGCTGCGGGATGTTGTTCGTAAAACACAACACACTTTCCTGGTAGGAGTCGTTCCATTGCATTGCGACCTCTACAACGACCCCCTCCTTTTCACCTACAGCATGAAAGGTGGTTTGATGCAGAACTGACTTGTTACGGTTCATGTACTCAACAAAACCGCAAACCCCTCCGACATACGCAAAGTTTTCTTCCTTGCCATCACGCTGGTCGACAAGGGCAATCTTCACGCCGTTATTTAGGAATGAGAGTTCGCGCAATCGCTTCGCTAGTATGTCGTAGTGAAATTCGATTTTTCCGAACGTTTCGGTCGAAGCAAGGAAGTGAACTTCGGTACCGCGTCGCTCCGTGGTTCCGATAACTTTCAGCGGCTCCATTCTCTCGCCTCGTCTGAACTCCATGAAATTCGTCACACCATTGCGACGAATCGTCAATCGAAGCCATTCTGATAAGGCATTAACAACGGATACGCCGACGCCATGAAGCCCGCCGGAAACCTTATAAGAATTGTTGTCGAACTTGCCGCCTGCATGAAGTTCGGTCATAACGATTTCCGCAGCTGACCGTCCGAGTTCGTCATCACTGTGAATTGCCGTAGGAATTCCACGCCCGTTATCGGTGACTGAAATGGAATTATCCGTGTGAATGGTTACAACGATTTCATCGCAATGCCCCGCAAGAGCTTCATCAATGGCGTTATCAACAACTTCAAAAACCATATGATGAAGGCCTGTTCCGTCCGACGTATCCCCTATGTACATACCCGGTCGTTTTCTAACGGCGTCCAAACCTTTAAGCATTTTTATGCTGCTGGAACCGTAATCTTCAGCATTACCCGGTACTGACTGTGGTTCGGTCATTCCTGTCTTTCTCTAGCGTTGCCTTAAACGAAACTTTGATTTCTTTTTTTTTCGTGAAGGTGAAGCTTAGATGCGCATAGGCATTACGACGTACTTGAAATCGTCCTTGTCCGGGACGGTAATCAATGCACTGGAGTTGGCATCTCCCAAACCACAATCAATTTCTTCTGTCTCTAGGTTGTTGAGCACATCAAGAAGATATCCAACGTTAAACCCGATATCGAGAGACTCGCCCTGATAGGGAACATCAAGTTCTTCCTGAGCCTCTTCTTGTTCCGTATTGGTGCACAGGATCTTCAGGCTTCCATCCGAGAGAACCCAACGCACCCCGCGGAATTTGTCACTGGTTAGGATTGCGGCACGCTGCAGAGCGGCTAGTAACTCCGTGCGCTTCATTCTCAGCTTCTTTGGCTGATTCTGGGGTATCACCCTGCCGTAATCGGGAAATTTTCCATCGACCAACTTAGATATGAGAGTGATTTCTCCAAATACGAACTTCGCCTGGTTAGCCGAAAGTTCAACCTTTACCTCTGCATCGGAATCTTCCAGTAGCTTAGACAATTCAATAATCGTTTTTCGAGGCAGGATTACTTCCTGCCTCGACAAGCCCTTTACATCGAGTTCCTTGGTGGCATATGCAAGGCGGTGCCCGTCCGTTGCAACCAGTCTGAGCAGACCATCCTCTACAACCATAAGCAGACCGTTCAGGTAGTAACGAATGTCCTGCTGGGCCATCGCGTACTGGACTAGGTCTACTTGAGCGCGCAGTAACTTCTGAGGAACGCTGAACTTAACGGGGGCCCCTTCAGGAGGTGCTAGACGGGGGAAATCCTCTGCGGGAAGTGTTTGCAGGGAAAACCGGCTCTTACCAGATCGGACCTGCAAGCGCTTTTCCGAATGTACAAAGGAAACTTCGCTGTTCTCAGGCAATGCTCGAAGAATATCCAGAAGTTTTCTGGCTCCAACAGTAACCAGTTTTGGTTCATCGTCGCTGGATGTCGTGTCGGTTGCGGCGGATATCTCGATTTCTATATCGGTCGCAATGAATTCGATTCGATTGCTCGTTCGCGATATCAAGACGTTCGACAGAATTGGCAGCGTATGCCGCCGTTCGATAATGCCTGAGACCGCTTGCAACGGCTTCAGAATTGCTTCTCTGGTTATCTTTATGAATGTCATTTCTTATCCTTGATGATAATGATGATGTTCGTTATTTCTGTGGATAAGCAGGGTAGATCGAGCAAAGACGCGGTTTGGAGTTGTTGACAAGATGTGCACAGTTTGTGGGAGTGAATGGGATAGTTTTTAGCAACTATTTCGGAAGTAGTGCCGATTCATACTTGCTAACAATTTGTTCACTTTCTATACAGAGTCTTTCGAGCATCTCAACCTTTCAGTACCTGTTCCAGAAAGTGATAGTCCCGATTGATGTCATGATTCTTTTCACGTAAGGAAGCAATGGTTCTGCAAGCGTGAAGAACTGTCGTGTGGTCGCGGTTTCCGAAAGCGTCACCGATATCGGGCAAACTCATCTGTGTAAGGTCTTTTGCGAGCGCCATCGCAACCTGGCGTGGTCGTGCGATGTTCCTGCTACGCTTTTTTGAATGCATATCGGTTATTTTGATCTTGTAATAATCGGCAACGGTCTTCTGGATGTTGTCGACTGTGATTTGCCGGTTCTGCGAAGAGAGCAAATCTTTCAGCGCATCCTTGGCGGAGTCTAGGGTTATTGGTTTTGAGCTGAAACGGGCGTACGCTGCGACGCTTTTGAGCGCGCCCTCGAGTTCCCGTACGTTTGATCGGATGTGCTTTGCGATGAAGAAAGCTACCTCTTCAGGCAGCGTTATTCCCATCGCATCAGCTTTCTTCAAGATGATAGCGACCCTCATTTCCTGCTCCGGGGGTTCTATCGCTACTGTCAATCCCCAGGAAAAGCGCGATTTCAAGCGTTCATCTATGCCAGCGAGATCTTTGGGATAGGTGTCACACGTGATGATTACCTGCTTGTGTGCTTCGATCAGAGCATTGAAAGCGTAGAAGAATTCTTCCTGAGTACGGTCTTTTCCGGTAAAGAACTGAATATCATCGATTAGAAGCAGGTCCAGCGAGTGGTAATACCGCTTGAATTCATCGAATGATCTTTGCTGATACGCCTTTACAACGTCAGAGATGTACTGTGCGGCGTGAAGGTATCTGACCCTGGCTCTTGGCTGCTGTGCTATTACCTGATTTCCCACTGCGTGAAGCAGATGGGTTTTTCCCAAGCCGACGCCACCATAGATAAAAAGGGGGTTGTAAGAGGTTCCCGGGTGATCCGCAACCTGTATTGCGGCCGCGCGGGCAAGTTGATTTGCTTTTCCCGCAATGAAATCATCAAAACTGAAACTGCTGATTAGGTTCGATGTAGAGCGCTCTTGCGTGAGCGGCTTTCTGTGGATTTCAGCGACAGCCGTATCGATTTCGGGGACTAATACCGTGGTGTCTGTACTTTTGTTGCGGGCTTCTAGATTGACGACGACTCGGATGGAAACCCCTAATTTCTCAGCACCGAGTGCTTCTATTCTGGGTACAAAACGCTCCTTAACCCATTGCAGGACGAACCGGTTTGGAGCGTTCAGCCGAAGTTCGCCTTCAGTGACCTTGTTTAGATCAAGCTTGAGTGGACGAATCCAAGTGTTAAACTGTTGAGAATTAAGCTCTTTTTCAAAAAGACCCAAACAGTCATGCCAGAATGATTCCATGTGGGGTGCAGCACGTTTCTATGGGCTTATTAAGGGATGAATTCTACCCGTTTGGAAGTGACTTATCCACAGGTGAGGTACAGGCAAGCTATTGACAATTCAGCAGGAATTGTCGTGTAATAGCAGGTTCCGTATGCAAGTCAGCAAGGATTAGCCATGAAGCGCACCTATCAGCCCTCCGTCGTTCGCCGCAAGCGCACGCACGGCTTTCTCGTCCGCATGCGTTCGCGTGGGGGCCGTGCAGTTATCCGTGCTCGTCGGGCAAAAGGACGGGCTCGTCTGTCAGTGTGAGGTGTGACCAATTCTGGCGCGGTTAGGCGCCGGCATTTTTTCGGTTCAACGCAGCGTCTTCGGTCCGTCGATATCGGAGCGATGTTCAAGGTCGGTCGACCTCGCAGAACAGGGTTGCTCGCAGTTACCTCCCGACCTAACGGCGTCAAGGCGGCTCGGATTGCAGTGATTGTGCCCAAGCGTTATTTGCGCAGGGCAGTCGATCGAAATCGGGCAAAGCGTTTGCTTAAAGAATGGTTTCGTTTGAATCAGGCTGACTTGACTGGTCAGGATCTGTTGGTACGGGTTGTTGCACGGCCGTCTTCACTTGAGTTGCTCCCCGAGCAATTGCATCATTTGCTCGCACGACCAAGAAGGTAAGCAAAGCGCGATGACGAGGCTTCTTGTCGGGTTGCTGCAAGCTTATCGCTATATCGTAAGTCCGATGCTTGGGCAGAACTGTAGGTACTTTCCGTCGTGCTCTGAATATGCTCAGGAAGCACTCCGAAAGCATGGTCTGGCCCGAGGGTCTTGGCTTTCCACAATGCGAATTTGCCGTTGCCATCCTTGGCATCCCGGCGGATACGATCCGATCCCCTGACATTTTCTGATAGACGCTGATGGACACGCGACGGCTGATCCTTTTTTTCATATTTTCCTTCTCGTTGCTTCTCATCTGGGAGGCTTGGCAAAAGGAAACGCGGCCCAAGGAGTCAGTTGCGACGGCACAGACCGCCGTTCCTGCACCTTCCGGCCAGCCTCCCAAAAGTGCGACACCGGTTCCTGGCGTCGGAGTCCCAGGCGCGGTTTCGACGGTCCCTCCAGCAGTGACTGCGTCGGGGCAAGGCGAGCGTATTCGCGTGGAAACGGACAATTTCGTCGCGGAAATCGATACGCTCGGAGCAGATATTGTTTTCCTCGAATTGCGCAAGCACCGGGACACCTTGGACAAATCCAAGGATTTTGTCTTTCTTGGACCGGAACACAAATATTTCGCGCAGAGCGGACTCATCGGTGCCGAACTGCCTAATCACAAGACCCTGTTTTCTTCCCGATCTAAATCAGCCAGCTTGGAGCCTGGAAAGGACGACCTTGAGTTGCGTCTGGATGCGAGTGGGCCTGAAGGAGTAAGGGTTACTAAGATCTTTTCCTTCCGACGTGGAAGCTATTTGATTGACGTTTCCTACGAGGTCACAAACGCAACGCAAGCTCCCCTTTCTGCGCATGCTTATTTCCAGATAACGCGCGATAACAAAGACCCGGCGGGCACCTCATCGATGATGAGTACGTACACCGGTCCTGCTGTTTATACCGAACAGGATAAATTCCATAAAGTCGCATTCGGGGATGTGGACAAAGGCAAAACGCCGTACTCGAAAAATGCGGATAACGGCTGGATCGCGATGCTGCAGCATTATTTCGTCGCCGCGATCGTTCCTGCCGAAAAGACACCGCGGGAGTACTACACACGAAAGCTGTCAGAGGGCTACTACTCTGCCGGTGTCATTGTTCCTATAGACCCGATCGCGGCTGGTAAGACCGCCAAGGTTTCCGTGCCGTTTTACGCCGGGCCGCAAGAGCAGGACAAACTGAAGGCAATTGCGGGTGGTCTGGATCTTGTGGTCGATTACGGATGGCTGACGATAATTGCTGCTCCGCTTTTCTGGGTCTTGGAACTATTTCACGGCTGGCTGGGCAACTGGGGCCTTGCCATTATTCTTCTGACGGTCGTGTTGAAGCTGATTTTCTTTCCGCTATCTGCGGCCAGTTATCGATCCATGGCAAAAATGAAGATGGTTGCGCCGCGCCTGACCAAGCTTCGCGAGACTTACGGCAATGACCGGGTCAAGCTGAATCAGGCAATGATGGATCTCTACAAGACCGAGAAAATAAATCCGCTCGGTGGTTGTTTGCCCATCGTGGTTCAGATCCCCGTATTTATCGCGCTGTACTGGGTTCTGCTGGCGGCGGTCGAATTGCGTCAGGCGCCGTTCTACGGGTGGATTGTGGACTTGTCTGCGGCGGATCCTTGGTACGTACTGCCTGCGCTCATGATGATTTCAATGGTCATTCAGACTAAGCTGAACCCCACGCCTCCGGATCCGGTACAAGCCAAAGTCATGATGATCATGCCTTTCGCGTTTGGAGTGATGTTCTTCTTTTTTCCTGCCGGTCTGGTGCTCTATTGGCTGGTCAACAATGTGTTGTCGATACTTCAGCAATGGCAGATCACGCGAATGATCGAAGGTACCAAGATCGTCGCGAAGCGCTAGCGGGCGCTTCATAGGCGATGGCGCGTAGCGGCGACATAATCGCGGCAGTAGCTACGCCGTTAGGCCGTGGGGGTATTGGTATTGTCAGACTTTCCGGCGATGATCTCGCGCCGATCGTTCGCGCGATCATCGGCCGGATTCCCGAGGTCCGGAGGGCAAGCAAAGCCGCGTTTTTGGATTCGAGTGGTTTACCTCTCGACGAAGGCGTTGTGCTTTATTTTCGTGCACCTCATTCCTATACCGGCGAGGACGTGCTGGAGTTGCAGGGCCATGGCGGTCCGGTTGTCATGCGGATGGTATTGAGTCGTTGTACAGAATTGGGCGCCCGACTCGCAGACCCCGGCGAATTTACCCGCCGTGCTTTTGAGAATAATCGTTTGGATCTAGCACAGGCCGAGGCGGTCGCGGATCTTATCGATGCGTCGACTGAGCAGGCAGCAAAATCCGCGTTACGGTCGCTGCGCGGGCAGTTTTCCGCACTTATTCAAGAATTTGAGTCCTCACTCGTTGATTTGCGCATGCTGGTTGAGGCCGGCCTCGATTTTCCCGAGGAGGAGATCGATGGAGTTGATCGATCAGATCTGAGTGGGCGATTGGTTCGCCTTCAGGATGCGGTCGGGCGCGTACTTTCGCAAAGTAGGCGGGGCAGTTTGTTGCGTACCGGAATCCAGGTTGTCCTGGCCGGTCAGCCTAACGTCGGTAAATCGTCTCTGCTGAATCAGGTCGCAGGCGAAGACGTTGCGATCGTAACTTCCGTAGCCGGCACTACACGCGACCCGATCCGTGAATCCCTAAATCTGGAAGGGGTGCCACTCAACATCATCGACACCGCTGGATTGAGAGAGGCTTCTGATGAAGTTGAGGTGCTCGGTATTCAACGGAGCTGGCGAGCGATCGATCAGGCGGACCTTGTGTTGTTTCTCGTTGACGCTACACAGGGACTTACGGAGGCTGACGGGGCCATCATCGCGAAATTGCCGGCCGGGCTACGCCGGATTGTTGTGTTCAACAAGATTGATCTGTGCAGCGAACTGCCTCGCATCGAGTTGGCTTTAGGTGATACCCGGATTTACCTTTCGGCGAAAACAGGGGAGGGTATCGAGTTACTGCGTTCAGCGTTGTTGCAGTCCGCGGGCTGGCAATCGGGGGATGAGGATGTTTTCATCGCACGTGAGCGTCACATCGGGGCGCTCGAGCTTGTTGAACGAATTCTCGTTCAGGCCAGAGGGCAACTGCGGAGTCCCGAACTGTTGGCAGAAGAACTCAGGCTGGCGCACAAGGCTCTCGGCTCAATCGTCGGGGAATTCACGCCGGATGATTTGCTCGGGGAAATTTTTTCGAGGTTTTGTATCGGAAAATAGAATGGTCCACTCTCAGTGGCTGTCGCCCGCTTTCCAGTAGGCCGCCACAATATCTGCCGTGCGTTGGATATGTTGTGTCATCAATCGTGCTGCTTCGTCCGTTGACCGTGCGATTACGGCGTCCATGATTGCGCGATGTTCGAGATCGATATTCCTCGCCTGCTGCTCCAGCGGGAACGAGTGAAACATGCGTACCCTTCGATACCGTTCCGAATGATCGACAAGTTGTGCATGAAAGCGCATCAGCCAAGGGGACTCACAGGCGTACACCAGTGCGTGATGAAATTCGCGGTGCCTCTCCTCCCACAAATTCACAGCAGTCAAATCCGAACTGTCGCTTGGTAGAGGGTTTTTCGACAGCCGATGGAAAGCTGCGATGATCCCTGCTTCCCATTCGGCATCTCCACGACCCATGGCGGCGGTAAGCATAATTGCTTCAAGCTGTTGGCGGGCCCAGGTCAAGTCTTCGAGTTCCTTCAGCGAAACGGACGCGACAGCAAAGCCTTTCTGGCCCTCGCTTACTACCAGTCCATCGCCTTCCAGGCGCATCAGTGATTCACGAATCGGGCTGATACCGATGCTGTAGTGCTTTTGCAGTTCCACCAGCTTCAGGCGTTCTGCCGGCTTAAGCCGGCCGCCCAGTATGTCGTGGCGCAAAAGATTGAATGCCTTTTCGGAAAGTGTCTTTTCGGATGCTTCCAGTGGCTTGTCCGACGCAAGTCGTGCGGCGGTCATATTGCGGTTCCTGATGGTGTGAGCATTTATTAATTATATCAAAGTAATAAATTTATATGGACTAAGATAATTTATCTTGGTAGTCTGGCCGCGCTTGATTTGTCAGTAAAGGGTGGATTCATGAAGCGCTATGCACTGGTGACGGTGAGTGACAACGGCAAGTCACGGGCGTGCCTTGATGTTGATGGTGTCTATTTTCCGGTGTCGGATGCTTGCTCACGATTCGGTGGTGAACCTTTGCCAGACACGGTTATTGGGCTGCTCGCTGACTGGGAAAAGAACAAGATCCGGCTGGCTGAGCTAGCTCAGAAATGCGGGTTGATGTCGACCGGATTGGATCCCCGATCGGTGTTGGTAGAGACGCCCATTCAATTTCCCGGAAAGGTTCTGTGCGCGGGGGCTAATTACTATGATCACATCGCGGAAATGGGGGTAAAGGACCTTCGAAAAGAGGCGCAGCGATTGTTCTTTTTCTTCAAACCGCCCCGGAATGCGATCGTCGGTCCCGGTCGGACGGTGATTTATCCGGCCGAGTCGATGATGTTCGATTGGGAAATTGAGCTTGCCGTGGTTATTGGCAAACGAGCCAAACGACTGACTCTTGAAAACGCTCTTGATTCGGTCGCCGCTTATAGCGTGGCGATCGATTTGTCCGCGCGGGATATGAATCAGGCACCGGATACGTTTTACAAACTGGATTGGGTCGCGGGCAAGGGGCAGGACACGTGCTGTCCCCTGGGTCCGCGTCTGGTGCCCGCGGAATTCATTGCTGATCCTCAGAATCTCGGATTGGAGCTGTCGGTCAACGGCGAGGTAAAGCAGCAGGCGAGAACTTCCGGGATGATTTTTGATATTCGTGAGCAGCTTGTCATCCTCTCGAGACTGATGACACTTGATCCGGGCGACGTGATACTCACCGGAACACCCGCGGGGGTCGGATTTCCCAAGCGTACTTTCCTCAAGGCGGGCGATCGGATTGACGCCGAAATCGAATCAATAGGTCGTCTGACTGTAGAAATCATGTCTGCCTGACCTCAGGCGCCGTGTAGAGGAATCAAGGTAGTACTCATAACCACTTGCACAGGAGATCACGATGTTTCGAATGAACGCATGTCTTGTAGCCCTTGTTTGCGCGCTGTCCACGTCGGCCGCTGCGCAGGTACAGCTGAGAATTTCCTGTGCAGGTGCAGAAAACGATTGGCTTGTCGGTGGCTTGAAAGTGTTCAAGGAGCAAATTGACAAATCGTCTCCCGGTCAGTTCAACGTGCAGATTCATTCCGCGTCCAGTCTCTTCCGGCAGGGAACCGAAGTCCCGGCAATTCAGCGCGGCAACCTCGAGATGAGCACCATGACAACGTTCGAGGTGGAACAACAGATCCCGGAGTATTCCGTTTTCAGTGCCGGATATCTGTTTCGTGACTACGATCACGTTCTGAAAGTGCTTCGTAGCCCGATCGGACAGGAGTACGTCCAGACGGTGTCGCAGAAAATGGGCATTCAGATCATTGAACCCATGTATCTCGGCACGCGCCAGGTCAATCTCCGCCAGGCGAAAAATATCCGCATTCCGTCAGATCTCTCCGGTGTCAAGCTTCGCATGCCAGGAGGCCCTGGCTGGCTCGCACTTGCCCGGGGAATGGGCGCGTCTCCTACGCCTATGGCGATGCCGGAAGTCTATCTTGCGCTGAAAACCGGCTCGATCGATGGTCAGGAGAATCCGTTGTCTCTGACACGCGCAAACAATCTGCACGAAGTCACGCAGCAAATCGTCCTGACGGGTCATCTGGTTCAGCCGGTGTTTCTCGCCATTGGAAAACCCGTCTGGGACAAACTGAGTGACGCGCAAAAGGATGCTATGCGAAAGGCGGCGCGTGCTGGCGCGGAATACAACGACAAGAACCGTCTTGATGAGGAGGGAAAACTTGTCGGCTTTTTTAAGGAAAAGGGACTCCAGGTAACGACACCTGATGTGTCGGCGTTCCGTTCGGCCGTAGCCAAGGCATACGCAGAATCGGATGTATCGAAGACATGGCCCAAAGGGCTCAAAGAGCGCATCGAAGCAATCAAGTAATGGCGCGAATCTGGTTCTCCAAGGCGCACCGCACCGCAGAGGTCGTCGCAACGGCAATGTTCGCGGCGATCTTTGTGCTGTTTCTGTTCGCGGTTTTCATGCGCTATGCGGTTGGCAAGCCGCTCGCATGGCCGGATGAATTGAATATGGTGCTTCTTCTTTGGACAACCTTTCTGACGGAAGCGCTGGTGCTTGCCGAACGTGAGCAGGTTACGTTTGACGCGGTGTACGACGTTGCCGGACCCGAGTTGCGTCGTGTTATCGGTTTGACGGCGAGCGTCTGTATTTTCCTTATGTTTCTGCTCGCGTTCCCGACCGTATATGGTTATGTAACCTTTCTCTGGAGGGAACGAACCAATGTGCTTGAATGGCGCCTTGATTGGGTTTTTTCCTGTTTCGTCATGTACTGGATTGCGGTAATGGTTCGCGCGGTGGCGAAATTCGTTGTGCTTTGTGGGAAGAATTGGCGAGAGAACGTGACCGCCGCACCACCCGACGAGCGAACAAATGTTCTCGGGTAGGCGGGGAATTCTCAAATGAGTACACCGCTGCTGGTTCTCTGCGTCGTATTTGTAGTCGGGGCGATTCTGCGCTTTCCGGTATCGCTGCTCTTGTTCAGCAGTGGACTTGCCTACCTTTGGTCGAGCAAGCAGGACATCGGGCTTATCGTCGATCAGACCCTTAACTCGACGTTCGGCCTTAACGTGCTTCTTGCGGTTCCGATGTTCATTCTTGCCGGAAACGTAATGAATGCGGCGACGATCAGTGAAAGAATCTGGGCTGCCGCCGATTCACTCGTCGGCAGGTTCCGGGCCGGCCTTGCCCATGTGACTGTGCTCATGAATGTAGTTATTTCGAGTATGAGCGGCAGCGCGGTTAGTGATGCGGCTGGCGCTGGAATGGTAGCGATAAGAATGATGCAGAAGGTTGGCAACTACCCGCCCGGTTTCGCGGTGGCGCTGGCTGCCGCAGCCTCATGTCTCGGCCCCATTATTCCCCCATCAATTCCCATGGTTATCTACGCGCTCATCAGCGGGGCGTCGATCGGAGCGCTTTTTCTCGCGGGCATCGTTCCCGGCCTTGTGATGGCGGTTAGCCTGATGATCCTGATCGCAATCGTTGCGCGGAAGAGGGGCTTGCCAAGAGGCGCAGTCGTCACGCTCAGGGAGATTCCCGCGGTGTTCGGGCGGGCATTCATACCGATGACGTTGCCTGCAGTATTGCTGGGTGGTATCTGGGGAGGGATCTTCACTCCAACCGAATCCGCAGCTGTCGCCGCGTTCTGGGCGATCCTGCTGGGTGTCATTGTCTACCGAAATCTCGGAATGAAGGCGCTGATTGCGGTTTTCTCGCTTTCTGCGAGGCAGTCAGCGGTGGTGATGATGTTGATCGTTAGTTCTTTCGTGGTCAATTACGCGATTACGAGTGAGGGTGTTGCGGCAGGGCTCGCGCGCTATATCGACGGGCTTGAGCTATCGGCGATCGGTTTCATGCTGGTTGTGAATGTGCTGTTTCTCGTCCTTGGAACGGTTCTCGATGGCGCGGTGATGCTGCTTGTGTTTGTGCCGGTTCTGATACCTGCGGCGAAAGCTCTGGGGATTGATTTGGTTCATTTCGGGGTTGTTGTGATCCTGAACTTCATGATTGCGATGATCACGCCGCCTTACGGACTCATTCTTTTCGTTCTGTCCGCATTAACCGGCGTTTCGATGCGCGAGATCAATCGTGAAATCTGGCAATTCTGTATCCCGCTTACCGTCGTCCTTTTCATGCTCATCCTTATCCCCGATTTGACACTTTGGTTGCCAAAGATGTTTGGCTATGGGAAGTGAGGGGCCGCCTTGAGTGTTTTGATAACCGGGGCGGGCGGGATTGGGAGTTATACGGGTCGATATCTACTTGATCGCGGCGAATCCGTGGTTATGCTTGATCGAAGTCCTGCGCGGGATGCGATTGGTTCGGTTGTAGATCTTTCCCGCGTGCGGTTGATTGAAGGTGATATCACAGACACCTCGGCGCTGGACTTGCTGATCTCCAACGAGGGCGTTGATCGGATCGTTCACACGGCCGCACTACTTTCAACCGCGATTCGTGCCAATCCCGCGGAAGGTGTTCGGGTAAATGTGATGGGAACGCTTTCGGTCATCGATGCAGCGCGTCGGCACCGTCTGAAGCGGGTCGTATTGGCGAGTTCGACTACGGTGGGTTACCCGGCCTTTGGAACGTACAGGGGTACGGGGTTTCCTGAAGATTTCCCGATGCGGGTGCTTTCCGAGCGACCAACCTCGATCTACGCGGCGACAAAATTGTCGTGTGAGCATCTTGCATTGTTGTACAGGGACCTCTACGAAGTTTCGATTGCGGTGTTGCGCTATGCGGCGGTTATTGGCCCATGGCAAGGACCCGGAACATCGGTTCCGGGAAAGATGCTGCAATCTCTGATTTGCCCCGCGCGCAGCGGCAAGCAGGCGGTCATCGACGATTCGCTGCTACTTTGGGAGGGCACAGAGGAGTTCGTCGATCTTCGCGATTGTGCGGCCGCGAACGTGGCGGCTCTCTGTTCGCCCGATCCGAAGAGTGGCGTGTACAACATATCATCAGGGCGAGCGCTTACTCTTGAGCAGGTTATTGAATCGGTTCAGGCGGTGTTCCCCGGTTTCTCTGCTGAGGTGCGCGTTCAACCGAAGGGAGGATTCGCCGGATTTCCGCATCTTCGTCCGGCGCCCTCCGATATTCACCTGGCGGCAGATGAGCTTGATTTTCGTCCTCGTTACAGTCTGACCGATTCCATTCGAGACCTCGCCGCGTTAGTTGTGCGCGAGTGAAGATTTCGCATTGCGCAACGCGGTACGTTCTCTCTTCGGATGCAGTGGAATTGGTGTATATTCCGCGCCTCATTCACACCCCGGCAATAGAACCGGCCTGCCTTTTTGCTTCGCCAATTCGGCGGAGCCGGTCCCGCGCCAGTCATTGAGGCTTTGGACATGAATCGACCGTTTACCCCGGGTATCGACGTCAACGCACCCGCCTACGTGAAACACGCGCGTGCGATAGAGTGGGTTTCGGAAATCGCGGCGCTTACCAAACCTGACCTGATCGTCTGGTGTGATGGTACGACTGCGGAATACGACCGACTCTGCGACGAGATGGTAGCGGCAGGCACCATGCGTCGGTTGAACCCGAAGCTTCGTCCCAACAGCTTTCTGGCCTGGTCAGATCCCACGGACGTTGCTCGAATGGAGGATCGGACGTTTATCTGTTCGGAGCAGAAGGAAGACGCAGGTCCCACGAACAACTGGGTTAGTCCGGTGGAAATGCGGGCTACGATGGCGAAGATATTCGATGGATCGATGCGCGGCCGGACAATGTATGTCGTGCCATTTTCCATGGGACCGCTCGGTTCCCATATCGCGCATGTAGGCATCGAACTCACCGACTCACCTTATGTGGTTGTGTCGATGAAGGTGATGACGCGTATGGGCGCAAAGGTCTGGGACGTTCTCGGACGCGACGGACACTTCGTGCCATGCATTCATTCAGTGGGGGCGCCTCTGGCGACCGGCCAGCGGGACGTACCCTGGCCGTGTAACAAGGAACACAAATACATCGTTCATTTCCCCGAGACCAAGGAAATCTGGTCATACGGTTCCGGCTATGGCGGAAACGCCTTGCTCGGCAAGAAGTGTCTGTCGTTGCGTATAGCGTCGATCATGGGCAAGGAGCAGGGTTGGCTTGCCGAACACATGCTGATTCTCGGGGTCACCGCGCCCTCAGGCGAAAAGACGTACGTCAGCGCGGCGTTCCCTTCTGCGTGTGGCAAGACCAATTTTGCAATGATCGTTCCGCCCCCTGCATTCGAGGGCTGGAAAGTCACGACGATCGGTGAGGATATCGCCTGGATCAAACCCGGCAAGGATGGGCGCCTGTATGCGATCAATCCGGAGGCGGGTTTCTTTGGCGTCGCCCCCGGAACGTCGAACAAGACCAACCCGAATTGCATGGCAACACTGAAGGAGAACGTGATCTTCACGAACGTGGCGCTTACGCCCGAGGGGGACGTTTGGTGGGAGGGGATGACCGACACGCCGCCTGCAGAACTTATTGATTGGCAAGGACAGCCCTGGACGCCCGACTCGGGACGGAAGGCAGCACATCCGAATTCCCGGTTTACCGTTCCCGCTTCGCAGTGTCCATCAATAGACCCCGAATGGGAAAATCCGACCGGCGTTCCTATCTCGGCTTTCATGGTAGGCGGGCGTCGTTCAAACACGGTGCCTCTCGTCGTCGAAAGCTTTAACTGGGACTCTGGTGTCTATCTGGCAGCAACGATGGGCTCAGAGACTACAGCGGCGGCCACCGGGCAGGTCGGTATCGTTCGGCGTGATCCAATGGCGATGATCCCGTTCTGTGGCTATCACATGGCGGACTATTTTGGTCACTGGCTGAAGCTTGGACGCTCGGTCGCGCATCGACCGCATGTGTTCGCGGTGAACTGGTTCAGGACCGACGCGAATGGCCGATTCATCTGGCCCGGGTTTGGTGAAAATATGCGTGTACTAAAGTGGATTGTGGAGCGGTGTCAGGGCAAGGCGCATGCTCAGGAAACGGCGATAGGTTGGGTTCCTGATTTCGACGACATCGAATGGAAGGGTCTGGAGAAGTTCACTCGCGAACAGTTTGCTTCGGTGACTTCAATCAAGCACGACGAATGGGAAGCCGAACTGGCGTCTCATGATGAATTGTTTGCGTCTTTGAAGACAAGGTTGCCTAAGGAGTTGCAGCTGCGTCTAGAAGCCTTGCGTCTGGGGCTGGCGGCGTAGCAAGGGTGTAGCAGAAAGAAAGGCCGCCTCGAGCGGCCTTTTTCATTACTGTGAGTACTTACTTGCTCAGTAGTCTCAGACTTCGCTTGATCTGGCGAACGGGCTGCGTGAGACCTAAGCATACACCGACTGTTCCACGTGGAACATCGGGGTTTAATGTTTCACGTGGAACATAGCGCAAGGCCTCATTGGTCTTATAATTCCGCGCCTTAGGTAGGCGCTCGGACATCATGCAATTCCCCGAAACATTTGAAGTGATCGTTGTGGGTGGTGGACACGCTGGAACCGAAGCAGCGCTCGCCGCTGCACGCTCCGGATCGAGTACCTTGCTGCTCACCCATAACATCGAGACCCTGGGACAGATGTCCTGTAATCCTTCAATTGGAGGGATTGGAAAGGGGCACCTTGTTCGCGAAGTTGACGCTCTTGGCGGGGCGATGGCTATTGCTACCGACGAGGCGGGCATTCAGTTTCGGACCCTCAACTCCAGCAAAGGCCCTGCTGTTCGTGCCACGCGTGCGCAAGCCGATCGAATTCTCTACAAGCAGGCTATCCGCAGTCGCCTGGAAAATCAGGCGAACCTGACCCTCTTTCAACAGGCGGTGGATGATCTCATCCTTGAGGGCGAACGGGTTGTGGGCGTGGTGACCCAGATGGGCCTTCGATTCAAAGGCCGGTCGGTAGTGTTGACGACGGGAACGTTTCTTTCTGGGCTGATCCATGTTGGTCTGGAAAATCATAGCGGCGGAAGGGCGGGGGATCCTCCGTCAATCAGCCTTGCGGCCAGACTTCGCGAACTGCGTCTTCCTGCGGGTAGGCTGAAGACGGGTACGCCGCCGAGAATTGACGGCAGAACAATCGATTTTTCCGCACTGCAACCGCAGCCGGGTGACGTTCCAGAACCGGTCTTTTCGCTTATGGGACGTCGTGATATGCATCCGGTCCAGTTGCCCTGCTGGATTACGCACACGAATGAACGGAGTCACGAAATCATCCGGGGCGGTCTGGATCGTTCGCCGATGTATACCGGTGTGATTGAGGGCGTCGGTCCGCGTTATTGCCCCTCGATCGAAGACAAGATTCATCGCTTCGCTCAGAAAGGCTCGCATCAGATCTTTCTTGAGCCCGAGGGCCTTACGACGCACGAGTTCTATCCAAACGGGATATCGACAAGCTTGCCGTTCGACGTGCAGCTTGATCTTGTTCGTTCCATCAAGGGACTCGAAAACGCTCATATCCTGAGACCCGGCTATGCGATCGAATACGACTACTACGACCCAAGGGGGCTGAAGCCGTCGCTAGAGACCAAAATGATCGAAGGCCTTTTCTTCGCCGGTCAGATCAACGGAACAACCGGTTACGAAGAAGCGGCAGCCCAGGGTTTGCTCGCCGGGATCAACGCGGCACGGTACTCACGCAATACGGAACCCTGGTGGCCGCGCCGGGACGAAGCGTATCTCGGGGTTCTCGTGGATGATCTCATTACCCGTGGAGTGAGCGAGCCGTACCGAATGTTCACAAGTCGGGCTGAGTATCGCCTGATGCTGCGCGAAGACAACGCAGACTTGCGCCTCACCGAGTCGGGTCGCAGGCTCGGACTCGTTGACGATCTACGTTGGGACGCCTTCAACCGCAAGCGTGATGAAATTGCGCGTGAACAGGAGCGACTCAAATCAACATGGGTGAGTCCGCGAACGATTTCCGATGCAGATGCTTCGAGGGTGCTTGGCAAACCCATTGAGCGCGAATACACGCTGATGGATCTACTCAAGCGCCCCGATGTGACCTACGTATCACTGCGTACGCTTCAGGGTGTCGAATTCGCAGACGTGGATCCAATAGTTGCCGAGCAGGTTGAAATCCAGGCCAAGTATTTGGGTTATATCGCGCGTCAGCAAGTCGAGATCGCCCGTCATGAGCGCTATGAATCGATGGTAATGCCGGCCGACCTGGATTATCGCGAAGTGCACGGGCTTTCGATTGAAGTCCAGCAAAAGCTTAATCAGCACAAGCCCGCAACTCTTGGCCAGGCATCCCGGATGTCTGGAATTACTCCTGCTGCCATTTCGCTGCTCCTAGTTCACCTCAAGCGCTTGACAGTGCGCGATCGGGCCGCATAGTGCCGCAGGAAGATGTGGCCGTGGAAATTGTTCTCGCGGACCTCGTGAAGCGGGGACTAACTTCCTTGAAAATGGAAATTTTACAAGAACATATTGATAAGCTCGTCCAATACATCGGGCTCCTGATGAAATGGAACAAGGTGTACAACCTGACAGCAATTCGGGAGCCAGAGCGAATGGTAAGTCACCACATCATGGATAGCGCATCAGTCCTTCCGTACTTGCCCTCGAAGGACGTACTCGACGTCGGAACCGGACCCGGCCTCCCCGGGATTCCGCTGGCGATTCTGCGACCGACGAGCAGGGTCACGCTTCTGGACGTGATTCAGAAAAAAGCTGCGTTCCTCCGACAGGCGGCGGGAGAACTCGATTTGCGCAATGTCGATGTGGTCTGCGAGCGCGTCGAGTCCTGGAACACGGACCGTCGATTTCCGGTTATCACGTCTCGTGCATTTTCCGAACTCGCCGATTTTGTTCGTTCCGCGGAACATCTGCTTGAGGAGGGCGGTCGGTTCGCGGCCATGAAGGGCGTTTTCCCGAAGGACGAGATTGATCGGCTTCCATCGGGATTTCATGTGGAGAGTGTCATCGAACTCCGAGTTCCCGGAATCGATGCGCAACGTCACCTTGTAATGATCGGACGATCATGACCCGGGTTCTCGCCATCACCAACCAGAAAGGCGGCGTTGGTAAAACCACCACGACCGTCAATCTCGCTGCCGGTCTTGCAGGTGCCAACAAGCGGGTTTTGCTCGTGGATCTCGATCCGCAAGGCAACGCAACGATGGGAAGTGGCATCGAAAAGCGCATGCTCAAGGAGACCGTCTATCACGTACTTCTCGGCCTTTCGACTGCGGCGAACGTTCGCGTCCGATCGGAGTCGGGCGGGTACGATGTGCTGCCGGCGAATCGCGACCTGGCAGGTGCCGAAGTCGAACTGGTGGAACTCGAACATCGCGAAACCCGGATGAAACAGGCGCTCGAGACGTTCGTCGCTCAATACGATTTTGTGCTGATCGATTGTCCTCCCGCCCTCAACATGCTTACTGTGAATGCGCTGGTTTGCGCCGACGCGGTGATGATCCCGATGCAATGCGAGTACTACGCACTCGAAGGACTTTCGGATCTGGTCAACACCATACGCCGCGTCCGGCAGCATCTGAATCCAAAGCTGGAGATCGAAGGGCTGCTTCGTACGATGTTCGATCCGCGAAATACGCTCGCGCAGAATGTGTCCGAACAGCTTCAACAGCACTTCGGCGACAAGGTGTATCGCACCGTAATACCCCGAAACATACGCCTGGCCGAAGCACCCAGCTACGGTGTTCCGGCGGTCAGCCTGGATGCGGCATGCAAAGGCTCGCAGGCCTATGTCGCGCTTGCCTGGGAGCTGATCACGCGGGGCGGCGCGGCCGCTGTGGCGGCAACTGCGGTCTGACAGGAGAGATAGATGAAGGTAAAGAAGGGGCTGGGCCGGGGACTCGACGCATTGCTCGATACGGACGATGCGCCGCCCGCGGCACCCGCGAAGGAATCGCTCGCCGTGCTTTCGATCGACCGTCTTCAGCGCGGCAAGTACCAGCCGCGAACCAGAATGGACGAAGCGTCACTTGCCGAGCTGGCCGCGTCGATCGGTCAGCAGGGCTTGATGCAGCCCATTCTTGTCCGCCCGATTGGCAAGGATCGTTACGAAATAATCGCCGGGGAACGGCGCTGGCGTGCCGCACGGATCGCGGGTCTTGTCGAGGTCCCGGTGGTGGTGAGGGAGGTCCCGGACAAGGCGGCGCTGGCAATGGCCCTGATCGAGAACATTCAGCGCGAAGACCTAAATGCGCTCGAAGAAGCACAAGGCCTGAAACGCCTGATCGACGAGTTTGGACTCACTCAGGAGCAGGCGGCGGAAGCCGTCGGACGCTCACGCGCCGCGGTGACGAACCTCCTGCGCCTGCTCAATCTCGGCAAGCCTGTGCAGCAACTGATGATCGACGGCAAGCTCGAAATGGGACACGCCCGTGCGCTGCTCGCGCTCGATGCGCGTCGCCAGGAGGAACTTGCGCGTGATGCCGTGGAGCTTGGATGGTCGGTACGCGAGACGGAAAAGCGTGTGAACGAGCTCCTGAACCTCACCGGGAAGGTGGTGATCGGCAAGGCGGCCGAGCCCCCCAAGGTCGATCGTGACATCGAACGATACGAGCAGGAATTGTCGGAGCGTTTCGGGACCCGGATTGAATTGCGTCCCGAACGTAAAGGCTCGGGAAAGCTGGTGATCCGATACACCAACAATGAACATCTGGAGTCGCTGCTGGCCCGTTTCAGCTGATCCGGTCGCGCTACTTTTCCGGTGGCCTTCAAGCCGCAGGAAGAAACCGCGCTCGCGGGCGCAATACAAACCCTGCGAGCCGCTGTTCCATGACGTGGGCGATCCAGCCGGCTGTTCGTCCCAGAGCCCACAATGCGCCCGCGCTGTGGGCGGGCATCCCAAGCGCAATGGTCAGCGCAACCAGTCCGACTTCAAGACTGGGCCTGAGGTGCAATCGCCGGTCGGCTTCATCAATGAACTCACAGACCAGGCGAGTGTGTTCGTTGGTAGCGAAAGATCGAGCGATCTGAAGTAGCGCACGAGCTCTTGGATCTCCCTTGGGATACACGACGATATTGAATCCCGGGATGCGATTCCCCGCCTGCTCGAGAGTCAGTAAGCGCAAACGCACGTCTTCCGAGCTGTGCGCGTCGCGGAGAAGATCCTCCACACGATCACAGCCTGCACCGGCCAATGCACCGGAGTGGGCGCCAACAGCGGCAAGCATGCAGGCGCGCAGTTCTGCGCCTGTGGATGCTGCGACTCGCGCTGCGAAAGTTGACGGCGACAACTCGTGATCTGCGCACAAAACCAGCGCGGTATTGATCGCCAGAACGATTTCCGGCGAAACCGACGGCAGCAGAATTCGGGCGATATTTTCTGCGAGACCGCGAGCGCTTTCGGGTACGACGAAGCGCCGGGCCGGGCCGAGATAGCCGAGGCAACCGGTCAAGGTCAGGATCATTTGCCTCGCCGCGGGGATGGTCGTGCCGCGCCGAATTTCGTTTCGTGCGGCCTCGGCGGCACCGAGCATCGTCGTTGCAATGCCGAACACGCGAAGAATCGGCGGGAGTTCGCCCTGCAGCACCACATGATCCATCAACTCGCCAAACCCGTTAGGTAACTGCTCACTGTCCCAAACAACGGCCTCGAGGTGATCTATCCCTGTCCAGAGAAGCTCCGCGACCGCTTCAAACGAGCGGCGTTGTCGCACCAGGTCAAGCGCAAGCCGCCCGCGGTAGCGGGGGCCGTCCGGTGTCAGTTCGGTGATCCCGGTGTTGATCACCGGTTGGCCCCAGCGAAGCGCCGATTCGGCCGCAGCGCCCGTTCCCGCACGCGCATCGCTGCGCGCACGAACCTTGTCGATGTCCTCCCGGTAGTACAACCTGTCCTTGCGGTCGAGCTGTGCGACCGAGCGGATCAGTCCCCGGCTCACGTAGGTGTACAAGGTCTGAGGCTTGACTTTGAGAATCCGGGCAGCCTCCGCTGCCGTGACGTATTCGGAAGCTGAGGAAGAAATTGTGGTGCTTGATGCGGAAGGCATTTGGAAAACCGCGTTATTCAGCAGTGGGAAGAATATATGTCGATTATCAAATCGAGATTGATCTAGCCTAATTCTCACCCTACCATCCGCCTCCTGTAAAGCGCTTCCGGAAAATTTTACCCAACGTATCCCCGGGACCGAACCCGAAGCCACTCGCACGAGGAGGAAGTATGGGCGCCGCTCACGAATGGCCCGAAGAGGGCATCAGCCGAATTCCGTTTTGGGTCTACTCGGACCCCGAAATCTACCAACGCGAGCAGGAACGCATCTTCTGTGGACCGAACTGGTCCTACGTCGGACTCGAAGCAGAGGTGCCGAATCCGGGCGATTACGTGCGCACGTTCATCGGAGACAAGCCGGTGATCGTGGTGCGCAACAACGACGGTGCCATCAACGTTATGGAAAACCGTTGCGCCCATCGTGGCGTGCAGCTATGCCAGAAGCATCTCGGCAATGCCACCGAATTCATGTGCCCCTACCACCAGTGGACTTACAAGTTGGACGGGGAATTGATCGGTGTGCCAATGCGTCGCGGAATCCGCAAGCAGGGCGGCATGCCCGATGACTTCGACCCGAAGAACCATGGCCTGGCCAAGCTGCAGGTGGCCACGCGCAATGGCGTGATCTACGCCAGCTTTTCGAAGGACGTGAAGCCCTTCGAAGAAGACGTCGGCGCCAGCATGCTTGCACTGCACGACCGCGTCTTCGATGGCCGGAAGCTCAAGGTGCTCGGATACCAGCGTCAGCTCATTCCGTCGAACTGGAAGCTGATGATGGAAAACATCAAGGACCCGTACCACGCCAGCCTGTTGCACGTATTTCTGGTTTCATTTGGCCTGTTCCGCATAGACCAACCCTCAAAGGTTCAGATGGACCCGACTGGGCGGCACGGTGCGCTGATCAACTGGCGCGGCGAGCAGAAGAAAACCGAAGATAACGCCGATATGAAGAGCCTGGATGTAAACCTGAAGCTCCAGGGTACAACCATGCTCCAGCCGGAACGCGAGTTTCCCGAGTACACCGTGGTGATGCTCACTCTTTGGCCGAATCTGATCGTGCAGCAACAGTCGAACACGCTCGCGATGCGTCAGATGATCACGAAGGGACCCAATGCGTTCGAACTCGCCTGGACATACTTCGGCTACGAAGATGACTCGCCGGAAATGACACAGCGCCGATTGCGGCAGGCTAATCTCATGGGCCCGTCCGGATTTGTCTCCATCGACGACAGCGAAGTCATGGCCGGTTCACAACAGGGTATCGCACCGTATCCGAACAGCATCGGCGTGCTCGAAATGGGCGGGCGCGAATGGGCCGACCAGCCGCACACTGTTACCGAATCGGTAATTCGCGGCTTCTGGGCCGGTTACCGCAAAGCCATGGACCTGTGAGGCGCGAATCATGACCGCTGCTGAACGTTTTCTTAGCCTGAGTGCCCGCGACCTGCGCTTCGAGGTCGAAGAGCTTTACGCCAATTACATCGGCTGCCTCGACGAGGAGAGATTCGAGGAGTGGCCGGGCTTTTTCACCGAACCCTGCCTGTACCGGATTATCCCGCGAGAGAATTTCGAGCGCGGCCTGCCGTTGTCGCTCTGGCTGTGTGAAAACCAGGGCTATCTGCAGGACCGTGTCACCGGCATCCGGAAAACGCTGGTCTATGGCCCGAGAATGTTGCGCCGGATGGTGTCTGCGATACGCATTCTTGGATGGAAGGACGGGGAGCTCGAGGTTCGAGCCAACTACACCTCCTATGAAACGCTTACCGACGAACCGACCCGCGTATTCAACGTCGGACAATATCGCGACAAGATTGTCGTGGAGGGTGATCGGCTGAAGTTCCGCGAAAAACTCTGCGTGTACGACAGCCTCCTCGTGCCCAACAGCCTGATCTTCCCGCTCTGAGCGGACAGGATTTTCCTAACAAGCAGCGAAGAAAGAGATCGATGAGCAAAGACTGGATTGAGGTTGCCAAGGCCGACGATATTCCCGACGAGGGCACCCTCCTGGTGGATTGCGCCGGCGAACCGGTGTGCCTGTACAAGATTTCCGACGGCATTTTCGCGACCCACGACACCTGCTCACACGGCATGGCGAGCCTGGCCGACGGCTTCATCGTCGAAGGCAACCAGATCGAATGCCCCCTGCATCAGGGAACGTTCGATGTGCGCAACGGCAAGGCTGTCGGCATTCCCTGCAAGGTTGATGTACGTAGCTATCCCGTGAAAGTTGAAAACGGCGCAGTATTCATCAAGGAGTCCTGACATGGCCGCAGTACTGTCATCCAAGATCCAGACCCGTCCCCTGAGCCCCAACATCGGTGCCGAAATTCTCGGGGTCGATCTGACGAAAACCGTCGACGCCGTAACTGCCGCGGCAATTCGGGATGCCTGGTACGCGAACAATATCGTTCTGTTTCGGAACCAGAACATTTCCGAGGAAGACCAGGTTCGGTTCGCGCGCCTCTTCGGCGAACTCGGGCAGGTGATTAACAAGCACGCCGGTGTCTCCAAACAACATCCCGGCGTAATGTTCATTTCCAACATCAAGGAAAACGGCGAGCTGATCGGCGCGCTGCCTGATGGCGAAATGATGTTCCACTCGGATCAGTGCTATAGCGAAGTGCCGAGCGCGGCCAGCATGCTCTACGCGATGGAAATTCCCTCCAAGGGCGGCGACACGCTGTTTGCCAACATGTACAAGGCCTACGAGGCAGTGCCCGCCGACATCAAGGCGAAGATCGAGGGACGGAAGGCGCTGAACGTATACGACTATGCGAACGTTCCTACCCAGCGCGGCACGACTTCGAACGATGCGCCGCGATTCGCGCACCCGGTAGTTCGCACACATCCCGCTACCGGGCGCAAGGCGTTGTATATCAATCGACTGATGACCGAATACATTCTGGATATGGACCGGGCTGAAAGTGATGCCATCCTCGCGCAACTGTTCGACATTGCCGAGAACCCGGCCTGGGTCTACGAACACAATTGGAAAGTGGGTGACATTCTCATGTGGGACAACCGCTGCACCTTGCACGCGCGCTCGGATTTCGACGCGAGCGAGCGTCGTCTGATGCGTCGAAGTGTCGTGCTTGGCGAAAAGCCGGTCTGACATGTCCACCATGCCGAAGGTCCGCCTCTCGATCGCGCTTGGCGAGTACGACCATACCCGTGATCTGACCAGCGGCCTTGTGCCGGTGGAAGGCGCGGAACTCATCGTTCTCAACCTGCCCCCGGAAGAGATCTTCTTCCGATTCACCTTCCATCGGGAATGGGATGTGTCCGAGATGTCGATGGGCAAGTACATCTCCTTGCGCTCCCAGGGCGACAAGAGCATCACTGCCATCCCTGTGTTCGTATCACGGGTATTCCGTCATTCGATGATCTATGTCCGCGATGATGGAAAGATCACGAAGCCCGAGCAGTTGAAGGGAAAGCGTATTGGCATTCCCGAGTGGGCACAGACCGCGACGATCTACTCCCGCGGCATGCTCGCGCATGAAGCAGGCGTCCCGCTGACATCCGTGCAATGGTTCCAGGCAGGCGTGAACGAAGCAGGGCGGGTGGAGAAGGTCAAGCTCAAGTTGCCCAAGGGCATCCGCTATCAGAGCGTTCCCGATCGGTCCCTGAACGACATGCTGCTCGCGGGCGATCTCGATGCCGTGCTTTCCGCGCGTCCTCCCAAAGCGCTGGGCAAGGGCGTTCGTCGCCTGATCCAGAATTTTGAGCAGGCCGAGGAAGCGTATTTCCGCAAGACCGGGATTTTCCCGATCATGCATGTCGTCGTGATCCGCACCGAGCTGCTCGACCGTTATCCGTGGCTTGCGATGAATCTGCTCAAGGCCTTCGAGGAGGCGAAACAGCGCTCGCTCGCGCGCATGAGCGACATCACTGCCTCCTACGCGCCGTTCGCCTGGATCCCGGGCTACGCTGCAAAAATGCGTTCGCTGTTTGGCGAGGACTTCTGGCCCTACGGCCTGGAGAAAAACCGCACCACGATTGAAGCCTTCCTGAAGTTCGGCTTCGAACAGGGGGTTTGCCACAAGAAGCTCTCGGCAGAAGAGCTCTTTGCCAAACAGGTACTGACCTCATACAAGGTCTGAACAGTCCCGGAGGACGAGATGAAGCGATTCACCAGTACGGTAGCAGCGGCGCTTGCTGTCGCTGCCCTTTCTTCGGTCGCCATGGCGCAGAGCTATCCGAGCAAGCCCATGAAGATCGTTGCTCCTTACGCGGCAGGCGGCGCAGCGGATCTGATGGCACGGTACATCTGCGACAAATTCCCGCAGTCGATGGGACAGCCTTGCGTCGTGGAAAACCGCCCGGGGGCGGGCGGTATCATCGGACTCGATATCGTTCTCAAATCCGAGGCGGACGGGCACACGCTGGCCATGATGCCAAACAACCTGTCCATCATTCCGACCTTGTACGCAAAGGTGCCCTACGACACGCTGAAGGACGTCGCACCGATCGCACTTGTTTCGAGCACACCGGTGATGATTGGTACGCACCCGGGTATCCCCGCGAAAACGTTCCAGGAGCTGATGGCTTACGCCAGGGCCAACGACGGAAAGGTGAACTTCACTACCTGCGGCCCCGCTTCTCCGCAGCATCTCGCAGGTGAAATGCTCGGTTCGCTCGCGGGGTTCAAGTGGGCGCATATTCCCTACAAGGGCTGCGGCGCTGCGCTCGCTGATGTGCTCTCGGGTACTGTTCCTGTCTTCATCAGCACCTATGCGCACTTTGCACCGCAGATCAAATCCGGAAAGCTCAAGGGTCTTGCCATGCTCGGCGCCAAGCGCAGCCAGTTTGCGCCCGAGTTCGCCACAGTCGCGGAATCCGGCTTCCCCGGTTATGAGATCGACGTCTGGTTCGGGCTAGTCGGCTCCACCCGTCTTCCGCCAGCGGTGATTGTCCGGCTCAATGCCGAGGTGAACAAAGCGCTGCAACTGCCCGATCTGCGCGACAAGCTGCTCGCCGGTCAATATGAGCCGCTGGGGGGCACGCCGGAACGATTTGCCGAAGTCATCCGTGTTGACATTGCGAAATTCGGCAAAGTCATCCGGGATGTCGGCATCAAATCCGAATAGCGCGATACGCATGGTCAATTCCCGCTTCGACCTTCACGACCGTGTCGTCATTATTACCGGTGCCGGTGCCGGCATCGGCAAAGTATATGCTGCCGAACTCGCGCGCGCCGGTGCGCGGGTGGTTGTCGCCGACATCGAACAGGAGGCAGCCAATGCGGTGGCCGAAGTCATCAACGGCAACGGCGGCAAGGCTGTGGCGGCCCGCGCCGACGTCACCAGCGAGTCGCACATGGCGCATATGGCCGATGTCGCGATGCACGCGTTCGGCCGGATCGATGCCCTGGTGAACAATGCTGCGCTGATGAGCACGCTCGCGCGCCGTCCCTGGCACGAGATCCCGGTCGACGAATGGGACCGTGTCATGCAGGTGAACCTGCGCGGCATGTTCCTGGCGTGTCGCGCGGTGTACCCCCAGATGAAAAAGCAGCAGTCGGGTTCGATCGTGAACATCTCCTCGAGCCGCGTGTTCGAAGGCACGCCGAACCGCCTGCACTACACGACTTCGAAAGCGGGCGTGGTCGGCTTCACCCGCGCTCTCGCGCGCGAAGTCGGGCCGGATTCGATCCGGGTCAACTGCATCGCGCCGGGACTCACGCTGTCGGAAACGCAGGTCAAGTCATCCAAGCCGGAATACCTAGCGGAGACCGCCAAGGGCCGCGCGATCGCCCGGCCGCAGATGCCAGACGATCTCATCGGCACGCTGATGTATCTCGTCTCCGATGCGAGCGTTTATCTCACCGGACAGACGATCAATGTGGATGGCGGAAAGGCGATGCACTGAGCATGAGCGTCGCCATTCCCCGTCTTGAACTCGAGCAGATGCCCGCGGATCTGCAGGATTACCTCGGCCCGCGCGTCAAGCGTCTCAAGTACCTTGGCGAGCTCTTCAAGTGTGCGGCCAACACGCCGGCGGTGCTGTTGTCGTTCATGCACTTTACCGATGCACTCAAGGACTCGCTGCCCGACAGCCTCACCGAAGCGGCAGTGCTCACCACCGCGACCATGATGCACAACGCCTACGAGCGTAACCAGCACGAGCGGCTGTCGGTGCGCCTCGGCTACGGTCGCGAATGGGTGGCGGAAGTGGAGAAGCTCTCGCCCGACAGTGCGGTGCTGATGAGCGGGCCCGAGCGCGCGGTTCAGCGTTATGTCATTGCTGCGATCGAAACCCGCGGTACAAACGTGCAGGCGGAATTCGATGTGATGGCGAAACTTGTTACTCCTGGCGAGGCCGTCGCAATCGTCATGCTGGTCGGTCGCTACATCACCCACGCCCTCGTGGTGAACACCCTTCAACTCAAACCGCCCGTGCCTTCGATTTTCGAGGACGGGTTCAACGGGGACGGCGGTCCCGCAAAGGACAAACAATGAGCCAGGATCCACTCTGGATTAGCGAATCCGACGTTGTTCAGATGCTCGACCTCGGCGAGGCGATCGGCGCACTGGAAAAGGCGCTCGTCGAGGAAGCGCGCGGCGAGGCCATGAACATGACCAAGGCGCTCATGCAGTACGGCAAGTCCAACCTGCACGCCGTCGGCGGCAAGCTCGGCAACATCGTCGGCACCAAAACCTGGGCGCACACAGAGGGCGGCACCTGCCCGCTGCTGCTGCTCTGGGATGCGTCCAACGGTTCCCTCGTCGCGGTGATCGAGGCGTTCGCGCTCGGCAACATGCGTACCGGCGGCATCTCCGGCGTCGCGGCCAACTGGATGGCCAAACCCTCGGCGGATGTGATGGGTCTTGTTGGCACCGGCAAGCAGGCGCTATCGCAGGTAGGCACCATGCTCGCGGTGCGGCCGATCAGGCGTGTACAGGTGTTCTCCCCCACTGCGGACAAGCGCGCGGCATTCGTCGCGAAGGTGCGCGAGGAGTTCGGCATCGAAGTCGTGGACTGCACGAGCGCCGAGGCCGCCTGCAAGGGCGCACAGATCGTCACCCTCGTTACCCGGGCCACCCAGCCGTTCGTCACCCCGGCCATGCTCGAACCCGGTACCCACCTCAACGCCGTCGGCGCGATCGCGCCTGACCGCGAGGAATTCACCCAGGACATGTTCGCCCGCGTCACCGCGGTGGCGGTGGACAATGTGTCGGGCGTGCAGGCGCTGTCGCGCGAGTTCATGACGTACTACGGCCGGGCCGGATGGGAGACTGTGCAGCCTTTGTCCAAACTCATCGCGTCCGGCCGGCGTCGTACGGACAAGGACGACATCACCCTGTTCAAGGCAATGGGCATGGGCATTTCGGATCTCGCGCTCGGGGTCGAACTCGCAAAGCGGGCCCGCGAACGCGGTGTGGGGCGGGTCATGCCGCAACCCAAGAAGGTCAAGCCGCGGCTGGTAACCGGGAAAAAGTAACCAGCCGTTGGTGTGAAGAGCAATCGCAAATACCACTCAAGGAGGTTCAAATGAGCAACGAGTTTCGCAAGGACTTCAAGGCCGGAAAGACGCGTTTCATTGACCGCACCGGCAAACCGCTTATCGACGAGAACGACTACTGGGCGCCGATGATCATCTCGAAGGAAGACATCGACGCCGAGATCGAGCGCCTGGCCTCGATGCCCGTGCCTGCCAACGGCCGTCGCGAGTCGCTTATTGCGCATCCGCAGTCCGAGGCGAACGCCCCGGGCCTCGCCCCCGGAATCCAGGTCAAGCTCTCTGTGCTCAAGCCGGGCGAGAAGTCCGCACCGTTCCGTCACAATGCCACTGAAGTGAATTTCTGCATCCGCGGTTCGGGCCACACCGTGGTCGCGGGCAAGACGATCGCGTTCCAGCAGTACGACGTATGGAACCATCCGTCGTTTGCGATCCATCAGCACGTCAACGACGGCAAGGATATTCAGGTTCGCCTGACCTACTCCAACGTTCCGCTGCTGCAGCACATGCAGACCTATCTGCCGGAAGAGTACCCGTCACCCGCCGTGCACTCGGTCGATCCGGTTGAAGCGAAGAAGCTCGCCGACGATCCGACGCGCAAGAACCCGTTCGGGATTTTTCCGATCAACGACGACGGCGGTCTGCTGATGCCCTATGAGACCCTGATCAACCCGACCCCGGTCATCTCCAAGGCGTTGCACTTCTCCTGGCAGAAGGCCAAGACCGAACTCGACAAGCTCGAGGCGCTCGGCAAGTCTTATGTCGGCCGCCGCCTGTACATGTACTACAACCCGGTCACCGGACGCACCAACGGCATCACGCCGAACTTCTTCGCGACCATGACCATCCGTCCGCCGAAGATCGTCGACAAGCCGCACCGTCACTCGTCGGCCGCGATCAACTACTACTTCCAAGGCAGCGGCTACTCCACCGTCGCGGGGAACCGCTACGAATGGAAAGCGGGCGACCTGATGCTGTCGGCCCCGGGATGGGCGGTGCACAACCACGCGTCGTACGACGACCACGTGTACGAGCTCACCGTCCAGGACCAGCCGCTCAACCTCTACATGGAATCCCTGCTCTGGCAGGAAGACCTGAAGCACCCGGCGCTGGTGCTCGGCACCGAGTCGGGCTTCGAGACCAACCGCCAGAAGATCGCGGCCTAGGGCATCGGTAGAACAAGGGGGCGACGCCCCCTTGTAAATTCCCCAATTCAGAGGGAAGCTCATCAGGATTCATCTGCACTCTGGTACAAATTCACTGCTTCCCAAGTAAGACGCCGCCGCCCGTCCGATATCCTTGCGGGCGGCGTTTTGTTTTGCAGCATCGCGACACATCAAGCACAACACAGGAAGGACGCATATGATCAAACTGGACCCGAAGTTCCTCATCGGCTCAGTGCCGCCGCTCATCACTCCGTTCAAGAACGGCAAGGTTGATTTCGACACCTACGGCAAACTGATCGAGTTCCAGATCAAGAACGGCACCCACGGAATTCTGGTCAACGGCACCACCTCCGAGCCCTCGACCCTCACTATCGCCGAGCGCAACGATCTGGTGAAGTTCGCGGTGGATGCAGTGAAAAAACGCGTTCCGGTGGTAGCCCAGACCGGTTCGCAGTCGCATGCCGATTCGGTGGAACTCACCGAATTCGCCAACAAGGCGGGCGCCGATGCCCTGCTGATCCTCACGCCCTACTTCATCCGCCCGCCGCAGCGCGGCGTCGTCGAATACTTCGTCGATCTCGGCAAACGAACCAATCTGCCGATGATGATGTATCACATCCCCGGACGCTCGGCCTTCAAGGTGGAAATGGCCACGCTTCAGGCGATCATGGAAAAGACGCCGCATTTCGTCGGCATCAAGCACGCGTTCGATGACCACAATTTCGTCTCCGAAATGATCCAGACGCTCGGACCCGAATTCCGCATCTTCGTCGGCCTCGAGGAATTCACCTTTTCGATGATGGCGATGGGTTCGCTCGGGACGATGAATGCTGCCGCGAACGTGATGCCCGCCAAGGTCGCGCAGATGTGCAACGAGGTGCTCGCGGGCAACATGGCAGCCGCGCGCAAGCTGCACTACGAGATGTTCGAAGTCATGAAGGCGATCTTCTACGACACGAACCCGATTCCGATGAAGTACATGATGAAGCGCCTTGGCATCATCGAGCGCAACGAGCATCGTCTGCCGATGGTGCCCGCCACGCCGGAGCTCGAGAAGCGCCTCGACGGCGTTCTGCAGCGCGCCGGCCTGCTGTAATCGGCACCGGTAGCCGCTCTGCGAGGCTGGCATGCTGAGCGGCTGATTTTATGTCGGCGCCCGGGCGTACCCGATGTACGTCGAGTACCGGGTGCCCCCGAGTGCGGGGGTTCCCGCTGCGCGCATTCCGGTTGTGCTCGTGCATGGCGGTGCCACACCGGCGTTTGCTACACCTCCACGCTCGATGACCGCCCTGGCTGGAGCTTAAGAACCTGTAACGCCTCCGCCCCCTCGTCGCGGCGCCTTATTCCCGTCGCGTTGTCCGGAACAGCTGCCGCACCTGGTCGCGCAGCCAACGGTTGGCCGGGTCCGCATCGAAGCGCTTGTGCCAGTACTGGTGCACCTGGAATCCGCCCGGATCGAAGGGCAGCGGCAACGCCCGCACCGCAAGCGGCCGCGGCAGCTCGGGAATGATTTCCTCCGGCACCGCCACCAGCAGGTCGGTCTTGGCCACGATCAGCGGCGCGACGAGGTAATGCGGCACGGTCAACGCGATCCGGCAGGTTAGGCGGTGCGTGTTCAGCATCTGCTCGAACACCCCCGGCCCCGCGCCCGGCATTTCCACCGCGATATGGGACGCGGCGAGAAATTTCTTCAACGACATGCGCGAACCGATCTGCGGATGACCCTTGCGCACCAGGCACACGTAGCGGTCCTCGTAGAGGTGTTCCCGCAGCAGACCCGCATCGGGCCGCACATCGCGCACTATCGCGAGATCCACCTCCCCTGCCTCGAGCGCGTCGCGGTGCCGGTCGCGCGGCAGCTGCACCGAGCGCACGCTCACCGTTGGGGCCACCTTCTCCAGGTGCCGGATCAGGCGCGGCAGGATCACGATTTCGCCCACATCCGACAGCAGCAGGCGGAAGGTCCTGTCCGAGCTCGCGGGAACGAAGGCGAACTCGCCCTCGAGGCTGTCGCGCAGCATTGCAAGTGCCCTCTGTACCGGACCGGCGAGCCGCAATGCGAGCGCGCTCGGCTGCATGCCCTCGCGCGAGCGCACGAACAGCGGGTCGCCGCACTGCTCGCGCAGGCGCGACAGCGCATTGCTCATCGATGGTTGCGAGAGTCCCACCGCGGCGCCGGCACGGGTTACGCTGCGTTCGCGCATCAGCGCATCGAACACCACCAGCAGGTTCAGGTCGAAGGCAGTGATATGTCGCTTGGCCATGTCGGGTATGGTCAGAATCAATTGGACAAATATAGCGTCCTGGCTGACATTGCGGCTCGAATTAAAAGGAGGAATGCATGGGCAACAAGATCCTGATGGTCGGCAGTGTCCCCCTGGAGACAGCCGAAGAGGTATTTCGCATGTTCGCGCCGGCTCTTGGCCGGGGGCTCGCATCCATTCCCGATGGCGAGCTTGGTGAGCGTCGCTGGTGGGTGCAACGCTTTCCGCGCGTGCTGTATAGCAAGCATCCCGATATCGAGACGCTCGAGCGGCCGCCCGAGGAAGATCTCAGGACCGAGCGACTGACACGCCGCGGCCGGGGCAAGGGCTGGCGATTCCGCATCCGCGAAGGCGTACGCGAATTGCGCTTTGCCGATCCCGGCACCGGTCTCGGATTCACCGACGATGCGGTGGCCTCCTATGCGGTGTTTCGCAGGATGCGCGACGAGGGCGTGATTCCCGCCGATGTACGCTTCCAGGTCTCGATCCCGCTGCCCAACAGCTCGGCCGCACCGAGCGTGATCGTGATGGAGGACCTCGAGCGTTTTCGCCGCGCGATGCGAGACGGCCTGCGCGCGGAAGCCGCCGAGATCGTGCGCCGCATACCCAACGAGGACCTCGCCATTCAGTGGGACGGTTCCTGGGAGATCACCGATATCTACGGAGGCGTGCCCGAGATGGACCCGGCAGGCGCTATGGCACGCAACATCGAGCAACTGCGCGACCTGTCGAAGGACATACCTGACAAGGTGATGCTCGGCTATCACCTGTGCTTTGGCACCTTCGGCGGCTGGCCGCGCTTCGCACCGCCCGATCTCGGCCGCGCGGTCGAATACGCCAATGCGATGATCGCCGCCACCGGTCGTCGGGTGGACTGGATGCACCTCCCCACGCTCGATACGGTGGATGATGCCTTTTATGCGCCGCTGACCGGCCTGAATGTGGGTGGCGCACGTGTGTACCTCGGCATGGTGCACAGCATGGGCAGCTTCGATTCGCGGCTCGCGGTGGCGAAGCGGCACCTGCCCGATTTCGGTCTGGGCGCTTATTGCGGTTTTGGCCGTATTCCGCCCGCGGACCTGCCCGGCATCGTGCAGGACCATGTCCGGGCGCTCAAGGCGCTCGAAGCCTGACGGTCGCCGCCGGCCCGGAACCGTATTCCGGTTCCGGGCGGTGGAGCTGCACTCTTGAGGAGGAGGCAGGATGAGGCAATTCGTTGGCAGGACGCTGCTTGCGGCGTTAGTGGGGTCGACCGCGCTCGTTGCACACGGCAACGCAAACGCGCAGTCCGGCCGCCCGGTGCGCATCATCGTGGCGGTGCCGCCCGGAGGCAGCGGCGACATCTTCGGCCGCCTGCTCGCGCCGCTGCTGTCGGCTGCCTGGAATGCGCCGGTGGTGATGGAAAACCGCCCCGGCGCGAGCGGATTCATTGCCGCCGAAGCGGCGGCAAAGGCGACACCCGACGGCACCACGCTGTTTTTCAGTTCTGCCGGGATCATGGCGATCAACCCGCACATGCACGCGAAGCTGCCCTACGACCCGCTCAAGGACTACACGCCGATCGCGATGCTTTGCCTGCTTCCCAACGTCCTGCTGATGAATCCGGCGGTAATACCGGTGAAGAACGTGCAGGAGTTCGTACGTTATGCGAAGGAGCGCCCGGGCAAGCTGTCCTACGGGTCGCTCGGCGTTGGCTCCACGTCCTATCTTTCGGCCGAACTGCTCAACAGCATGGCCGGGTTGGACATTCTCAATGTTCCCTACAAGGGGTCCGGGCAGATACAGGCCGACCTGATCAGCGGGCAAATCGCGATCTACTTCGACACCGTCACCGCGGCGATTGGCCAGATCCGCTCCGGCCGGCTCGCGGCACTGGCCGTCACCACCCGCCGCCGGACCGGCGCCTTGCCGGATATCCCGACCATGGACGAGCAGGGTCTGCCCGGATTCGAAGTCACCCAGTGGTACGGCATCTACGGACCAGCCGGATTGCCGCAGGCGATCACCCAACGCTACACCGCCGACTTCAACAGGGCGCTGTCCGATCCGGCAATTCGCGAAAAATTTGCCGATCAGGGCGCGGAAATCTCGATCATGGACGCCGAACAGACCGGCGCATTCACCCGATCCGAACTGGAGAAGTGGCGCAAGTTTCTCAAGCGTTAGGGAGGCTCTGATCAAGTTCCAATCGCCCCACCCGTTGAACAGAGCTTCCCTCTGGATTGTGGGGGATATACAAGGGGGCATCGCCCCCTTGTTCAGACACTCCTGAGCGTTGCCACGCCGGTAAGTCAGGCTCACACGAAAACCACACAGGGAGGAGCGCCCCGCATGCAACCGAACTCCGAACGCATCCTGACCACGCACGTCGGCAGCCTGCCACGACGCCCCGACCTGCTCGAGCTTCTGCTGAAGCGCGAACGAAATGAGGAGGTGGCGGCGGCGCAATTCGATGCCTGCCTCGCCGATGCGGTGAAGGAGGTTGTGGCGAAGCAGGTCGTCACGGGTATCGATCTGGTGAGCGATGGCGAAGCCGGCAAGATTGCCTACTCGCTCTATGTGAAGGACAGGCTCACGGGGTTCGGGGGGCAGGCCGGGCCGAGGCCGCACCTCGACCTGAAGGAGTTTCCGGAATTCGCTGCCAGGGCGAAGAAATTTCCCATCCTCAGCCCGAACTGCATAGGGCCGATCGCCTGGAAGAACCGAGCGCCGCTGGAGGCCGATCTGCGCAACTTCAGGGCCGCGGTGAACGCCGCTCAGCCGACCGGCAGCTTCATTACCTCGGCCTCACCCGGGCTGGTGGCTTACTTCATGCCAAATCGGTACTTTCCGACGCACGAGGGCTATCTGGAGGCGATCGCCGCGGTGCTTCGTGAGGAGTACGACGCGATCATCGCGGCCGGATTCGACCTGCAGCTCGATTGCCCGGACCTTGCCATGTCCCGGCACATCGGCTACTCGATGGATCCGGACGACGTGTTCAGGCGCAAGTGCGAAGCGGCAGTGGAGATCCTCAACGCGGTCACAGCGCATATACCTCCGGAGCGGATGCGCATGCACCTGTGCTGGGGAAATTACGCGGGGCCGCATCACTTCGACCTGCCTCTTGAGCGGGTGCTGCCGCTCGCTCTGAAGGCGCTACCGTCGGCAATATCCTTCGAAGGCGCCAATCCCCGTCATGAACACGAATGGGAGGTGTTCTCCTCCCTGCGATTGCCCGAAAACAAGCTGATCATTCCCGGAGTGATCGACTCCACCACGAACTTCATCGAGCATCCGCGGCTGGTGGCGCAGCGCATCGAACGTTATGCGGGTGTGGTCGGGCGGGAGCGGGTGATCGCCGGGGTCGATTGCGGTTTCGCGACCATCGCAACCTATGAAGGCGTGGATCCGGCGATTGCCTGGGCCAAGCTCGGCGCGTTGGCCGAGGGCGCGGCGCTCGCATCAAGGAATCTCTGGAGAAACTGAAACGGCGTGATTGTTCCGCCGTATGTACAGTGTTGAAACGAAACCAGGTGGTCACAATAGGAGGGGTCGTATGAACAAGCTCTGGATGAAAACGGGAATCGCCCTTGCGGCAATGGTTTGCGCCGCGGGCGCATCGGCGCAGGAAATCCGCGTCGGGGTAATCATCACCGCGACCGGCCCGGCTGCGGCGATCGGCGTGGGCAATCGCAACACTGTTGACCTGATGCCCAGGCAAATCGCGGGTGTGCCGGTTCGTTACATCACGCTCGATGACGGCGGCGATCCCGGCGCAGCGGTTCAGGGTGCACGCAAACTGATCGATTCGGACAAGGTGGACGTGATCATGGGGCCGTTGGTGATTCCGGCCTGCGTGGCGACCGCGGCGGTGGTCAATCCGGCAAAAACACCGCAACTCTGCTTCGGTCCCGTCGCGGCGGAGGCGAACCCTTACCAGTTCTCAGCGGCGGTTTCGCAGGGTGTGCTGATGGCGGCGGTGGTGGAGAACATGAAAGCCAAGGGCATAAAGTCGCTGGCGTATCTCGGCTTTTCGGATTCGCTTGGTGAGGTCGTGAAGGAGGCGCTGCGGCCCTCGATGTCGGCCGCCGGCATCAGTTTTGTCGCCGATGAGCGTTTTGCCCGCACCGACACCAGCGTCGGGGCGCAGGTGCTCAAGGTTCTCGCAAGCCGGCCGGATGCGATATTTGTCGGTGCCACGGGATCGCCGGCAGCGCTGCCGATGATCGCGCTCGCCGAGCGCGGTTTCAAAGGACAGGTTTATCTCGCCACCGGTGCATTCGTTCCCGATTTCATCCGGCTTGGCGGCAAAGCCGTGGAAGGAGCGATCGCACCGATGGGGCCGCTCGTCGCGGCCGAGTCGCTGCCGGATTCGCACCCGGTCAAGCGTCGTGCGGTGGAATTCAAACGGTTGTACGACGCAAAATTCGGTCCGGGATCGACCAACTACTTCGCCGGCGTTTCCTGGGACGAAAGCCTGTGGTTGGTCGAGGCGGCGACTCAGGCGCTCAAGAAAGCAAAACCCGGCACGCAGGAGTTCCGGGTTGCGATCCGCGACGCGCTGGAAGGACTGAAGGATTTTCCGGGGGCCAACAGCGTGGCGACGATGACGCCGAAGGATCACGTCGGGATGGATGCCCGCTCCGTGGTGCTGCAGGACGTTCGTGGCGGGGCTTTTCAGCTGCTGAAGTAGGAAAAGCCGGGCGAATTGCTGCACACCTTTTGGGCGCTGCCGTCTTCGATCCTGTCGCCAGGCCGCGTCCGGGCACGTCTAAGACGTCCTCGTCCGACCTCCGCACAAGGCATACTTCAGGGATTCGTAAGGAGGAGGAAACCATGAAGCGCATGCCCATTTCCGCAGCACTTGGCGGCCTGGCCCTGATCATTGCTGCAGCGGCGCCGTCTGCGATCGCCCAGACGTACCCCTCGCGCGTGGTGCGTATCGTCGTGCCCAACGGTCCCGGCGGCCCGACCGATATTGTCGCCCGGGTGCTGGCGCAGAAACTCACCGAGAGCCTCGGCCAGTCGGTAATCGTGGAAAACCGCCTCGGCGCGGGTGGCACCGTCGGCACCGAATCGGTGGCGCGGTCCACGCCCGACGGCTACACCCTGATGTTCTCCGCCTCCGGGGCGATGGTCATCACGCCGCACCTGAACCCGAAGCTGCCCTACGACACCTTCCGCGATTTCGCGCCGATCGCCCTTGGCGCCACCTCGCCGGTGGTTCTGGTGGTGGGTCCGATGTCCAGCATCCAGACGGTGAGAGACCTGATCGCGCAAGCCAAAGCCAATCCCGGCAAGCTCAACTACTCCACCGCCGGCATCGGCACGCCGCCGCATCTTGCTGTCGAACTGCTCGCCGCCGCCACCGGCATCCAGACGGTTCACGTTCCGTACAAGGGCGCGCCGCAGTCCGAGGGCGCCGCGCTCGTCGGCGAAGTCAGCTTCACCTTCACCCAGCCGATCGTGATCAACATGGCGAAAGCCGGCAAGGCGCGCATCCTCGGCGTTTCGTCCACCAAGCGTTCGGCGCTAATGCCCGATGTTCCGACGATCGCGGAAGCCGGCGTTCCCGGATTCGAAGTGCTTGCCTGGTACGGCATGCTCGCACCGGCGAAGACGCCGCCCGAGATCGTCACCCGGCTGAACAGCGAAATGCTGCTGGCGCTGAAACAGAAGGATGTCGCCGACCGGCTTCAGACGCTGGGCTTCGAGCCGCCTGCGCCGCATACCCCGGCAGATTTCCTCGCCTACATGCGATCGGAAAGTGCCAAATGGCAGAAAGTGGTGAAGGACGCCAACATCAAGGCGGAATAGTCGCAACCCAAGGCGCGGAAGCAACGATCAGCCGTGGCCGCACCCTCGGCTGCATGTTTCGCGCGCTCGCGCTGGTCGCCCTGTTGTCACCCGGAGCAGCCATGACGCAGGAACGCAAGCTCGGCGGCTACGTCGAATGGGTGCCCACCCCGCCGACCATGGTCGAGAAGATGCTCGATGCCGCGCGCGTCGGGCCGAAGGATCACCTGATCGATCTCGGCGCGGGCGACGGGCGCTTCATGTTTGCCGCGGCGAATCGCGGCGCGAGCGCCACCGGCATCGAGATCGACTCCGGCATGGTGGAATTCGGCAACGCGCGTGCTGCGAAGGAAGGCCTCGCCGGACGGGTGCGCTTTCTCGAGCAGGATCTTTTCGCCTACGACCTTGGCGAGGCGACGGTGATCTCGATGTACCTGCTCTCCGAGATGAACCTCAAGCTTCGCCCGAAGATCCTCGCGCTGAAACCCGGCACCCGCGTGCTCGCCTTCCAGTTCGGCATGGGCGACTGGCCGCCGGAGCGCACATTGGTCGAAGGCGATGTGCGTGCATTCTTCTGGACCGTGCCGGCGCAGGTGGGCGGCGGCTGGTCCGTCGAGGGACAAGGCAACACGGTTCGCGGCCTGAGTTTCACCCAGATCTACCAGAAGGTCAGCGGCGTCCTTCGCACCCGAGAGGGCGAACTCGGTATCGACGGCATGCTCGACGGCGAGGTGCTGCGCTTTGTCGTCACCGGCCGCTCGGACTGGACCTTCCGCGGCCGCGTGACGGGTGATCGCATCGAGGGCGAACTCGCCCGCGGTTCGTCAGCCCCCGAAAAGCTCAACCTGCACCGCTAGTCGCTACAATCCACACTCAGCCGCGCATCGACGTGCGCGCGGCACACCTCAACCCTCCAGGAGTCGTCCCGTGATTCGCCATCTGATCGCGCTTGCCGCGCTCGCTGTCTTCACCCTTTCCGCCCCGTTTGCGTACGCGCAGGCCCCGGTCGAAACCAAGCCCGGGTTCGAGCCGCAGGTCGGGCAGTCCGGCAAGGACGTCATCTGGGTGCCCACGCCGCTCACGCTGATCGACAAGATGCTCGAGATGGCCAAGCTCACGCCCAGCGACTACCTCGTCGATCTCGGCTCGGGAGACGGCCGCACCGTGATTGCCGCCGCCAAGCGCGGCACGCGGGCCCTCGGCCTGGAGTACAACCCGGACATGGTGGCCGTGTCCGAGCGCGAAGCGCAGAAAGCCGGCGTCACCGATAAAGCGAGTTTTCAGCGCGCCGACATCTTCGTCACCGATTTCACCCGCGCCACCGTGGTCACCATGTACTTGCTGCCTAGCCTCAACATGAAGCTGCGCCCGCAACTGCTCGACATGAAACCCGGCACGCGCCTCGTGTCGCACGCCTTCTCGATGGGCGACTGGGAACCCGACGAGTCCGCCTATTCGGAAGATCGCCGCGCGATGCTGTGGATCGTGCCTGCCAAGGTCGGCGGCAACTGGCGCGTGCAGATCGACCAGGCCGGCGTGCAGCCAAGTGATGCCAGCTTCAAGCAGACTTTTCAGAAGATCGAAGGCACGATGCGTGTTGCGCGCGACAACCATGCACTTTTCGACGCTCGCATTCGCGGCGAAGAAGTGCGCTTTACAGTGCTCGAAAATTCCAACCTGCGCCGCGACTTCGTCGGCCGCGTGGAAGGCGACCGGATGTTCGGCACGGTGCGTACCACCGGCCAGGGTGAGGCGAAGTTCACCGCGACGCGCAAGTAGTCCGTTGCGTGTTACCGCCTTTTGCGAGGCGACCGGTTGTTACTCCCCGCCGCGCACGAGGCTAACGGTTCCTACTCCCCGCCTCTCACGAGGCGGGGTGGCTGCGAAGCAGCCGGGGCGGTGTGGTGTGGAACTCCAGGCATTCGACACGCATGAGCTCCGAACAATTCGCTGACTACGAGCCCGGCTTGGGGTGACTGCCGCGCGCGAAGTACCGCGGCTGATGCAGGAATTCACCCGCGGTTCGCTCACCGAATACACACCTTGCCGCTTCACCGATGGCGAAGACCTCGCCTGGGCGCTGGGCGTGGTGTACGCGGATTTCCTGCGCATCCTCCGTTTCACGACGGCAACGCGCGCTGCGCCCGGCTTTTCGTCACGCTGATGGACGCACAGGCCGGCCTGCCGAGGCTCGACTTCTCGGGACTGCGCGGCCAGGGCAAGGCACATTACACCGCCGCGATCCACGCCGGCATCGAGCAGAACTACAAACCGATGGTGGAGGTGTTCCGGCGCGTGCTCAGGAAGATATTCACGGGCTGATCCCGTCCCGCTCTATTGCTAAAATTAGCAATAGAGTTGGCCACTTCGAGGCGCCGATACAGGCTCTGAAAACGGTAAAGTGCGCAATTTGGAATCCGCGCAGTCCCCGCTGCTCATGCAACGGGGTGAGATCCGAAAGCCGGTCCGTTCAGTCCACCTGCAGCTTCACCTGCTCCACCACCTTCGCCCAGCGGGCGGACTCCGAACGGGCGCGGGTGAGGGAGTCAACGGCGTTGCTCGCCAGCGGCGGCAGATCGTTGGAGATCATGCGCTCGCGCACCGTCGGGTCCTGGAAGGCGCGCGCGACTTCCTCCTGCCACTGCCGCATGATCGCGGCGGGCGTGCCCCTGGGTGCGAGCATGAATTCGCCGAAGGTCGCGTCGTAGCCCGGCACGCCGGCTTCGCGCGCGGTGGGAATGTCCGGCGCCATCACCGAGCGGTTTGCGCTCGACACCGCGAAGGCCTTGAGCTTGCCGCCCTTGACCTGCGGCACCACGACCGAGGTCGCAAGAAAACCGCAGGGCACCACGCCCGCCATCACGTCCTGCATCGCCGGACCCGGTCCCTTGTAGGGCACGTGAGTCATCGAGATGCCGGTCATCGACATGAACAGTTCCATCGCGAGGTGGCCGGGAACCCCCGCGCCGCCCGAGGCGTAGTTGAGCTTCTGCGACTTCGCGAGATTGATGTAATCGGTGAGGCTGGACACCGGCACCGAGGGGTTGCACACCATGGTCTGCGAGGTGCTGGTGAGGTAGGTCACTGGCACGAGGTCTTCGGCCGGGTTGATCGGCAGCTTGCGGAAGATGTGCGGGTTCACCGTGACCACCGTGTCCGGGCCGACGAAAAGCGTGTAGCCATCGGGCGTGGCCTTGGCCACGAGTTCGGTGGCGATGTTGCCGCTCGCGCCGGGCCGGTTCTCGATTACCAGCGGTTGCTTCGAGGCGACGAACACCTTGTCGGCGATCAGGCGCATCACGAATTCACCCGGCGCACCGGGCGCGAAGCCGGTGAGGATGCGGATCGGTTTGGTGGGATAGGCCTGCGCCGAGGCGAACGAGGGCGCAAGCGCGCCGGCGACGGCGGTGACCACCGCCGCGATACGGACTGCGGTACGACGAATTGCGTGGGACACGAAGATTCCTCCTAGGGTGAGGTCGCGCCGCTATGTGCACGGTTTTGCGACCGGGTTTGCTGATGGTTGCTGACGGTCGATTCGATGTTAGCTGGTAACCGGTAACCGGTAACTGGTAAAGGGGAACCGCCGAGCGCTAGGCCGCCTGCGACAGGATTTTCGCGTGCAGGTCGATCAGTCCCGGCACCGAGTCCGCCGGACGCCGGCCGAAGCCGCATTCGGTGGCGATGCCGAAATCCTTCACATGGCGCTTCGCCGTCGCGATCCGTCTGAGCGTGCCTTCGACGCCGTCGGTGTCGTGCACCAGGCCGAGGTACAGCTCGGTCTCGGGGCGCAGCTTGAGCGTCGACAACGGCGCGTAGAAGGCGTCGTCATCGCGATCCGCCGGCACCGGCATGTGCATGAATTGCACGTTTCGCCCGATGCCCGCCATCAGCGCATTGGTGAGTTCGGCCATCGCGCCGCCGTCCTTCGGCTCGACGAAGTGCCGGCCGCCGAAACTGCCGTAGCAGAGGTGGTAGCCGAGTTCCGCATCCGCGGGCACCCGGTTGCCGAGGCGCACGAGGCGATCGATGATTCCTTCTTTTGCCGGAGCAAACCAGGGCGTGCGCGCACCGTCATAGGCCTGCATGTCGTGCGCGCAATCCCACTGGATGGAAAGATCGCCGTGCGGGATCGCGGCGCAGATCTCGGCCAGCTCCTCCAGCACGCGCGCCTCGTAGGCGATCTCCACCGCGACGCGCGATTCCTGCGCAATGCCCCAGGAGATCACGTTATAGGGCGAGGGCAGGGCAACCATGAAGCGCACGCCCGGCTTCACCGCGTCCGAGGCGCGCAAGGCCTTGAATTCGGCGTAGGACGCAATCGCGCTCTGCGCAAAGCCGAGCGCACCGAACGAGGACGCCTTGATCGTCGCCTCGGGCCGAAGCCGGAACTGCGCGTTCGCCGCCTTCTTCGCGGTCGGATTGCGCCAGTCGAAATCACCTTCCACCTTCTCGAGTTCCGGCATGCGCTCGAACACGCCTTCCTGGAACTGCAGCCAGTTGGTGCGCTCTCCGGTTTCGCCGTCAGGGATGCGTCGCAGCGCGGTGCCGAAGCTCCGGCCGAGGGCGCCGATCACAGCAAAAGCGTCGGCCAGCGGCAAGCTGCCCACGAAATGCACATGCCCTGCGGCACACATCGATCCTGCGTTCATCGTCAATCCTTGTGGGGTTTCAGCTGCGGTTTTCAGCGGCGATCAGCCTGCTCATCAGGCGCTCCGCCTGCAGGCAGCCGCCGTCGTTCGGAATCGCCACCGGCCGCCAGCCCTCGGGCTTGCAGTCGAGCAGCATCTGTTGTTGCTCGAGGATCGACAGATCCTCGAAAAAGGTTTCACGGTTGAGCTTCTGTTGCATCTCGGTGACCGCCTCGTCGCCGAGTGCGAAATTGCGCATCAGGCCCCAGAAGTAATGCGTCGAGCGCTCGTTCTCCGGCGTGAGCGCGTTCAGCACCTGGAACTCCGCCGAGAGGTTCTCGCTTCCGCCCACGATAGAGGTCACGCGCGTGTTGATCACCACATGGCAGGGCGGGGTGAAGTCGATCTGCTGGCGGTGGTCCACCGGGCCGGTGAACCCGCCCATTCGCCTGAAGAAAGGCGAGGGCTCGATGCCGGGCATCTCGCGCGTCACCCGCACGCCGCGGCCGTGCATCTCGGTGTGGATCGGGTAGTCGGTAACAGCGGAGGTGCCGAGCGTTTTGCGATGTACGTAGCGCGCGTGGGTCAGGTCGAGCAGGTTGTCACGGACGTAGCAGTAGTTCGCCTTCACCGGCAGATACTCGCTGCGGCCTTCCCAGCCGGGCTCGTTCAGCCAGTGGTAGTCGGGTAGGCGCGACTCGTCGGCCTGATCCGCCTCGCCCATCCAGACGAATACCCAGCCCCAGCGCTCGATCACTGCGTAGCTGCGCACCCTTGCCTGCGGCGGGATCGTGCTCATGCCGGGGATATGGGTGCAGGCGCCCGACGGACCGAAGGCAAAGCCGTGATAGCCGCAGGTAAGCGATTCCCCGCAGACCTCGCCCGAGGACAAGGGCGCGCCGCGGTGCGGGCAACGGTCCTCGAGGATCACTGCGCGGCCGGACGCGGTGCGAAACAGCGCAAGCGGTTCGCCGAGCACCCAGCGTTGCAGCGGGCGCTCGCAAAACTCACGGCTGAACCCCGCCACATACCATTCGTTGCGCAGAAACATCGGACTTTCTCCTCCTTGTCAGCGGCCGGCGTTTGTTCTTTGTGCCGTCAAATCGCTGATCCGCGCGGGATTCTGACAGCCATGCGACGCTTCGCCTAACGTTCCACGCTGTGGAATATCAGGAGACCCTGGCTTACCAGACACCGATCGTCACCCCACCCGCGGCGGCCGGGCTCGGGCGCTTCGCCACCGCCTCGTCGGTCATGCCGATGCGGTTGCGCCGTTCGCGCATCCAGTCGAACAGCAGGTGATAGAGCTCGTCGCGCGCCCGGCCGTACACCGCGCCACGGTCGCGGCCGCGATCGGCGAGTTCGAGCGGGTCTTCCTGCAAGTCGAAGAGCTGTGGCGGGAAATCGCGGCCGAAGTGCACGAGTTTCCAGCGCTCGGTGCAGGACATCACCATGCGCGCTTCGCGCGGCTGCAGACCGAGCTTGCGCGCGGTGGGGTAGATCGCGAAATCCAGCTCCGCGAACGCCGCTTCGCGCACCTTGTCCGCGGTGCCGTGCAGCAGCGGCAGGATCGAACGGCCCTCGATGATGTGGGTGGGAATCTTCAGGCCGAGCGCGTCCATGAAGGTCGGCACCATGTCCACCGCCTCCACCAGCGCATTGCACACCGCGCCGCGCTTCGCCTCGGGGCTGGGGTCCACCACGATCAGCGGCACCCGCACGCCCTGTTCGTACATGAACTCCTTCTCGCCCTGCCAGTGGTCGCCCTGGTAGTCGCCGTGGTCGGCGGTGAACACGATCATCGTGTCCGCAAGCCGGCCGGCTTTCTCGAGAAAGCTCATCACCCGCCCGAGGTGATCGTCGATCTGCTTGACCATGCCCATGTAGGCGGGCTGCATGTTCAGGCGCACCTCGTCCTTGGAGAAGGACACCGATTCGGGGTGCTCCTGGAAGCCGAGGAAGATCGGGTTTGCGTCATCGCTTCGTTCCGCTTCCGAGCGCACCGGCGGCAGCGCGTCCTCGCGGCCGTACATGTCGTGGTACGGCGCGGAGGCGATGTACGGCCAGTGCGGCTTGATGAAGGACATGTGCAGGCACCAGGGCTTCTCGCCCTGTTCGGTGATGAACTCGATCGCCCGCTTGGCGGTGTAGGCGGTCTCGGAGAATTCCTCCGGCAGGCGCGCCGGGCGGTGCGAATTGCGGATCAGCCAGCCGCTGGCGAGTTCGCCCTTTTCGTCCACGCCGGAGTTCGCCCATTCGTGCCACGGGTTCTTGCCGGCAAAGCCGTTGGCGCGCAGGTACTCGTTGTAGGCGAGGTCGTGTGGCGTGTTGTGGTCGGGATGGATGCCGTCGTCACGCCAGACTTCCTCGAAGCCGCCAGTGGCGATGAGTTTTCCCACGCCTTCGGTGGGCGACAGGCCGAGCCACTTCATGCCGTCCACATCGGGCTCGTGGTGCGTCTTGCCCACCACCGCCGTGCGCACCCCGGCGGGCCGCAGGTAATCGCCGAGGGTGCGTTCGCCCACCGGCAGCGGCACGAAGTTCCAGGTGGCGCCATGCGAGAGCGTGTAGCGCCCGGTGTAGTAGGACATGCGCGACGGGCCGCACACCGGTGCCTGGACGTAGGCGCGGGTGAAGCGGGTTCCGCGCGCCGCCAGCGCGTCGATCGCGGGCGTGGACAGGCGCTTGTGGCCGTAGCAGGACAGGTGGTCCGCGCGAAGCTGGTCGCACATGATGAAGAGGATGTTCTTAACCTTGGACATGAAGACTCGCTCGTCGTGGGGAATTGCCGAAGCGGTCAAAAGACAAGACCGCGGACCGCGCGTGATTCTGCGGCGCATGATCGCATGCGCGATCGATGCGATCATAGCGTTCCACACCGCGAAACTCTTACTGCCACCGGATGAAGCCGATACGAGTCCTGCAGCGCGCCGCCGAATTGCTTCGCGCGCTCGAGGCGCGGCCGGGCAGTTCGCTCGCCGAGCTGCATGCCGACACGCGCATCCCCAAGCCGACGCTGCTGCGCCTGCTCGGCACGCTCGAGGCCGAGCGCATGGTCTGGCGCGCGATGGCCGACGGCCGCTACCGCGCGCGCGTATCGCTCGAGCGGCCGGTGCTCGCCGACCACAAACACCTGCGGCTCGCCGAGCGTGCAGCTAGCCATCTCACCGTGCTGCGTCGCCGCGTGGTCTGGCCCTCGGACCTGACGGTGCGCCAGGGCTTCTACATGAAGCTGATCGAAACCAGCCGGCGCGAGAGTTCGCTCGGGATGCACCGCGATTCGATCGGCTTTCGCATCGACATGATCGTCTCGGCGGTGGGGCGGGCGTATCTCGCGTTCTGCCCGGAACCGGAGCGCGAGCGCATCCTCGCGCACCTTCGCAAGCACCCCGGCCGCTATCCGAACGGCGACATGCTCGATGCGCGCGCGATCGAGCGCGTGCTCGCGCAGACGCGCGAACGCGGCTACGGCGTGCGCGACCCGCGCTTCGGCGGCCTCGGCTGGATGAGCGAGGAAGACGACGACCGTCTTGCCGCGATTGCGGTGCCGGTGATGTCGGGCGATGCGGTGCTTGCCTGCATCAACATCGTCTGGCCGCGTCGCTTCAACACCGAGGCGGAAACCGCGCGCCGCTACCTTGCGGTGCTGCAGCGGACCGCGGCCGATATCGCCGCGGCTGCGTCGGATGCGCCCGCGATGCCCGCCCGTCGCCGGTCCCGCAGGGTGGCAACCGCCACGCGCTGATCGTGTCGCGCCTACGAAGCGCGCTTCATTCCACCGGGCGAAACGCGGACACGCGTGCCGCTGGCGCCGCAAAGACCGCGTGCTAGCCTGCCTCCCCACAAGGACATCGCGGCCTGCGCATGGCGTGACGATGCGGGCAAGGCAAGCACGGAGGAGGGGAGATGAAACATATCGAGGTGCCGGTACTTATCTGCGGCGGAGGCGGTTGCGGCCTCGGCCTGTCGATTCTTCTCGCGGACTACGGGGTGAAGAGCCTTGCGGTCGAACGCAACGCCGAGACCACCGACCATCCGCGCGCGCACATCCTCAACACCCGTACGCTTGAGATCTTTCGCCAGCACGGCCTGGCGGATGAGGTGTATCGCCAGGGCACGCCGACTTCGGGCATGGAGCGGATCTCGTTTCGCACCTCGCTCGGTGGCGACGGCCCGCTCGACCGGCGGCTGATCGGCAACCTCGACGGCTACGGCGGCGGATCTCTCCATGAACGTTACGAGGCCGACAGTGCCTGCCGCGCCACCAACCTGCCGCTGATGCAGCTGGAACCCTTGCTTCGCGAGGTGGCGGAACAGCGTGCGCCGGGCAGCACGCGTTTTCACCACGAACTTGTGTCGTTCGAGCAGGATGAGGGAGGAGAGAACGGCGGCGGCGTCACCTCGCGCATCCAGGACCACGATTCGGGCGAGGAGTACACGGTGCGCTCGCGCTACCTGATCGGCGCCGACGGTGGCAAGACCGTGGGTCGCGCACTCGGTGCCGAGATGGAAGGCCCGCGCAACCTTCGCAAGATGGTGAACACCTATTTCGCGGGTGATCTTTCGCCCTGGATCGACGACGACGGCGTGCTGATTTTCTACTTCATCAATCCCGACGGCCGCGGCCAGTGGGCGGGTGGCGGCCTGGTGAAGACGGGCCCGACGCGCTGGGACCGCCATTCCGAGTCCTGGGTGTTCATGCGCGAACTCGGCGCCGACGATCCGGACGAGATTGACGAGACCAATGTGGTGACGCGCATGCGCGAGCTGCTTCGCCTGCCCGAGAGCTTCAGGCCCGAGGTGCGCAAGATCGGCCGCTGGGATGTGCAGGGCGTGGTGGCGAAGAAATACCGCTTCGGGCGGGTGCTGCTCGCGGGCGACGCGGCGCATCGCCATCCGCCGGTGAGCGCGCTCGGGCTCAACACAGCGTTCGGCGATGCGCACAATCTCGCCTGGAAGTTGTCCCTCGTGCTTGCCGGCCGCGCACCGGATGCGCTGCTCGACAGCTACGAGTCGGAACGCCAGCCGGTGGGTGCGCGCGTGGCGGAATGGGCGCTGCACGGCTTTCGCATGCGCAGCCTGATCGACCAGTCGATCGGCCTCGCGCCGGGGCAGACCGACGCCAACCGCAAGGCCTTCGAGCGGCTGTATTCGGATACACCAGGCGGCGCCACCGCGCGCGCAATCCTTGCGGAGGCGATGAACATCCAGCGCATCGGTCCGCAGGCGCATGACATGGAAATCGGCTACGCCTACGAACAGGGCGCGCTCGTGCCCGACGGTACGTTGCTGCCGCCGCGCGATCCGATGGCGGGCATCTACCACCCGGTGACGCGGCCCGGCAGCCGCCTGCCGCACGCGGTACTCGCGCGCGAGGGCAAGAGTATCGGCACGCACGACCTCGTTCGCCCCGGGCGCTGGACGCTGTTCTGCAATCTCGGCAGCTGGCGCAGCGCGGCGCGCGCGGCCGCCAAGAAGACCGGCATCGAAATCGATGTCGCGGTGATCGGTGCGCGCGGTGACTATCAGGACATCGAGGGCAACTGGAAGCGACTGTGCCAGATCAGCGGCGGCGGCGCGGTGCTGGTGCGCCCCGACACCCACGTCGCCTGGCGCAGCAAGGACGCGCCTGCAAAGCCGGCGGAGGCGCTTGCGGATGCGATCCGTGCTGCGCTCAGACTCTAATCCGCGCGTGATGAATTGCTAAATTTCGCAATCTAATTTGCCACTTCGCCTCGCCCCTGTTTGATATAAAAATGGCAAAGTGCGCAATTTTCGCTGACCCATCGCTGTGCAGGGCGACTGATTCGTCTTGCTCAGGTCTTCTTCGACGGATCCGGCGGGTTGCGGAAAATCCCGGTCGCGGTGAGCAGCACACGGTCGCCCGCCATGATGCGGCCGGAGACGAACGACAGTGTGCGCGTGGTCTTGTCCACCTGCGCTTCGCCGTGGATCCACTCGCCGTCGCGCGCCGCGGCAATCATGTTGCAGGAGAGCTGCACCGTCGCCACCACGCCCTCGTGGCCGAGCACCCGCGCGGCGGTGGCGCCGAGGGTCACGTCCATCAGGCTCATCAGCATGCCGCCGTGGGTGGTGCCGATCGGATTGAGCTGGTGTTTTTCGAGGCGCACGCCGAGCTGCACGCTTTTCTCCAGCACGCGGTGATAGATCGGACCGATATGGTCCATGTAGGACTTACCTTCGTCGCGGGCGGTGAAGCCTTCGGGGATGTTGGATGACATGTCGGGTTCTCGCTTCGTAGATCGGGTGTTAGAAAATTCTTTCACCGCCAAGGCGCCAAGACTGCCAAGGACGCCAAGAAAGGCACTATTCACTTAACCAAAGCTCGCTCGATGCGAGCGTTGCCGGGGCGGGAGGGGTAACGGGGAGGGAGGGCTCTCCCTCCCTCCCTGTTCCGAAGCCTTCCGTTTTTGGTTTTGCTTCTTGGCGCCTTGGCGGTTAGCGCTGCTTCAGTGATAGGCCATCATGATGTAATCCGCCACCATCGCCGGTCGCTCGCTACCGTCGATTTCCATGGTGCAGCCGCAGACCATTCGCACCGCGCCCGCTTTCTGTTCTTCCAGTTCCTTGAGCGTGAGCTTCAGCCGCACGCGCTCGCCCGCCTTCACCGCGTTGGTGAAGCGCAGTTTGTCCACGCCGTAGTTAAGCCAGCGCTTGGCGCCCTTGACCTCGTAGATCTCCTCGAGCAGAGCGTTCACCAGCGACAGCGTGAAGAACCCGTGGGCGATGATGCCGCCGTAGGGCGTCTCGCGTTTCGCGCGCTCGACATCCGAATGCACCCAGTGGGTGTTGCGGGTGATGCGGCCGAAATCGATTATCATGGATTCGGTGATCTCGACCCATTGGCTGGTGCCAAGCTCTTTTCCGATATACGGCGCGAGGTCCTTCGTGTGTTCGACGACGATCATGCCTTGCTTCCTTTGAGTGTGATGACTGATAGTGTGATGATCTGCGGATCCGCCGGTTCGGCGTACAGCGCGTCGATCTCTGAGGCGCGGCGATCGCGCGCGACGGCCTGCACGAGATACGCCTTCTCGTTGATCTCGCCCGCGTCCATCGAGGGGGGGCTCGCGGCAATCGCAAGCCGTTCGATACGCAGGCTGCTCGCGGATTGTCCCGCATCCAGCCGTGCAAGGGCGGCGCGAAGACGCGTGCGTAGCGCCTCAGTGTCGAGGCTTTTCGCCATCACCGGGTCGAGCCAGACGAGCGCCGCGGAATACGGCCGATTGGGCGCGAGGATCAGCGCCTCCGCGATCAGTCCGTCGGCGGCGGCGAGCAGCGCAACGCGCAGCGGCCCGACGCTCACCCAGGTCCCGGTGGCGAGTTTGAAGTCCTCCGCGATGCGGCCGTCGAACACCAGGCCCTTGTTCGGATCGTCCGGGTCGGCGAGGCGTCCGGCGTCGCCGGTGCAGTAGAAGCCTTCCTCGTCGAAGGCAAGCCTCGTTGCCTCCGGGTTGCCGAGATACCCGGTGGTGACGCTCGGGCTTTTGAACCGAAGCTCGTACTTGCCCGCCACCGGCGCGAGCTTGAGTTCGCCGCCGGGCACTGGCGTGCCGATGTTGCCCGGGCCATCGAGCAGGGCGTGGATCAGGGTCGCGGTCGGCCCGGTTTCGGTTGCGCCCCAGCCGCAGGTAATCGGGATCGGTGAGCCGCGCTGCGCCACGGCGAGCCGCTGCAGGCGCTCCCAGGTGTCGCCGCTGATCGCAGCACCCGCATAGAAGATCGCATCCAGCCTCGAGAAGAAATGCGTGCAGAGCGTGCGGTCGTTTTCCAGGTGCGAGAGCAGGCCGGCAAAACCCGCGGGCACGTTGAAATACAGCGTTGGCGCGATCTCGCGCAGATTGGCAAGCGTCTGTTCCAGGCCGCCGGGCCGCGGCGAGCCGGCGTCGATATGCATCGTGCCGCCACGCGCAAGCGTGGTGTTGATGTTGTTGTTGGCGCCGAACACGTGCGTCCAGGGCAGCCAGTCGATCAGCACCGGATTGCGCTCGTTCAGAAACGGCCAGAGCTCGAGCGTCATCTGCAGGTTGCTGGTCATCATGCGGTGGGTATAGACCACCGCCTTCGGCTGTCCGGTGGAGCCGGAGGTGAACAGGATTTTCGCGGGCGTCGCGCCTGTGATCGTAGGCAGACGGGCGGTCGCGGCTTTCGATGCGAACAATTCCTGCGCGGAAACCACGGGCACGCCGCGCGCCGCCAGCATCGCGAGTGCGTCCTCATACTTCGTGGCATCGTCCACCAGCACCGCCGAGGGATTCACCAGATCCGCGATTTTCGCGATCTTCGCGTGGCCGGCCGGCGAGAGCGCGTACTGCGGTGTCACCGGCGCGACCGGGATGGCGGCTGCCATCGCGCCGAACAGGAAGCGCGCATGCGCAAGCCCGTTGGGCGCGAGGATGAGCAAGGGCCGGGTGGACGAGTGGCCGCGCGCGAGCAGACCGGCGCCGGTCGCCTGCGCATCGCGCCACGCATCGGCGTAGCGCCAGTGCCGCCATTGGCCCGAGGCGTCACGTTCTGCCATGAAGGGGCGATCGGGCGCCTCGTCCGCCCAGCGCGCCATCCACACCAGCAGGTGTTCGTCGGGCGGGGAGAGGGCCTTGCGCGAGCGCAACAGCACCGAGCCGTCGGCCCGGCGCTGCATCTCGATATCGGGCGGCGCAAAAAGCGGCATGAGCGGCGGCACCGCCTGCGCCCCGGAGTGCGGGGCGTTCACGGCACCCCGCTCACGCGGGCGCGTGCATCAGCCGCCAGAGCTTCTGCGGCGTCACCGGCATGTCCACGTGCTTCACGCCGAAATCGGCGAGCGCATTGACCACCGCGTTCACCAGCGCAGGCGGCGCGCCGATCGCGCCCGCCTCGCCACAGCCTTTCACGCCGAGCGGGTTGGTGGCGGTGGGGTAGTCGTTCACGGTCTCATCGACGAAGGACGGCATGTCATCCGCCCGCGGCAGGCCGTAGTCCATGAACGAGCCGGTGGTGAGCTGGCCGGTGGCATCGTCGTAGATACAGTGCTCGTGGATCGCCTGGCCGAGGCCCTGCACGATGCCGCCGTGCACCTGGCCGCTGACCATCATCGGGTTGACGATGTTGCCGAAGTCATCCACCGAGACGAAGCTCGCCACATTCATCACGCCGGTGTCGCGGTCGATCTCGACTTCGCAGATATGGCAGCCGTTGGGAAAGGAAACGCCCGGCGGATCCCAGTAGCCGGTTTCGTCCAGCCCGGGTTCGAGTTCCTTGATCGGGTACTTCGACGGGAAAAACGCCACCTTGGCCACGTCTTCGATCGTGACACCCTTGTCGGTGCCCTTCACCTCGAAGCGACCTCGGCCGTCCTTGACCGAAAGCTCGATGTCCTCGGTGGCGCATTCGAGCAGGTGGGCGGCGATTTTCCGACCTTTTTCCACCACCTTGCCGAGTGCCACCTCCAGCGCCGCGCCGCCGGCGAGCAGCGAGCGCGCGCCGACCGTGCCGCGACCGTAGCCGATCTGGCGGGTGTCGCCGTGCAGCACCTCGACGTTTTTCACGTCGATACCGAGCCGGTCGGCGACGATCTGCGCGAGCGCGGTCTCCAGTCCCTGCCCGTGGGTGTGGGTGCCGGTGACAATCGTCGCGCCGCCGTCCTTGTTCATGCGCACCTGCGCGGATTCGTAGGTCGGCACCTTCATGCCGCGGCCAAGCAGCATGTCCGAGGGGCCGATGCCGGTGTTGTCGATGTAGTAAGCCAAGCCGATGCCGCGCAGTTTGCCGCGGCTCTTCGACGCCTCGCGGCGCTTGTCGAAGCCTGCCCAGTCGGCACGCACAAGCGCCTTTTCGAACACCACCGGGAAATTGCCGCTGTCATACATACGGCCGGTGGGCGATTTGTAGGGTATCGCCGAGCCCGGGATCATGTTGCGGCGGCGGATCTCGACCGGCGAAATGCCGAGCTCACGCGCGGCGAGGTCCACCACGCGCTCGAGCATGTAGGCAGCCTCGGCGCGGCCCGGGCCGCGATAGGCGTCGGTGGGCATGGTATTGGTGAACACCATGCGGATGCGTCCGGCGTACACCGGCGTGCGATAGGCGCCGATGATGAGCCCGGTCTGTCCGCCGATAGGGGGTCCGGCACCGAAGCTCGACACGTAGGCGCCCATGTTGGCCAGGTCGTCCACGAAGATCGCAAGGAAATTGCCGTCGCGATCCAGCGCGAGTTCGATGGTCGTGAGGTGATCACGTGCCTGCGCATCCGAGAGGAAGAGCTCGCTGCGTTCGCACACCCACTTCACCGGCCGGCCGACGCGTTTCGCGGCCCAGACGAGCGCGATCTCCTCAGGGTAGTTCGGGCCCTTGACGCCGAAGCCGCCGCCGACGTCGTTGGATACCACCTGGACGTTGTCCTCGCGCACATGCAGCGTCTCGGCGAGCGCGCTGCGCAGCGGAAACGGTGTCTGGTGCGAGACATTCAGGAAATACTTCTGGTCGAGATCGTCGTAGCTCGCGGTCGCTGCGCGCGGTTCCATCGGGTTTACCGCAACGCGGTTGTTCACGTGCTGCAGCTTCACGCGGTGCGCGGCCGCGGCGAAGGCCTTCTCGGTCTCCGCGGCGTTGCCGTGGCGCATTTCGTAGCAGAGGTTGCCCGGCGCCTCGGGCCAGAGCTGCGTCGCACCGGGCGCGATGCTCGCGGTGAGTTCCACCGTCACCGGCAGGTCTTCGTAATCGACTACTACTGCTTCCGCGCCGTCCTTGGCGGCGTTCACCGACTCGGCGATCACGATCGCGACCGGCTCCCCGACATAAACCACGCGCCCGACGGAGAGCGCGAAACGCTGCGGCAGCGCCATCGACCGGCCATCGGGGTAGCGCACCACGAAATCGTGGCTGATCAGGCCCACGCCGTCGGCCCGGAGCTCTTCGCCGGTGAGCACCGCGATCACGCCTGGCACATCCAGCGCGGGCGCGATGTCGATGCTCTTCACGTTCGCGTGTGCGTGCGGCGAGCGCACGAATACCGCGTGCGCTTCGCCGTGGATACGGTGGTCGGACGAGTAGCGGCCGCGGCCGGTGAGAAAGCGCAAGTCCTCCTTGCGAAGAACCGATGCGCCAATGCCTTGTTTCGGGTTGGATTCGCTCATGTTGCCTCTGCGGGGGTATGTAGCGATGAACGGAAAGCGGCGGGGACGGCTTGTTTTGTGATGCGCGCAGCCAGCCGGCAATGTACTGCATGATGCGCGCAACGTGAATGCCGGTGCCGAAAAATCGCGCCATGCATGTTGCTCCTCAATCAATATGAGGCTTCGCCGGCAGTATCCGTGTGAGATACATATCGCGCTTCTTGTGCGCTGCCGCAGTCGTGTCCACATTCGCGGCAGTTTTTCCGGACGGCCGGACGACAAAAAACGAGCACGGCCGCCAGCTTCACCGAGGAGGAGTTCATCGTGATCCGCAGGCACCCGCTTCGTCCGCTATCCGTCTTGGCCGCGGCAGCAGCGCTTTTAGGCGCGTATCTTTCTGCGTCGCCCGCAATGGCGCAGACGACCTACCCGTCGCGGGTGATCCGCATCATCGTACCCGCGGGTCCGGGCGGTCCCACCGACCTGGTGGCGCGGCCGTTTGCGGAAAAACTGTCTGCCGCGCTCGGTCAGCCGGCGGTGATAGAGAACCGCGCCGGCGCGGGCGGCAATATCGGTACCGAGGCGGTGGCGCGGGCAGAGCCTGACGGCCATACCCTGCTGCTCACGCCCTTCGGCCCGCTTGCGCTGAGCGAACATCTCTACGGAAAGATTCCGTTCGATCCGGAGAAGGATCTTGCGCCGATCAGCCTGCTTGCGACGGTGCCCGGTCTGCTGTTGATTTCCGCCACTGTGCCGGCGAACAATCTGCAGGAACTGATCGCGCTCGCCCGAGCCCAGCCGGGCAAACTCAATTACGCCACCTCGGGCTACGGAACCGGACCGCACCTCGCGGCGGAAATGTTTCGCCAGCGCACCGGGGTGGACATCGTTCATGTGCCCTACAAGAGCGGAGGTCAGGTCTACCCCGCCCTCATCACCGGCGAGGCACAGCTTTATTTCGACGGCGCAAACGGCCTGCCTTATGCGAAGGGCGGCAAGATCAAGGCGATCGCGATGCTCACCGCCGCGCGCGTGAGTTCGGCCCCCGAGATTCCCACCACTGCCGAAGGCGGCGCGGACGGCGTGCTGCACGAGGGCTGGTACTCGCTGCTCGCGCCCGCAGCGACGCCGCGTGCGGTGATCGACACGTTGCATGCCCAATCGGTGCGCATCCTGCGCGATCCCGCGCTGGTGAGCCTTCTGCAGAGCCAGTATTTCGAAATCGTCGCGAGCACGCCCGCGCAGCTCGCGGCGCG
>CANIEV010000004.1 GCA_947466535.1 Betaproteobacteria bacterium
CTCAAGCCCGTCTTGTACTGGTAGGTGCCCAGTATCCATACGCCGTGTTCGTTCTCCTTGAAGGTGAAGGTGAACGCGGGGAAGGACTGCGTGCTGCCGAGCCAGGCGAACTTGTTCTTGCGCCAGTCGAAGCTCGGCTTGAAATGATCCTTGTAGCGCTCGCGCACCGGGCTGTTGATGCCGTCGGCCGCGACAATCAGGTCGTAGCCCTTCAGCGTAGTGACGTCGGCGACTTCCGTCTGAAACAGCAGCTCCACGCCGAGTTCGCGTGCCCGATTCTGCAGCAGGCCAAGAAGCGTCTTTCGTTCGAGGCCGCAGAATCCGTGCCCATCCGAGCGGATCGTCTCGCCCCGGACCTTGACGTCGATCGCGCCCCAGTAGGCGAATTCCTCGGTGATTGCGCGGTAGCTCTCGGGGTCGCGCTCCTGGAATTTGCCAAGCGTCTCGTCGGAGAACACCACGCCGAATCCGAAAGTGTCGTCCGGGCGGTTGCGCTCGAACACCGTGATCGAGTGGCGCGGATCGGCCTTTTTCGTCAGGATGGAAAAGTACAGCCCGCCCGGGCCACCGCCGATGACGGCGATGCGAAGCGGCTTGCGGGAGGAGATGCCGGGAGTGGATGACAAGGTGTGCTCCGGAGAATCTTGCAAAATATATTCCAAAGAATATATTATCGAATTTCCCCTGTCCACGTTGCCGGGACGGCCGTCCGATGCTGGAATGGCGGCTTCTTCATGGCGCAATCCGAAAGAGGCACTCGACCATGTACGAACCGAATCCGGCCGCACTTCCGAAATCGCGCAAGGAAATCGCGGAGGTTCAGTCCGTTCGCAAGCGCGTTGCCTTCGAGCGCGCGAAGACCATCCCCTGGTACCGCGGCAAGCTCGATCACATCGACCCGGCGCGACTGGATGATTTGTCAGTCTGGGAGCAGATCCCGATTCTCACCAAGGATTCGCTGCGTGCGCTCGATCACGCGGAGTTCATGCGTCAGTTCTGCGCGGTGCCGGTCACCGAGATCGCCGAGTACTGGCGCTCGGGCGGCTCCACCGGCAAGCCGGTGTTTTACCCGCGCAGTTATGAGGACGTGAAGTACGGCCTGATCTCGTGGGGGCGATCGTTTCCCTGCATCGGTCTGGATTCGTCGGACCTGTGCCATATCTCGTTTCCGATCGGCATCCATCCCGCGGGGCAGGTCTGGGCGCGCAGCGCGCAGGCTTTCAAGGTCGGCATGGCCTGGGTGGGTGCGGGCAATGCGCTGCCCTCGCGTGCGCAGCTCGAACTCATCCAGACGCTCAAGCCCACGTGTCTCATGGGCATGAGCAGTTTCGCGCTGCACCTCGCAAATCTGGCGGTGGCCAACGGCATCGACCTCACGTCGTCATCGGTGAAGACGCTGATCTGTTCGGCGGAGACGCTCTCGGATGCGAAACGCCAGAAGCTCGCGCAGATGTGGGGCGCGGAGGTCTACGATGTGTTCGGCATGAGCGAGGCCGGGCTGATGGGCGCGGAAAATTCGGCGCACGACGGCATCCATATCTGGACCGACCTGTTTTATGTCGAGGTCGTCAATCCGGACACCGGCAAGCAGGTGCCGCACGGCGAGGTGGGCAACTTCTGCGTGACGCCGCTCTGGACCGGTCACGCCACGCCGCTGCTGCGCTGGGATTCGGGCGACCTCGTGCGATACATTGAACATAGCGCGGGCACCGGGCCGTACGCCGAGCGCTTCCCGATGATCAAGCATGCCAATCGCACCACCGGCTTTTTCAAGATCCGCGGGGTTAACGTGAACCACGCTGAATTCGAGGACATGATGTTCCGCAATCTCGATGTCACCGATTTTCAGGCGGTGCTCGAGACGATGGAGGGTGACGGGCTGGAACAGTTGCGCGTGCTTATGGAAATCAAGCGCGAGGCCGATCCCAAGGCGGTGACGCAGAGCATTCTGGACACGATCAAGCGGGTGTTTGAAGTCCGCGCGGCGGTGGATGTGCTTCCCAACGGCACGCTTGCGGCCGAGTTCGAGAAGTCGATGAAGGCACCGCGCTTCGTGGATTGGCGGATCTGAGTCCGCCGTTTTTCCGTTTCGTCCTGCTCAGGCAGGCGTCTGTCGATCCCGCTTCCAAAGCACGTCGCCGCCGCCCGCGGCGATGTTGAGTGCGCGGGCAAGCACGAACAGGAAATCCGAGAGCCGGTTCAGGTAGATCCGCGCCGATTCGTTCACGTCCTCGTTGCGGGCCACCGTCACCACCGCGCGCTCGGCGCGCCGGCAGACGGTACGCGCCAGGTGTGTAAGTGATGCCGCGCGCGTGCCGCCAGGCAGGATGAATTCCTTCAACGGCTTCAGATCGCGGTTGAATGTCTCGGTCGCGGATTCCAGGCGCCCGACATGCTCTTCCCCGACGATCCGATAGCCGGGAATGGACATCTCGCCGCCGAGGTCGAACAGGTCGTGCTGAACGGCGAGCAGCACCGCGCGCGCGTCGTCGGGGAGGGCTTCGGCGAGCAATACGCCAAGAAGCGAGTTCAATTCGTCGATGTCGCCGAGCGCGACGATCCGCTCGTTGTCCTTGGTGCGGCGCGAGCCGTCGCCGAGGCCGGTTTCGCCGGCATCGCCGGTGCGGGTGGTGATTTTGGAGAGACGATGTCCCATGCGCGGCTGCCGAAAAATCGAGTTGCGAATATAGCATGTCGCCCCTTGATTTTCCTCGGGAAAGTCCCTTCCATGAGAGGGGTGTTCTGCGTTGGCCCACACTGCTACATGTTTGTAAGGAATCCGCGGCTTGCGGGACCAATCCGGGTAGGGCAATGTGCTCCATTGCCGGCGCGGCGTACGCGCGGTACAGAAGTAATTTCAGCAACCGAATTCAGACAAACGCGGAGAACGAGAACGTGCACGCGACGCTTCCCCTGCTCGAAGTCAGCGATTTCCCTGCGATCAGGCGCCGCGGCGTGGAGATCCTGCAGGTCAATCTTGGCTACAAGTGCAACCAGTCCTGCCTGCATTGTCACGTGAATGCAGGGCCGACACGCACCGAGATGATGGATGCCGCCACCGTCGATACCGTGATCGACTACCTCAAGGCAGGACGGGTGAGGACGCTCGACGTCACCGGCGGGGCGCCCGAGCTGAACCCGTTGTTCCGTTCGCTGGTGGAGCGGGCCAGCACGCTCGGCGTGCATGTGATCGACCGCTGCAACCTGACAGTTATCGAGGAACCCGGGCAGGAAGATCTGCCGGCATTCCTTTCCCGTCACGGCGTCGAAGTCACCGCGTCGCTGCCCTGTTATACGCAGGAACTCGTTGACCGACAGCGTGGCAAGGGCGTGTACGACGCAAGCATTCGCGGCATCCTCAAGCTCAACGCGCTCGGCTATGGCAAGGCCGACAGCGGACTCGTGCTCAACCTCGTCTACAACCCGCAGGGCCCGGTACTTCCGCCCGCGCAGCATGCGCTCGAGGCGGACTACAAGCGAATTCTCGGCGAGGCGTTCGGCATTGCTTTCAACGGGCTGTTCACGCTCGCCAACATGCCGATCGCGCGATTCGGTTCGACGCTGATCTCCAAGGGGCAATTCAATTCGTACATGAACCTGCTTCGCGACAGCTACAGCGAGAACAATCTCGATGGCGTGATGTGCCGCACCACGCTCTCGGTGGACTGGCAAGGCAATGTATATGACTGCGACTTCAACCAGATGCTCGAGCTGTCCGCGGTCATCGACGGCAGGTCGCAGACGCATCTGTCGTCACTGATCGGTCGCGATCTCGAGGGCAACGCGATCGTGGTGAAGCAGCACTGCTTCGGCTGCACCGCAGGTCAGGGATCGAGTTGCGGCGGAGCACTCGCCGCGTGATCTTCCGCATTCGAGGGCGGCGGGGATGAGTCGCGCCCGCCTGCTCGTTGCGACCCTCCTGGTCGCGCTGATCGCAGCCTTCGTTGCCTTCGATCTTGCCCAGTACCTGCGAATTGACACCATCAAGTCGCAGCAGGCGGCCCTGGATGCGCAGTACCGGGGGCATCCTATTGTTACGGCGGGCGCCTTCTTCCTGGTCTACGTTGCGGTGACCGCGGCCTCGATTCCCGGTGCGACCTTGCTCACGCTTGCCGCCGGTGCGATCTTCGGCCTCGGCTGGGGCGCGCTGATCGTGTCTTTCGCCGCCTCGATCGGCGCGACCCTCGCGTTTCTTGCAAGCCGGTTCCTGTTTCGGGATGCCATCCAGTCGCGTTTCGGTGCGCGGCTTGCCGCGATCAACGCCGGCGTTGCGCGCGAGGGCGCGTTCTACCTCTTTGCGCTGCGGCTTGTGCCGGTGTTCCCGTTCTTCGTGATCAACCTGCTGATGGGACTGAGCTCGATGCGCACCGTCACCTACTACTGGGTGAGCCAGCTCGGCATGCTCGCAGGGACACTGGTGTACGTGAACGCAGGCACCCAGCTCGCGCAGATCGATTCCCTGCGCGGCCTCGCCTCGCCTGCGTTGCTCGGTTCGTTCGCGCTGCTCGGCGTGTTTCCGCTGATCGCAAAGAAAATCGTCAATGAGCTGTCGGCGCGCAAGGTCTACGCGGCGTGGGCGAGCCGCAAGCCGAAGACGTTCGAGCGCAATCTGGTGGTGATCGGCGCGGGTTCGGCAGGGCTGGTGTCTGCCTACATCGCCGCGGCGGTGAAGGCGAAGGTGACGCTGATCGAAAAGCACCGCATGGGCGGGGACTGCCTCAACACCGGGTGCGTGCCCTCGAAGGCGCTGATCCGATCGGCAAGAATCCTTGCGCAGGCCTCGAGGGCGCATGAGTACGGTTTCCGCTCGATCACCGCGGAGTTCGACTTCGCCGAGGTGATGCAGCGGGTGCGGCGGGTGGTGGCCGAGGTGGAACCGCACGACTCGGTCGAACGCTACACCGCGCTGGGCGTCGATTGCGTGCAGGGCGAGGCGAAGATCGTGTCGCCCTGGGAGGTCGAGGTGGCGCTTGCCGATGGCGGCACGCGGCGAATCACGACACGCTCGATCATCATCGCCGCGGGCGCGCAGCCGTTTGTCCCGCCGATTCCGGGAATCGATCAGGTGGAGTGCCTGACCTCGGATACAGTGTGGAATCTTCGCGAACTGCCCGGGCGGATGCTGGTACTCGGCGGCGGGCCGATCGGTTGCGAACTGGCGCAATGCTTCGCGCGCTTCGGCTCGAAGGTGTCGCAGGTGGAGATGGCGCCGCGCCTGATGGTGCGCGAGGACCCGGATGTCTCGGCGCAGGTGATGGAGCGCTTCCGCGCCGAAGGCGTTGATGTGCTTGTGGGGCACAAGGCCCTGCGTTTTGCGGTGGAGGCGGGCGAGAAGGTGCTCTACGCGGACAACGATGGACGCGAAGTGCGCATTCCCTTCGACGCGCTCCTCTGCGCGGTCGGCCGCGTAGCCAACACCACCGGCTACGGACTCGAGGAGCTCGGCATTCCGGTGACCAAGGGCCGGACCGTCGAAGTCAACGAATACATGCAGACGCGCTACCCGAACATCTACGCCTGTGGCGATGTCGCCGGGCCGTACCAGTTCACCCACACCGCGGCGCACACCGCCTGGTATGCGGCGGTGAATGCGTTGTTCGGCGCGTTCCGGCGCTTTCGAGCCGACTTCTCGGTCATCCCCTGGGCAACCTTCACCGAGCCGGAAGTGGCGCGCGTCGGTCTGAACGAATCCGAGGCGAAGGAAAAGGCAGTTGCGTACGAGGCCACGGTGTACTGTCTGGATGAGCTTGACCGTGCGATTGCCGACGGCGAGGCGCACGGCTTTGTGAAAGTGCTGACCGTGCCGGGCAGCGACCGGATTCTCGGTGCGACCATCGTCGGCGAGAACGCGGGCGAGTTGATCATCGAGTTCATCGCCGCGATGCGGCACGGCATCGGCCTGAACAAGGTGCTGGGAACCATCCACATTTATCCGACGCTGGTCGAGGCGAACAAGTACGCGGCGGGCGGCTGGAAGCGGGCGCAGGTGACCACCGGGCAGATGGACTTTCTGGAGGCGTTCCAGGCCTGGGGACGCGGTGCGGCGGGCCTGGGCTCGGTACTCGGCCGCGCGCCAAAGTTGTTCTCGGACCGGCGTCGTGCGTATCCGAATGCTTCATGAATTGCGAACTTTCACGTTTTGAGAGGTCCGTCCGGTGCGTGAAATCGGTGAATTTGATTGCTAAATTTAGCAATTTTCTTGTTGTCTCGGCTTTCCTGATTCTTGCATGTGGCGCAACCGTCGCCCGGTCGCAGGGCAATTTCGACCACGAACACCGTGCCTGGAGCGCGCTGCTCGCCAAACACGTCCTGGTGCGCGATTCCGGCAGTGCGACCCAGGTTCGGTATCGCGGCTTTGCGGCCGATCGCGCGGCGCTCAAGGCGTATCTCGACAGCCTTTCGCGGGTGACACCTGCGGACTACGCCGGCTGGAGCAAGCCGCAGCAACTCGCCTTCCTGATCAACGCCTACAACGCCTTCACGGTGGAGAAGATCCTCACCCGCTACCCGAACCTGAAATCGATCCGCGACTTCGGCACGGTGTTCGGAAATCCGTGGAAGGACCGCTTTTTCATGCTGCTCGGCAAGTCGCAGAACCTCGACGGCATCGAGCACGAGACGATCCGCGCCCCGGGCGCGTTCGAGGAGCCGCGCATCCACTTCGCGGTGAATTGCGCCGCGGTCGGTTGTCCCGCCTTGCGCGAGGAGGCCTACACCGCGGCACGGATCGATGCGCAACTCGAGGACCAGCCCCGGCGCTTTCTTGGCGACCGCTCTCGTAACCGCTTCACCGCCGGGACGCTCGAGGTGTCAAGGATATTTGACTGGTACGTGAAGGACTTTTCGCTTGGCTGGAAAGGGTTCGCTTCACCGCAGCAGTTCTTCGCGAAATACGCCGACCTGCTCGCCGATCGCGACGAAGACCGGCAGTTGCTGCGCGACGGCCGGTTGCCGATCCGGTATCTCGACTACGACTGGATGTTGAACGACGCCTCGGGTTAGGCGGCGGGCATCTCCAGGGCCGCTGATCAATCGGGTCATTGCGAGCGAAGCGAAGCAATCTCGCAGTTCCGCTAGCGATTGCTTCGCTTCGCTCGCAATGACAGCAGGGGTGCGACCATTAGGCAGTTCCGGATGCCTTGGAGCGCGTTGCAGCAGTTAGGAGCGCAGCGGCGAAGCAATCTTTCTTGCCCGCTAGCGATTGCTTCGCTTCACTCGCAATGACAGCAGGGTTGCGACTACGAGGCAGCGCCTGATGCCTTGGAGCGCGTTGCAGCAGTTAATATCGATCACATGCCTACGACTGGACCTTGAACGACGCCTCGGGTTAGGCGCTGATAAATCGGGTCATTGCGAGGAGCGCAGCGACGAAGCAATCTCCCAGTTCCGATAGCGATTGCTTCGCTTTGCTCGCAATGACAGCAGGGTTGCGACTGTGAGGCAGCTCCTGATCCCTTGGAGCGCGTTGCAGCAGTTAATATCGATCACATGCTGTCCATCATCATTCCCACGCTCAACGAGGCAGACGGCATCGCTGATGTGTTGGAGTCGCTCGCCACGCTGCGCGAGCGCGGTGCCGAGGTGATCGTGGCCGACGGCGGTTCGGACGACGCGACAATCGAGATCGCCGCACCGCTCGCCGACCGGGTCATCGACGCGCCCCGCGGCCGCGCGCTGCAGATGAATGCGGGTGCCGCAGCCGCCTCGGGCGATACGCTGCTGTTCCTGCATGCGGATACGCGCCTGCCTGACGATGCGGACCGGTTGATCGCTTCTGCCCTTGCGGCCGGCGTGGCCTGGGGGCGCTTCGACGTCCGCATCGAAGGCGTGCATCCGATGCTCGCCGTGATCGCCTCGATGATGAACCTGCGCTCGCGGATCACCGGCATCGCCACCGGCGATCAGGCGATATTCATGCGCAGACGCACCTTCGATGCCGCGGGCGGATTCCCGGAACAGCCGCTGATGGAGGACATTGCGATGTCCTCGGCGCTCAGGCGCCTCTCGCCTCCCGCATGCCTGCGCGAGCGGGCGCGCACCTCCGGGCGACGCTGGGAGAAGAACGGCGTCCTGCGCACGATCGTTCTCATGTGGTCGCTGCGTCTGCGCTATTTCCTCGGCGCCGATCCGGCTGCCCTCGCCCTCATCTATCGACGCGGCCGATGAGCAGCACCCTTGTCGCGGTGTATGCGCGCGCGCCGGTGCCGGGCGAGGCGAAGACGCGCCTGATCCCGACGCTGGGTCCGTGCGGTGCCGCGGTGCTGCACGCGCGGCTGGTCAAGCGGATGCTCGGCGAGGCGATCTCGGCGAACATAGGCCCGGTCGAACTCTGGTGCGCGCCGGACGAAACGCATCCATTTTTCGTCCATTGCGCAACGCATTTCGAAATTTCGCTCAGAACGCAGGCGCGGGGCGAACTCGGCGAGCGAATGGCGTGCACGATCGCGGACGGACTCGGCCGGGCCGATTCCGTGCTCCTTGTCGGCTCCGACATCCCCGATCTTTCGGCCGCGCATCTCGTTCGGGCGCGCGAGGCGCTCGCGGCTTCTGATGCGGTGTTCATTCCCGCGGAAGACGGCGGCTATGTGCTGGTGGGCATGGCGCGGCCGCACGCAGCGCTGTTCAAGGGCATCGGCTGGGGCGGACCGCAGGTGATGCAGGCAACGCGCGAACGCGCCGCGTCGGCGGGTTTGCGGCTGGCAGAACTCGAAGCGCTGTGGGATCTCGATCGGCCCGAGGATATTTCGCGCCTTGCGCCTGCGTTGCTAGACGGACTGCTCAAAATCGCATGAAACGCCTCGTCCTTCTCGGCGGCGGCCACAGTCAGCTTGCGGTGCTCGCGCAGCTTGCACGCGCGCCGGCAAGCGGCCACGAGGTGGTGCTCGTCAGCCCGGCGCGGCATGCGGTGTATTCCGGCATGGTTCCCGGCTGGATAGCGGGCGAGTATCGCTTCGAGGACTGTCGCATCGACCTGCAGCCGCTTGCGCAGGCGGCAGGCGTGCGGCGTATCGAGGCGCGGGCCGTAGCGCTCGATCCGGATGAACGTCGCCTGCATCTTGATGACGGGAGTACGCTCGACTACGACCTGCTTTCGATCGACGTCGGTTCCACCGCGGCCACCGAAGGTATCGCCGGTTCGGAACACGCGATTGCCTTGCGGCCGATCGAGGCCCTGCCCGGGAAGCTCGATGCGTTCGATGCAGGCATTCGCAAGGGCCGGATCCGGCAGATTGCGGTCGCAGGCGCGGGTGCGGCGGGTGTCGAGGTGCTGTTCACCCTGCTGCATCGCGCGGCGACGAAATTTGGCACGGTGCTCGACTCGGTTCTGGTCGCCGACACGGGCGGGCTGCTGCCCGGTCACGGCGAACGCGCGCAGCGGCTCGCCGGGCGCGAACTCGACCTCCGCGGCGTGGTGATGCGTTTCGACCTCGCCTTGCGTGAGGTCGGTCCGGAAGGGCTGGTGCTTTCGAATTTGCGGCGCCCCGCGGGGCTGCCGGTGCGTATCGCCGCGGACGCGGTGATCCTCGCCACCGGCGCCGCGCCGCATGCCTGGTTGTCGGCATCCGCGCTGGTGCGTGACGATCGCGGTTTCGTCGCGGTCGATGCGCGCCTGCGTTCAGTGTCGCATCCCGAGGTGTTTGCCTCGGGCGATTGCGCGACGCTGCTTGCCAATCCGCGACCGAAGTCAGGCGTCTATGCAGTGCGGCAGGGGCCGGTGCTGGCGGCGAATCTCATGGCGGCGCTGAACGGAGGTGAGCTAAGCGATTTCTCCTGTCCCGACCGCGCGCTGGCGATACTCAATCTCGGTGACGGGCGCGCGATTGCGTCCTGGCGGCGCTTCGCGGTACTGGGCAGCTGGGTCTGGCTCTGGAAAGACCGGCTGGATCGAGGTTTTATCGAGCGTTACCGGCGGGCTGGTTGACGAATTCAGTGTAGCTGCACGCTCGTCAGGCCGCCCCAGATCGGGGTGCTGAAGCTGTCCGCGAGGACTATTGGCCATGCCCGTCGCGGCTGCGACGACGATCAGATATTCAACGAATTCGATCCAGTGTTTCCTGTCCATGCTCGTGCCCCTCGTTTGCTCAACCGTGCACTCCTAGCGTGCCTTGCGCCCGCCCTCTCATTGTTATAAACATAGGGGTGCCTCCAACGGATTTCCAGAGCCTCAACCGGTTATCTGTGCAATCCTGCGCAAATCGAACCACAATCCGGGCGGTACGACCGGAGACAAAAACTATCCGGGCGGTACGGCCGGAACCACAGGAAAGAGACACCATGTTCAAGGCAGTGACATTGATGTTCGCGGGTACGGTGCTTGCGGCCGGTTCTGGCGCGGGCCATGCCCAAAGCTTCCCCACCAAGCCGATCCGCATGATCGCGGGCATCGGACCGGGCGGCTCGCCCGACGTGCTGGCGCGCACCATCGCCGCACGCATGTCCGAAACGATCGGCCAGTCGGTGGTCGTGGAAAACCGCACCGGCGCGAACGGCGCGATCGCGGCGGAATACGTGCTCAAGTCGCCGCCCGACGGCTACACGCTGTTCGTGGCGGACGCGGGGCACTATGCGATCAACCCCGCGCTGTATTCGAAGCTTCCCTACGACGCGTTCAAGGACTTCACGCCGGTGTCGCTAGCCGGCGCGCCGCCGATCTACCTTGTGGCGAACGCCAACACCACGATCCGCAGCGTGCAGGACCTGATCACCCAGTCCAAGCAGGCGCCGATTCCCTACGGTTCGTCGGGCAACGGCAACGGCAACCATCTTGCGATGGAACTGTTCAAGAGCCTCACCGGTGCCAACCTCACCCACATCCCGTACAAGGGGGCGGCGACGCTCACGCCGGCCATCGTCTCGGGTGATGTCGCGGTCGGATTCGCCGGACTTTCCACGATCCAGCCGCATGTGAAGTCGGGCCGCCTGCGCATGCTCGGTGTCGCCTCGGGGCAACGTTCCTCGCTCACGCCGGATGTGCCGACGGTGGCCGAAGGCGGCGTGCCCAAGTTCTCGATCGACATCTCGGTGGGATTCCTCGCGCCGGCTGCCACGCCGCGCGATGTCATCATGAAGCTCAATACCGAGATCAACAACGCGTTGAAGGTGCCGGATGTGCGTGCGCGCCTCGAGGCGGTGGGCGTGCGTCCGGTGGGTACTACGCCGGAACAGTTCGGTGAGGCGATGCGGGCGGAAGCGGCGCAACTCGGTGCGCTGGTGCGTGCAGTGGGCGCAAAGGTCGACTGATACGCGGCATGCGAGGCAACGACTTCGCCTGTTACGGGTGGCATCGAAGCGCAGGAGGCGCAGCATGGTCAAGGCACTGAAGTTCCCTGCGGTCGCGGGCGCATTGTTCGCAGCGCTCGTGGCGACGCTTCCCGACGCGCAGGCGCAGGCCCCGTCGGCGTTTCCCTCGCGGCCTGTGCGATTCATCGTGCCGAACGCGCCGGGTGGCGTGCTCGACGTGGTGGCCCGCACCGTGGGCCAGAAGGTGTCCGAAGCCATCGGCCAGCCGGTGCTGGTGGAGAACCGCGCCGGCGCAGGCGGCATGATCGGCACCGAACTCGCGATGAAGGCGCCCGCCGACGGCTACACGCTGCTGGTGGCCGACGGCGCGATCTACGGCATCAATCCCGCGCTGTATGCGAAGCTGCCTTACGACGTGTTTCGCGATTTCGTTCCGGTGACGCTCGCCGCCGCGCCGCCTATCTACCTCGTGGCGAATGCCGGTACGGCGATCCGCAGCGTGCAGGACCTGATCACCCTGTCCAAACAGACGCCGATCGCCTACGGCTCCTCGGGCAACGGCAATGGCAATCATCTCGCGATGGAACTGTTCAAGAGCCTCACGGGTGCGAACCTGAATCATGTGCCCTACAAAGGGTCGGGCTCTCTCTCGCCTGCGCTGCTGGCGGGGGATGTGAGCGTCGGCTTCATTGGACTTACCGCGGTGCTGCCGCACGCGCGGGCGGGCAAGCTGCGCATTCTCGGGATTGCGTCCGCGCAGCGTTCCTCGCTCACGCCGGACATTCCCACGGTGGCCGAAAGCGGCGTGCCGAAGTTCGCGATCGACATCTCGGTGGGTTTTCTTGCGCCGGCGGCCACTCCGCGCGAGGCGGTGCTGCGTATGAGTTCGGAGATCAACAAGTCGCTCGCCCTGTCGGACGTGAAGCAGAAATTCGAGGCGGCGGGAATTCGCGCGGTGGGCACCACGCCGGAGCAGTTCGGCGACACCATGCGTATCGAGGCGCAGCAGCTCGCGGCGATGGTGAAAGCCGCCGGCGCACGGGTCGACTGAGACACGCCGGCCAGACGATGCCGAATCGCCCTGAGGACGCCTCGCGGGAGGGCGGGGTCTGAGTTCCGCGTCGTGGATATGGATACCGGTGGTGTTGGTGGCGGCGCTTGCGCAGACGCTTCGCAACGCCGCCCAGCGCGAACTCACCCAGACGGTGGGCACGCTTGCCGCCACCTTCGCGCGTCTGGTCTACGGCCTGCCGTTTGCGGCGGTGTGGCTCGTCGCGGTGCTGCTCTGGTTCCACGCGACGCTTCCGGCGGTGAATGCGGGCTTCGTCGGCTGGATATTTCTCGGTGCCATCACCAATGTGGCCGGCACCGCGCTGCTGCTCTCCGCGATGACGCGGCGGAACTTTCTCGTTGCGGTGGCCTACGGCAAGACCGAGATACTGATGGTCGCGCTGTTTTCGTTGCTGCTGATCGGGGAGCTGGTGAGTCCCGTCACCGCGGGTGCGATGCTGCTGGCAACCGTCAGTGTGCTGCTGCTTTCGATGCAGGGCGAAAAGGCCGACCTGAAATCGCTCGTCGCCGCGGCAGTGTCCGCCACCGGATGGATGGGCATCGGTTCCGGTGCCGCATTCGCGGTGGCGATCGTGAGCTACCGTGCCGCCGCGCTGGAACTCGGGCATGGCATTCCGTTCGTTCTTGTCGGTGCCTTCGGCATGGCCTGCGCGCAACTCATGCAAAGCGCGCTGCTCGGTGCCTACCTTGCACTGCGCAGGCGGGACGTGCTCCGGCAGGCGCTGCGCTCCACCTGGATGTCGCACGCGGCCGGCATGCTCGGGGCGCTCGCCACGATCGGCTGGCTCACCGCGGTATCGGTGCGTTCCGCCTCCGATGTGCGAACGCTCGCGCTTATCGAGGTGCTGTTCAGTTACGTGATCTCGCGCCGCCTGTTCAAGGAACGGCTGCGGGGGATGGAGCTTGTCGGGATTGTCCTGCTCGTGATCAGCCTGGGCGTGCTGTCCTCGCAGTTGTAGGCTTGCTGCCGCGGGTCAGGCGCTCCCGAGATACGCTTCGCGCACGCGGGGGTCGGAGATGAGCGAGGACGAGGCACCCTGGAGTGCGATCGACCCGCTCTCGAGCACATAGGTTCGGTCGGAAAATTTCAGTGCGGCCAGCGCATTCTGTTCCACCAGGATGATCGTCAGGCCGGAGGCCTTCAGCTGTGCGAGGCCCCGGAAGACTTCCTTCATCATGAGAGGCGACAGGCCGAGCGAGGGTTCGTCGAGCAGCAGCATTCGCGGTTTGGCCATCATCGCCCGCCCGATCGCGAGCATCTGCTGCTCTCCGCCCGAGAGCGATCCGCCGAGCTGCGACTGACGCTCGCGCAGGCGGGGAAACAGCTCGAATATCCGGTCGAGGTCCGCGGACGTCGCGCCTTCCTTGAGACGATAGGCGCCGAGCTCCAGGTTTTCCCGGACCGACATGCGTCGGAGTATCGCGCGGCCCTCCGGGCAATGGACTAGACCCTGATTGACGATCAGGTCGGCGCGCAGATCGCTGATTTTCCCTCCCGCAAAGCGGATCTGCCCGGAGCTTGCCCTCAGGAGACCGGAGATCGCGCGAAGGAGCGTGGTCTTGCCCGCGCCGTTGGCGCCGATGATCGCGACTGCCTCGCCGGACTCTACGTGCATGCTGATCCCCCGCAGGACCGGGATATCCCCGTAGCCCACGGACAGGTCGGCGATATCGAGCAGGGCGGTCGAGGTGCTCATTCGTCGGTGGTGCCGCCAAGATAGGCTTCGACGACGGCCGGGTCCTCGAACACGGCGGCGGGTGTGCCCTCGGAGATCTTTTTCCCGAAATTCAGCACGGTCACGCGCTCGGCAAGATCTTTTACCACGGGAAGGTGATGTTCGATGATGAGCACCGTCATCCGGCGGTCAGCCGCCTTGCGGATGGCCACGACCATCTCTTCCGATTCGCGCGCATTCATTCCCGACGTGGGTTCATCCAGAAGCAGCAGCCGCGGAGAACTCGCGACGGCGCGCGCGATCTCGACCAGGCGCTTGGGGCCGTACGCCAGCTCCCCGGCCTGTCTCGATGCGATGTCGTGCAGCCCGAAGGCGCGCAGCAGGTCCATTGCCTGCTCGCGCTGTGCGCGCTCCTTCGCGCCCCACCAGCGGACAAGGCTGCCGATACCGGTGTTCGAGATGGCGTGCTGTCCCACAAGGACATTTTCAAGAACGTTCAGGTCCGCAAACAGCTTGATGTTCTGAAAGGTTCGGGTGATGCCTAGCTGGGCGCGCTTGTGCGGGGGCAGCGCTTCGATGCGCCGGCCCTCGAAGCTGATCTGTCCCGAGGTCGCGGGAACAGCGCCGCTGATCAGATTGAACAGCGTCGTCTTGCCCGATCCGTTCGGGCCGACCACCGCATGAACCTCGCCCGGTGCAACGGACAGATGCATGTCATCGACCGCCGTGATGCCGCCGAAGCGCTTGGTCAGGCCGGCAATCTCGAGGATCATGCCGTGCGCTTCCGCGAGAACGCTGCCCCGAGCCTGCGCAGCAGCGGACGGTCGATGACGCCCTGCGGCCGGAAGATCATCAGCAGCACAAACAGCAGGCCGTAGACGAAGAGATACCAGTCCTTGAGAAAGCGGAACAGGTCGGGGAGCAGGGAGAGCACAGCGGCACCGAGTATCGCGCCCCAGAAGGTCTCGATGCCCCCGAAGATCACGAAGAGAATGATCGCCACCGACATGTTCAGGCCGAAGGTGGAGGGCTCGATGAAAAAGAAATGGTGTGCGTACAGACCGCCGCCGGCGCCGGTGATACCGGCGCCGACTCCGAAGGCCATCACCTTGTTCATCCGCACGTTGATGCCCATGGCCGCCGCGGCATCTTCGTCCTGACGAATCGCATCGCAGGCGAGTCCCCAGCGAGATCGCGAATGCAACCATGAGAAGGCAATCGCGGCGACGACGAATCCGAGCACGAGCGGCACACCGGTACCGTTCATTCCGCGCATGCCGCCGACGCCGCCGACGTAGTCGATCACGGAAAAGATGCTTCGGACGATTTCACCGAAGCCAAAGGTGGCCATCGCAAGATACAGGTGAGAGAACCGCATCACCGGCAGACCGATCAGGATGCCGATGGCGAAGGCCGCGAGTGCGCTGCAAAGAACCGCCGGCAGCAGGGTCCAGCCGAAGTTCACCGTCAGGATCGAGGCGGTATAGGCACCCACCGCCATGAAGCCGCCGTGCCCTACCGAGAACTGTCCGGTGGCGAGCGTGAAGTACAGGCCGAGCGCGATCAGGACATTGATGCCCACGCCGATGATCACGCTGTCGATGAAGGGACTGAACACGATTCAGGCCCGGTCGCGGATCTGGACGCCGAAAATGCCGGCGGGCTTGAACATGAGAACTGCGATCAGTGCGGCAAAAACGATGACGTCCTGGTAGGCGCTCGACAGGTAGCTCACCGCGAGCGTCTCGAGGACGCCCACAAGCACTCCGCCGAGCATTGCGCCGTAGACATTGCCCATGCCGCCTATCGCCATTCCGGTCATGCCCTTGAGCAGGATGTTGAGCCCGATGAACGGGGTGATCGTGTGGTAGACGAGCGAAGTCAGCAATCCCGCTGCACCTGCGAGCAGGCCGGAGATGAGAAAGGTGAACGCGATCGTGCGTTCGACCGGAATGCCGAGCAGCGCGGAGGCGACGTGATTCTCAGCCACCGCACGCATCGCCTTGCCCAGTCTCGTGTAGCGCAGCAGCGCATGGAGGCCAAGCATCAGGGCCACGGTGAGGCCGAGGATCATGATGTGCGACAGGCCTATCGAGACCGGCCCGATCTGGATTTGCGCATCGCCCATCGGATCGGGCACCGCCTTCTGATCGGTACCAAAGAGGCGGGTGGCGCCAGTCTGGAGGATGAGCGCAAGCCCGACCGTACTGAGCGCGGGGGCGGTCCAGTATTTTTTGCTGACCCAGCGGAACGATCCGGCGTAGACGACGAGACCCAGCACGGCTCCGGTCGCGATCGCGACCGCGAGGGCGGCGGTGATACTGCCGCCGGTCGCGAGCAGTGCAAGCAGGCCGGTGTAGGCGGCAAACATGATCGTTTCGCCGTGGGCGAAGTTCAGCAGATCCAGCGTGCCGAGAACGAGCGTGAACCCGAGCGCGACAAGCGCGTAGGTACTTCCGATCAGGATGCCGTTGAACAGTTGCTGCAAAAACAGATCCATGGCCGTCGATTCCCGGTGTCAGAAATGCCGGGGGCGCCGCACTCGCGGCGCCCCCGGACTAATCGCTGGAACGGTGCTCACTTCACTTCGGTGAGAACCCACTTCCCGCCGCTGATCAGCGCTTTCATCGTGGGGCGATCGACTTCGCCGGAATCACCTTTCAACGCGTGTTTGCCCGACATGCCCACCACCTGGATGCCATTTAGCGCGTCGCGCAGTTTCTCGCGGTCCTTATCGAGGTCCGGGGCGCGATTGGTCACGCCGCTTTTCTTGATCGCGTCGACGAGGGTGAGCAGCGCGTCGTAGGCATAGGCCTCATGCAGCACCGCCGTCTGGCCGGTGCGCTTTTCGTACGAGCTTACATAGCCGCGGACCACAGGATCCGGGTTGTCACGCCAGAACTGTGCGGCGGTGATCGCGCCTTCGACCGCAGCACCGCCGGATTTCAGGAACTCGTCACCGAAGAGGCCGCCCGCACCGAGCAGTTGCTGCTTCAGGCCCTGGCGCCGCACTTCGATTGCGATCTTGGCCGCGTCACCCGGCGACGCCGCAAGGACGATCGCATCCGGGTTCATCGACTTGAGCTTCGACACCTGCGCGGTGACGCTCGGGTCGCCGGATTGGAAGGTGACCGGGTCCTTCTTGGTCAATTCCTCGACGCCCATCTTCTCGAACAGGGCGGGCCAGAAGGCGCTGCCCATGTACTTGCTGATCGGGTCCTTGATATCCATGATGACCGCGACCTTCCTGATGTTTTTTTCCTTGACCACCGCGGTGATCACGGGTGCAGTGTTCAGGTCATCGGGCATGATGTTGCGGAACGCCCAGGGGCGGTTCTTGTTCATGATGCCGCCCTTGGCCACGGACGTGCCGAGGATCGGTACCTTCAGCTGATTCGTGATCGGGAACACGATTTCGGCGTCGCCGCTCGCGTTGGGGCCGACGATGGCAAGCACATTGTCCACGGTCGCGAGACGGCGGACGATGTTGGGCAGTTCGCTCGGATTGGCGCGGTTGTCGTATTCGACAAGCCGCACCTTAACGCCATTCACGCCGCCCTTGGCGTTGATGTCTTCGGCCGCGGCGCGGATGCCGCGGAACGACTTTTCGCCGTATGAACCCCAAACCCCGTCGACCGTGTAGAGAACACCGATCTTGATCTCGGGCCCCTGCAACTGGGCAAGTACTGCTTGCGGCAGCAGGGCGAGGGACAAAGCGGCTGCGAGAGTGAGTCTTCTGCCAGTGTTGATGTACGACATGGGTCCTCCGTCTGGAAAGTCAAACCGCGATCAAAATGCTGTGGGTCAAATGACAACCTGGGTCACGTCTTTTCTGCATTGCTCGAGCGCTGCGGCAACCTCCGAGGCCTTGATTCTAGGCGACTTGGCACGGCCGTTGTCAGTGACCACTTGCCATACCCTCGACTTGTAGAACTGGCGCTGCGACGCGGGAAAGGCAAGCAATGCGGATGCGAGGGCATCCTGGATCTCCGGCGTGAACGCCGCCTCGTAGGCATCGCGCTCCGGACCGTAGGAGAACTCCGCGGCCGGACCGGCGGGGCGTGCCTTTCGTGCCGCCGCGGTCGCAGCGATGTCGATTGCCGGGCCCGCGGAGATCACCACGCCGTAGTCCCGGAGCGCGGTTTCGACGCTGATCAGTCCGTCGGACACGTCCTTGAGTACCTTTTTCGGGTCGCGCTCGATCGCATTGCCGTAGCCGCCGCCGCTTGGGGTGATGATCTCCACAACGTCGCCGGGTTCCGGGTGCAGCGCGCTGGTAATCTTGCCGATGGAGCGCTCTGCTGGGGTTCCGGGATTGAGGATGGTCTGCGCGAGCGATCCGTGGCTACCGCCTTTACGTCCCCACGGACGGAACTGGAAGCGCTCCATGCCGCGCGCCGTGACGATCGCATTGGGTGCGAACACCTGGAAGGAAAAGTCGATTCCCAGACCGCCGCGGTACTTGCCCGGTGCCGGCGGCTCGGCGGAAAGCTGGTACTTGTGGATGAGGATCGGCATTTCCGCTTCGCTGGTTTCCGTCGGAATGTTGCGCAGGAATCCCGCCGCGAAATCGGCGCCGTCGATCGCGTCCTTGGTCGGGCGCGCGCCCGAACCGCCCCACATCGGCTGCAGCACGTTGACCTTGGTCGCGCCCGTCCGTGCGTCTATGTAGGAAAGCAGGCTCACGCCAAGCAGCCCGGAGCCCGCTGCGGGCAGGATGCCGCGCGCCTCGCCCGATGATCCGGTGCCGGTGCCGGAATCCACCGCCAGCGACAGGGCGCCGATGATGATGTCCATCACTCGCACCGCTGTGGCGAAGCGAACGCCGACCGCCGCGTATTTCTCGGGATTGATGATGGTTCCGCGCGGGATGGTCACGCGAACCGGACGCAGCATGCCGCGGTTGAGCGGCGAACTCTTGTCGACGCTATGGAAGAAATTGAACACGCCGGCATTGATGAAGTGGTGATTCTTTCCGTCGGTCGGCAGGTTCAGCGCTGCGCGCACCTGCGGGTCGGTGCCGGAGAAATCGAGGTGCATGTCCTCGCCCGCGATTTCCAGCCGGAGCTTGATCCGTGCCGGCGGTTCGCCGGTGATATCCAGCTCGATGTAGTCCTGGAACTCGTAGGCGCCGTCAGGAATTTTTCCGATGATCTGCTTGGCCCGCTGCTCGCCCCATACCAGCAGGTCCTCCATGCCGTCGCGAACACGCTCGACGCCGTATTTCTCTATCGTCTGGTCAAGGCGTTTTTCAGCCACGTCCATCGAGGCGAGGAGCGCCTTGAGATCGCCCCAGTTGTAGAACGGGATGCGGCAGTTGGCGAGGAACAGATCCACCAGGTCGCGGTTGAGTTCGCCGCGTCGGTACAGCTTCATCGGCGGAATGCGGAAGCCTTCCTGGAAAATGTCGTAGGCCGAGGGGGCGATGCTGCCGGGCACCAGGCCGCCGACATCCGAGGAGTGAATGAAGGTCCAGGAGAAGCAGAGCAGCTCGCCCTTCCAGAAATACGGCTTGAGCAGATGGATGTCGGGCAGGTGGGTGCACAGCCCGCCGCTGGTGTTGGGGTCGTTGCAGACGAGGACATCCCCCGGCTCGCAGTCCTTCATGAAATGCTCCACCAACTCGTCCATCAGCGCGGTTGCCATGAAGGCGACGCCGATGTCCCTCGGGTAGCTGAAGATTTCGCCCTTGAGATTGACCAGTGCCTCGCCGAAGTCCCAGGCTTCCTTGATGAAGGGCGTGAACGAGGCCTTGTGGATGATGTGGCCCATCTCGCTCGTGATGCCGTTCAGCCGGTTGTTCAGGATCTCGAGAAAGACCTTGTCAGTGGTTCGTCCGGTAGCCGGATTACTCGCGCTCATTGCAGTTCTCCGATGATGTTGCCGAGACGGTCCACCTTCGCGGTGAAGCCGGCGGGAATGAAGACCGTGGTGTCGTACTGGTCGACGATCGCGGGGCCGCTGAATTCATGGCCCCAGGTGAGCGATTTTCGGTCGAACACCGAGGTCTCCTGGGTCTTGCCGTCGAAGTAGATCTGGCGGCGTGACGCGGGCGGCGCGGCTCGCGCGGCACCGGTGAGTTCCTTGTCGCTGATCGGGGCGAGCGGCGGCTTCGCGGTGATGCCGATGGCCGTCACCCGGATGTTGATGATCTCGATCGGCGCGGTGGTGTCCGCCTGTCCGTAGATCGCCGCATAGCCCTTGTGGAAGGCCTCGGCGACCTTGCGCGCGGCACCCTCTGCGGCGAGATCCACATGCGAAAGGTCCACCGCGATCTCGAACGACTGGCCGAGGAAGCGGACGTCAGCGCCCTTGGCGATGCGTTCCTCCTCGACGTTGATTCGCTCCGATTTGATCCAGGCGGAGGCGCGTTGCTCGAGTCCGGCGAATGCCTTGCGGATGTCGGCGAGCTCGTCGGTACCGGACGCCGGATCCAGCGCCTGGTGCACGGTGGCGATGAAATCGCTCTTGACGTCGGCGACCATCGAGCCGAGCGCGCACAGCGTGCCCGGGGACATCGGGACAAACACCTTCTGGATGCCGACTTCGCGGGCAAGTACGAATCCGTGCGTGGCGCCGGCGCCGCCGTAGACCAGGAGGGCGAATTCGGAGACATCGACGCCCTTGCGCGCCATCAGCGGCACGAGCTCCGAATACATGTTCGAGGTGGCGACCTGCACGATTGCTTCGGCGGCCTTGACGCGGTCAAGGCCGATTGCAACGGCGATGCCATCGATCGCCGCGGCAGCCTTGTCGGGGTCGAGTTTCAGCTCGCCGCCAAGAAATTTTGCGGGATCGACAATGCCCATCACGACATAGGCGTCGGTGATCGTCGGCAGCGTGCCGCCGCGACCGTAGCAGGCCGGGCCGGGATCGGCGCCGGCGCTCTTGGGGCCGACTTTCAGCACGCCGGAGGCATCGGTCCACGCGATCGATCCGCCCCCCGCACCGATGGAGGATACGTCCACCGCCGGCATGATGATTTCGAAATCACCGACGTGTGATTCGGTCGAGTACCGGATGTCACCGTCAATCACCGCGACCTCGGTGCTCGTGCCGCCCATGTCGATGCCAATCAGTTTGGTAAAGCCTGCCTGGTTACCCACGTATCGCGCACCGATCACGCCCGATGCCGGGCCGGAGGTGAGCGTTTCCACCGGGACGAGGCGCGCGCTGGCGGCGGTCATGATGCCGCCGTTGGATTTCGTCGAAAGCAGCCTCGCGGTCACGCCCGCGGCAAGCACTTCCTTCTCGAGGGAACTGAAGTACTGGTCCATCTTGCGTCCGACGAAGGCATTGATTGCGGTGACGAGCGTGCGCTCGTACTCGCGGATCTGCGGCCAGATCTCGGAGGACGTCGACACGTACAAATCCGGGAAATGTTTTTGAACAAGTTCCTTGGCGCGACGTTCGTGCGCGGGGTTGCGATAGGAGTGGAGAAACGACACGGTCAGTGCTTCGATTCCGTCATCCACGAGTTCCTTGACCGCCTGCAGCAGTTCGGCTTCGGGAAGCGCCTTGTACGGTGCGCCGGTCTTGAGCATGCGCTCCCCGATTTCCTTGACATCGCGCCGGGCGACAAGCGGCTCCGGCTTCTCGGTGAAGTAGTCGAATATGTCCGGCAACCGGGATCGGCCGAGGTTGAGGATGTCCTTGAAGCCCTGGGTCACGATCAGTCCGGTGCGCGCTCCCTTGCGCTCGATCACGGTGTTGACCGCGATCGTGGTGCCATGCACGAAGTAACGGATGGCCGATGGAGGAACCTTGTAGCGATCGGCGAACACCCGTATGCCTTCGACCACGCTGCGGGTGGGGTGGCTGGGGGTCGAAGGAACCTTGACCGATGTGAGTACTCCGGTGGTCTCGTTCATCAGGCAGAAATCGGTGAAGGTGCCGCCGATGTCGATGCCAAGACGATAGCTGTCAGTGGAACCCATTTGAACCTTTCAGGGAAATTTTCAATGCACCGGCCAGCGCTGCTCTTCGGGGATGTTGGCCCCGCGTGCCGCGCTGGCGGCGTGTTCGATGACTTTCTGCTTGAGCAGATCCTCATCGATCGTGAGGAGTTTCCGGTGGCGCATGACGAAACGCCCGTCGATCATCACCGAGTCCACCGCCTCGCCGCTCGATGAGTAGACAAGGTTCGCAACCGGATTGAGCAGGGGCCGGGGAAACCATTCGAGCCCGTCTGTTCTTACGAGCACGAGGTCGGCGCGCTTGCCTGCCTCGATCGAGCCGATCTCGTCATCCCAGAGCAGCGCCTTCGCGCCGTCGCAGGTCGCCATCTCGAAGGCCTTGTGCGCGCCCATGACCTCGGCGTCGATGTGCGTGTCCTTGTGGGCGCAGGCGACGATGTACATTTCGCGCACCAGGTCGAGAAAGCGGCTGATCGAGGCGGCGTCGGTGCCGAGAGACATCGTGGCGCCTGCCGCGGCGAGTTCGACGAACTTGCCGTGCGTGATGCAGCCGAAAGCGCCGAACATGCTCGCCGAGGCGCAATGGCAGACCTTGGTTCCGGTTTTTGCGACGAGTTCCACTTCCGCGTCGTCGAGCGCGCCCATGTGCACGGCGTAGAGATTCTGGTCGAGCAATCCGAGACGGCGGAAGCGTTCCATCGGACGCATGCCGAATTTCTTCAGGACCTCGGCCGTTTCCGCGGGATTGATCGCGAGATGCACGTGGATGCCGGTGCCGAGCTCGTCCGCCCGATGTTTCACCAACCGGCAGAGTTCGTCGCTGACGTTGAAGGATGTCCGAAGGCCGTACCAGATGCGTATCCTGCCGCTGCCGGCGCCGTGCCAGGCAGCGTGGAGTTCATCGAGCTTCGCCAGCGCACCCTCGGGCGAGACTGTCAGGTCGTCCGGCGTGGGGCGGATCGGGTCGGAGATGTCGCGCGTGGACCGGGTGACGCAGGCGCGAATGCCGATATCGACCGCGGCTCGGATGGTCGCCTCCGGCTGATAGCTGCCGGGATCCGAGAAACAGGTCGTGCCGCTGCGGATCATTTCCGCGAACGTCCCCATCGAGCCCCAGTAGGACTGCTCCGCATTGACCGACACGTCGAACGGGTAGAGTCGGGTGGCCCAGCGCCGTGGCGTTGCGATGTCGTCGAGCAGTCCCTTGGTCAGGTAATGCCCCGGGTGATTGTGGCCGTCGATGAGGCCAGGTATCACCAGCATGCCGCGCGCATCGATCTGCTTCGCCCCCGGGTGTCGGACCCTGAGGTCGGCGGCCTTGCCGACCTCCACGATCCTGTCGCCGGATATCGCAACGGCGCCATCGAGGATGATTGAGCGCCCCGCGTTCATGGTGACCACGGTTCCGTCAACTATGAGGAGATCGACTGGGCGCATTGCCGTCATTCCGTTGCTGGTTCGATGTGTGGATGCGGGGCCTCGGAGGAACCGGAATCGGTTCGAGGGCAACCGAAAAATTAAGGCGTTGGGGATTAAAAGTCAAATGTTTTTTTGATTTTGAGCCCGCCCGGGTTTTCCTGCTACGGCCTCAGTGCATCGAGGACGAAGCGGACGATATGTTTTTTCCGCGTGCGGATTGCACCGGGCTGAAGCAGGTCGCGCCCGACGACCGCGGAAACGGTGTACGCGTTAGTGAAATAGAAATTGCAGACCGCGAAGATCGTCAGGTAGAGGTGCTCCGGATTCACATGCTTTGCAAACAGCCCGAGCGATTTTCCCCGGCGCAGAACGAACTCGATGTCCCGGAGCAGCGGCGAAGCGGCCGCTCGGACGCGCTCGCTCGCGTCGGCGGTGAGGTGTGCTCCGCGATTGCGGTTCACGTCGAGCACCAGGGCCATATGTTCGGGCGTATCCCGTACGAACTCGAACACGTCGGACACGATCTCCACCATGCCTTCCAGCGGGGGGGTGTTTTTCAGATCCCGGGGCGCCTGGCGCGCGCGGAATGCGTCGTAGCCATTCTCGAGTACCGCACGGAAAAGCGCCGACTTGTTGCCGAAGTGATAGTAGAGCGCGTGATTGTTGACTTTGGCGGATTTTGCAATCCGGTCAACCCGGGCACCGGCGAGTCCGTGGGTCGAGAATTCGCGGAGCGCGGCGGCGAGAATCGTGGCCCTGGTGCGCCCGGATTTGTCGTATTGGCGCCGTTGCCCGTTTTCGGAATGCTTGCGTTTTGCTTCCATACCGCGTTACCCGCCTCCTCGGAGCGCTGCGCGTGGGATCGTTGCGATGTTGGCAAGGGTACCCGAAGGCGCCCGCTTCGATGCGAGACGGCGGCGTCCTCGTGAACATGGCAGCATTCGCCGAGCCATGGTTTATGGCGACGCGCACCGCGTCGGGGCGTTCGACTGAAAACATGCACTCTGAACGAGCAAAATATTGCTATGCAGCAATATATGCTATTTCAGATATCGGAACGCCGGAAAGAAAGAGGCCGGTAGGTCCATTAGAGGAGCTACCGGCCTGAATGCGGGTCCAAAGGAGGAGGAGGAAAACACCGCAGAACCGATATTACCGAAAAAATATTGCGTTGCAATATCGATATAGTGAGTTCCATCAAACCGAATCGCCTACCGTATTCAAAGGGTTTTCCATGAGTAGAACTACCCCTGACTCCATCACCGAAACCGCTCGTGGGCTCGCGAACGGCACCGCGTCTGTTACGGTCCTTATCGCGACCGCGCAGCAACAGATCGCGCGGTTCAATCCGGTGTATCGGGCTTTCTCCCACCTCGCCGATGACCTGACCAATCAGGCGGCAAGCCTCCAGGCAGAACTCGATGCCGGGCGGTCGCGCGGACCGCTGCACGGCCTAGCGGTAAGCGTGAAGGGCAACATTCCGGTGGCGGGGCTTCCCTGGACCGAAGGCACTGCAATCCACGCAAAGCGCATCGCCGGGCGCGATGCTGGCATCGTCGCGCGTGCTCGCGCTGCAGGCGGCGTGGTGCTTGGCACGACGACGCTCTCGGAACTCGCGATGTACGGCGTCACCAATCCCTTCGAGCCGATGGGACTGAATCCCTGGGACGTCGAACGCACCGCGGGCGGCTCGTCCACCGGTGCGGGCGTGGCCTCGGCACTCGGCATCACGCATGTGAACATCGGCACCGACAGCGGCGGTTCGATTCGCAATCCGGCCGCGCACTGCGGCGTGGTCGGCTTCATGCCGAGCATCGGCGCGCTCACCGCCGAGGGCAAACCGAACCATGCCCCCAGCCTGTCCACGGTCAGCCTGATCGCACGCAGCGTCGCCGATATCGATGTCGCTTTCCGTGTCCTTGGCGATGCGCGACCCGCGGCGACGCCGTCCCGTCGCGTGCTTGTGCTGCGAAAGCTGATCGACACGATGTGCGATGACGAGACGCTTGTGCTGTTCGATTCGGCACTCGATCGCCTGGCCGCCGCCGGTATTACTGCGATCGATGCGGACATCGACGGCTGGATCGAAGGCGAGCGCGCGGCCGGCATCGTGTCGCTGTTCGAGAGCGGACTGGCGCTTGCGAACATGGACATCACGCTTGCCAGCGATGGCATACGCGCCCGCGCGGTCGCGGCGGCGAAGCTCACGTCCGAGCAGGTGGAGTCGGCACGCACCGCCTGCGCGGTGCTTCGCGCCAACGTGACCCGGGCGCTGCGCGATGCCGGCGCGGATGCGATCGCCACGCCGACCTGGCCTTTCGCCGCGCCGAGGCTCGATGCGGTCGCTCTCGAGGTACGGGGCAAGACCGTGCCGGTCGATCCGCACCGCAATTGCTTCGTGCGTGCAGCCAATGCGATCGATGCCTGCGCAATCACCGTGCCGATGGGCGTGTACCCCACCGCCTGCGTGCCGGCGGGACTGCATTTCACTGCGGATCGCGGTAGCGAATCGCGGCTGCTGGCGCTTGCGGGACTCGTCGAGAATGTTCTTCCGGTGCTGCCGCTTGCACCGCCGCTGCGCTGATTAGAGGCCTGCTGCGCAGAAAGGGTGCATGTCGTCTCGCATGGCCATAGCGGGATTAGACTCGGGGTTCAGGCGCATGCTTTGGCGCAGACGAGTCGCAACGCAATTCAGGGAGACGTACGATGAAAGGCAACATGTCCACGATGAGCAGGGCTATCGCCTCGGGCGCGCTCTTCCTTTTGACCGCGGTGGTGCAGGCGCAACCGGTTCCGCCCAGCGCGTTTCCGAGCAAGCCGGTTCGCATCATCGTGCCGTATTCCGGCGGATCCTCGGATGTCACCGCGCGCATCCTTGCGCCCAAGCTGCAGGAAGTGTTTCGCCAGCCGGTAATCGTCGAGAACAAGCCGGGCGCGAATGCGGTGATCGGTACCGATTACGTGGCCAAGGCACCGGCAGATGGGCACACGCTGCTCGCCGTGATCACCACGCACGTGATCAGCCCCAGCCTGATCACGACGCCCTACGACCCGCTCCGGGACTTCGCGGCGGTCACTACCTTCTCTGCCGCGGAGCTCGGTTTTGCGATCTATCCCGGTGTGCCCGCCAACAACCTGCAGGAGCTGATCGCGCTCGGCAAGGCAAAACCGGGCGAACTCAATTACGCGACGACACAGATCGGCGGCAACCAGCACCTCGCGGGCGAACTCTTTGCGATCCTCACCGGCGCGAAATTCACCGCGGTGCCGTTCAAGGGTGGCGGCGAGGCGCTGGGTGCGGTGCTCGGCGGTCATGCGCAGATGTACTTCGGATCCCTCACCAGCCTGATCCCGCCGATGAAAAACGGCAAGCTGCGGGCGATGGCGGTGTCCGGCGACAAGCGCACGCCGGCGCTGCCGGATGTCCCCACCTTCACCCAGGCGGGGGTGCCGAATTTCGATGTGCGGCTCTGGTACGGGCTGCTTGCACCGGCGGCGACGCCGAAGGACGTGGTGGAGCGGGTGAACTCGGTGATCGCCAACATCATCAACACGCCCGAGCTTAAGGAAGCGCTTGCCAAGCAGGGCATGGACCCCTTGCTGATGTCGCCTGCCCAGTTCGGCGCGCTGATGCGCACCGACTTCGACCGCTACGCGAAGATCATCAAGACCGCAAACATCAAGGTCGATAACTGATGTGACGGGCCGCGCGCGGCGGAATCAGGGAAGCTCGACGACTTTTCCCCGTCCGAGATTTTCCGCCTTGCGCAACGCGTACGCGGCAAAGGCGATGTCGCCGATCGCCATACCCTGCATGATCGAGACAATGCGATCCGATGCGGCGAGCCGGCCCGGCTTGCTGCCCGCGATCACCTCGCAGGCGAGCGCATCCACGCGCTCGACGAAGGCCTCGCGCGTCAGGTGGCCCTGCCGAATCCATGCCCCGCCTTCGCCCATCTCGGCGGCGAAGTCGGAATCGTCCACGATGAAGCGGTCGGCCTCGCGCAGCACGCCGTAGTCGAGTTCGTTGTAGCTGCCCATCGAGCACACCACCGCGCCGGCTTTCAGCGTGCCGGAAAACACCAGCGGTGTCTTCGATTCGGTGAGGGTGATCACGACGTCCGCCTCTTTCACCATCTCGCGGCCATCCGGCACCGCAAGCATCGGGCAGCCGAGCGTCGGCGCGTGCTCGGCGACAAAGGACTGCATGCTTTCCGCGCGACGCGAATTGACACGCAGTTGCTTCATGTTCAGCACGCGATTGAGCATCGGAACGATTTCCTTTGCGATGCCGCCGGTTCCGAACAGCGCCACCGTCAACTGGCCGGAATTGGCAAGCGCCTCGACTGCGACCGCGCCAAAGGCGGCGGTGCGAATGCGGCTGAGGAACTGCTCCGAGACCAGGCCCGAGAGCAGAAAGCCCGAGTGGTCGTACACCGCGCTGTAGTTGCAGGTCTTCATCGCGGTCGGGCCGGGATGCGAGAGCAGCCGGATGCCCGATGCATTCAGATGACCCACCGCTGCCGCCTTGAACTTGAAGCGCGGGCCGCCGAGCGTTGTCGCATCCAGCACCATCGCGGAGGGCGAGGAAAGGGTGCTGTGTCCGTCCGCCTGGTCTTTCAGGGTGCGGCGCGCGAGATCAAGCGCGGTGTCGGCATTGATTGCGGCGCGGACATCGTCCTCGCCGAGGATGCGCAGGTTTGCCATGGTGTCGCCTCAGGCGTTACGGACGATGCAGGCGCACAAGCCGCCGCCGGGCGGGGCCTGGTGCACCGTGTTCGCGGAAATGAACACGCGGGTCGAGCCAAGGATGGAACCGACGATGCCGCTCATCGCGGCGCGCACATGCTTGTCCATGTCGATATGGCTGGACTTCATCGTGGTGCGCAGGCCACGCACCTTTCCGTCCGGTGCCGCACCCGCCTTGATCAGGGTCGCCATCACGCGCGCGGCGTCGGTCACTTCGCCGTCGGCGTTGATCGTGCAACCTGCCGCTGCGAACATGTCGCGCAGGCCCTTGGCATCCAGCACGTCGCGCAGGAAACCGGTTTGCACCACGAGATCGCCGGAGGCACCTGGCCGGTTGGCGAGCAGCATGATTTCCACGCAGTCGAGTTCCGAACCCGAGAACACCATTGCACGCTTCGCATACAGGCTGTGATCGGTGTCGAAGGCCTCCTGCACGATGCGCTCGCGCGCGACTTCGCCGAGAGCAAGCCCCGCGCCGAGCGCGCCCACCGCCTTGGAGTAGGCAGACGTGATGCGCTTGTTCTTCACTGTACCCGCGGTGGCGGGGATATGGCTGGTCACCGGAGTTTTCACGATCACCAGCGCGACATCGGCGGGGGTGACGCCTGCGTCCTTCATTGCGGCGCGGACCGTCTCGGCGGTGATGTCAGCGTGATCGACGGTGCCGATCTCCTCCGGTGTGAGCGAACGGCTGCGCGCGCAGCCGAAGGCGAGTGCCTTGCCCGAGGGCGAGGGTTTCGCACCGGGCTCGTCGTAGTCCACGAACAGATTGCCAAAGGGGGTCATCGCGCCTTCACAGCCGGTCGAGATGAGAAAGGTCGAGCGTTCAACAAGAGCATTGCCGCCGTGCGTTTCGAGGGCAATCGTCGCGCTCTGCATTGCGTATTCGCGTGAAAAATCGTTCACGTCCGAGTTGCCCTCGGTCTTCACCAGCAGGGCGAGGCGCCGGATGCGCGCAGGATCGAACGCCTTGAGGTGGCGGGTGAGGTCGCTCACATCGCCCGGATTGGCGGTGTCATAGGTGATCACATGAACGGTCATTGTCCTGTCTTTCCTTGCCTTGTATTTTCATGAGCCGCTTGCGCGGCCGCCGGTGCTCCGGGTCAGGCTGTCGGCTTGCCCACATAGCGGTGGATGGGCAGGGGTGTCGCCCAGGCGCGCCGCTGTACCTCGTCAAGATAGGGCAGCACTTTAGCGTAGCCGGACTGCAGTTTGGCGACGTCGCTGCGAAGCGACGGCATCATGCCTGCAATCTCCTCGCGCAGCGAGGCCTCGTCCACGCGGCTGGAACGTCCGTCGCGCACCACCACCTCGCCATCGACGATGACAGTGCGGATCGAGCGGCCGGAATCGGCATACACCAGTTGCCGGACGGCGCTGTTGTAGGGCACGTAGGCGGGGTCGGCGAGGTCGAGCAGCGTAATGTCGGCCTTGTGGCCGGGGTGTAGCGCACCGATCGAGTCGGACAATCCGGCGGTCTTGGCACCCCCGAGGGTGGCGGCCCGCAGAGCAGCCTCGGCATTGACCGAGGTGCGCTCGGGGGAGCTGACTGCCGAGAGCAGGCAGAAGAGCTTCATCACCTGCAGCATGCTCTGCACATCGCTGCAGCTGCAGTTGTCGCAGCCAAGCGCAATATTCACGCCGCGCGAACGGTAGTCCAGGATCGGGGCCACGCCGCTCTTGAGTTTCAGGTTGCTCAGCATGTTGAGCACGACGTTCGTCTTTGTTTCGCCGATCAGGTCGAGTTCGTCGTCCTCGGGCCAGATGCCGTGCGCGATCGTCACATGGGGCCCGAGCAGGCCGGTGGCGCCGAGCAGGCGTATCGCCGAGCCGCCGTACGCGGCAAGCCGCTCGTGCGAGAAGATCCGCTGGGTGCGGGTCTCGTAGACGTGCGTATAGACCGGCAGGTCGCGGCGACGCGACAGATCCGCCACCGCGGCAAGCAACTCCGGCGAGCAACGCTGCGGCGCCGAGGGCGCGAGCGCCCAGCGCAGCATCCCGCCGCGGTCGCCGACGCGGGCAATCGCCTTTTCCACGAAATCCATCTGCGGGCCGGGCGAATCGCTTTGCGTGCCGATGATGGAATGCAGTTCACCCGGTGCGAGCTCCGCGACCCAGGGAATCGTGTCGATCTGCGACTTGTCGCGCACCGTGATCGCGAATACCACCCGGATGCCGGCTTCCGCGTAGGCCTCGAGAATCGTGTCCAGAACCTCGTCGCTCATCGGCGAGAACACGCTCATGTCCTGCACGGTGGTGATGCCGTTGCGAAGGCACTCGATCGCACCGAGCAGCGTGCGTGCACGGACTTCCGCCAGCGATCGCTTCGAGCCCACCTGCCCGGCAAGCACGCCCCAGTGCTCGAGAGCAAGGTCTTCGAGCATGCCCTTGGCAAGCACGTCGTGCGAGTGGTAGTGCGCATTCACCAGGCCCGGAATCGCGAGCATGCCGCCCGCGTCGATCACCTCCGCCCCGGCAGGCGGCGTGAGGCCGTCGCCGATGGACTTGATCAGTCCGTTCTCGATGACTATGTCGCGCACCGGCGGATCGTCGAGATCGCCATCGAGGTCGAGCACGCGCGCGCCGCGCAGCAGCAGGGGTTTCCGGGCAGGGCTCATCGCTGGCTTCATCATTGAGTTCCTCGGTGCGGCTTACTTCTCGACCAGTTCCGACTTGTACTCGGTGACAAAGCCGTAGTACGAGGTGATCATCTTCTGCAGGTCGGCTGCCGGAATGATCTTCGGGAACACGCCGACTTTCTTCTGTTTTTCGACGTGCTCGGGATTGTCAATCGCCTTGGCAAAGGCCTGCTGCAGGCGCTGGATGCGGTCGGCGGGAACGCCCGGGCCGGTGCTTATGTAGATCACTTCGTTCACCGGCGCGATCTTGTGGCCGAGTTCCGCCACCGTTGGCACGTTCGGCAGAGCCGGGTCGCGCCCGTCGCGAAACACGCCGATAAAATTCACCTTGTCCGCCCGGCTCGCGGAACTCGATCCGCCGATCGCCATGTCCACATGGCCGCCGGCGAGCGCGACGTACGCCGGCGCGCCGCCGGCAAAGGGAACCGGCAGCAGGTCGAGGTTTAGCGCCGAGCGCAGCAACATTATCTGGAGGTGGCTCGGTCCGCCGTGGCCGAGGGTCGCCACCGTCACGCGCCGCGAACGTCCGATCTTGATCAGGTCATCGAAGCTCTGGATCGGGGAGTCCTTGCGCACGTACAGGTTGAACGCGTTGACGAACCAGCCGATTACCGGCTGGATCTCCTTCACCTTGTAGTCGGCGTTGTAGACCACCTCGCCGAGCACTTCCTCGGGCGAGGCCTCGGTCATCATGGTGTAACCGTCAGGCTTGCTGCGATAGAGCTGGGTACGGGCGATGCGGCCGGAGGCACCGCGCACGTAATCGAACACGGTGTTGATGCCCTGTTCCGCGAGGTAAGGCTGGATCAGGCGCGAGGAGGTGTCGATCAGGCCGCCCGCGGACTGGTAGATGATCCATTTCACGAACTGGCTCGGGTAGGCCTGCGCGAGGGCGGAACCGGTGGCTGAGGCAAGTGCAAGGCCGCCCGCGGATTTGAGGAAGTTGCGGCGATTGAAAGAGGCGGTCATGGCGTCGTTCCTGTGGGGGATTGTGGCTAATATGCACCATGCGCCAGCGCATGGCACGGCTTCGATAGATCCGTTCCGTTATATGCAATAAACAGGCCTGAATTCGCACGAGCTTATGCCGGTTTTTGCGCATCTTCGTCGTCGTGTTCGCACCCGGCAGGTGCGCCTCAGGACATCAAAGGGAGTCTGAACAGTGAAGGCAGAAAAATCGCCCCTGAGTGCACCGGCATTCGATTCGATGGAACTGCGGGTGATCCCGTTCGACATGGCCTCCGCGGGCGACGCCTCGGGCATTCGCCGGGCGCTGGCGCGGATTCCGTCCGCGCGCCTGCGTCAGCTTGCAGTGATCGCGAAAGTCGAGGGCACGGCCACGCTCAACGACAGCTCGCGCGAACTCGCGAGCGCGCGGATCGCATCCGAACTCGCCCGTTCGGGCGGGGCAAAGCTCTCGCAAAAGACACTCGAAATCCTCTCGGTCGGCTGCGAAGGCCTGATCACCCCGGGCGGCTGGCTGATCGCATCGTTGAAGGGTAAAAGTCGCGCGAAGGCGTCGTTGGTTCCCATGCCCCCGGGGCTCGTGATGGGCGCTGCGCGCAGCGCGCCGATACGCATGCAGGACCGTGCCGGTCTGCGGCATGTCGCATTCGCGGCGGATGCGGTGCGCGCGGCGATGCGAGAAGCGGGGCTGGACGCGAAGAGCGTCGCGCTGGTTCTGATCAAGAGCCCGATCCTGATGCCCGGTGCCACGGGTGCGATAGCGGCGGAGCAGCGCAGGCACATCGGTTCCACCGGTGCGTCGCGCGGCGCGGCGGCACTGGGTGCCGCAATCGCGCTGGGCGAAATCCGCAAATCGGCGGTGAACGCGGGCAGCCTCTGTGCGGACGCATCGCTGCACAGTGAGCGGACGATGGCGTTTTCCGGCACCGAGACCGACTGCTGCGAGGCGGTGGTGTTCGGTCATCGGCAGGGAGGCGATTCCTCCCTGCGTCTTGATCGCGCGGTGCTTGCAGATCTCATCGATCGCGCGTCGCTCGAGGGACTTGCCGCGGGCGGCGGAGCGCTGTCTGCGATGTTCTTCAAGGCAGGGATCGGCCCGGGCGGGCTCTTGCGCGGGCGGCGCACCACGGTCCTGTCAAGCGAGCTTGCCGCGGACAAGCAATTGCGCGCGGCAGCGAGCGGGGTGGTCGGCGCAGTGCTAGGCACCACGCGCGCCTTCATCTCCGGCGGTGCCGAGCATCAGGCTGCGCCGGGTGCCTGCCTCGCGGCGGTGATACGCAAAGCGGTACCCTGAAATAAGGAAGGCTTCCCTCTGAAATGGGGAATTTACAAGGGGGCGTCACGCCCTTGTTCACACTCTCCTCTTCCCTCTGGAATGGGGGATATACAAGGGGGCGTCGCGCCCTTGTTCACACACTCTTTAATCCCTGGTCGACCAGGGACGCAGGTCCATCTCCATCGTCCAGGAATTGCGTGGTTGGTTGTGGACCTGCCAGTAGGTCTCGGCGATCGCGTCCGGATGCAGCGCGCCGTCCGGACCAAGCTGCTTCATCCGCTCGGCGTAGTGCGTGTGCATCATCTCGCTGTCGATCGCGCCGTCGAGCAGCAGCGTAGCCACATGGATGCCCTTGGGCCCAAGTTCGCGCGCCATGCTCTGCGCCATGAAGCGCAGCCCGCCCTTGGCCGCGGCGAAGGCAGAGAAGTTCGCCCGGCCGCGGATGCTGCCCGAGGCGCCGGTGTAGAGGATGCTGCCGCGGCCGCGCGGCAGCATGCGTCGCGCGGCTTCTCGTCCGATGATGAAGCCGGTGAGGCAGGATAGCCGCCAGACGTTTTCGAATTCCTCGACCGAGAGTTCCACGATCGCACCCTGCAGGCGCGTCGCGGCAACGAAGGCCACCGCTTCTATCGGGCCGACCTGTTCCGCGGCGTCGAACAGCGCGATTACTTCGGCTTCCTTGGTCATGTCCGCCGGGAAGCATTCGGCACGTCCGCCTTCGGCACGGATCTCGGCGGCGATGCGTTCGAGACGCTTCGGGTCGCGCGCCACCAGCGCCGCAACCATGCCTTCGCGCGCGAAGCGTTTGGCCACCGATTTGCCGAGACCGTCGCCGACGCCGGCGACCAGCACCACTTTGTTTGTCATGGGTAGGGCTTTCTATTCAGTGTGAACGAAATGATTCGTGATGGTCGGTCGCACGCCGGGTGCGACTAGAACTTCTCCGCCCAGGGGCGGATGTCGGTCTCGAAGCTCCACGCCGAGCGCGGCTGCGAATGGATATGCCAGTAGGTGTCGGCGATCGCATCCGGATGCAGCGCGCCGTCGGGGCCGAGCGCGGCGATACGCTCGGGCGATTGCTCACGCATGCGGGCGCTGTCGATTGCGCCATCGACGATCACCGAGGCGACGTGAATGCCTTTCGGCCCGAGTTCGCGCGCCATGCTCTGCGCCACCATCCGTAGTCCGCTCTTGGCTGCGGCGAAGCCGGCGAAATGCGATCCGCCGCGCAGGCTGGCGGTGGCACCGGTAAAGATCAGCGTGCCGCGGCCGCGCGGGACCATCTTCCTTGCCGCCTCTCGGCCGACGAGAAATCCGGCGAAGCAACCCATGCGCCAGGAGTTCTCGAAATCGGCCGCGTCGAGTTCGAGGATCGAACCGCGAGCGCGCCCGCTTACATTGAACACCGCGGCGCCGAGCGGACCGAGATCCGATTCGACCGCGGCCACGGCGCGGATGACGTCCGCTTCCTTCGCGACATCGCAGATATAGGCTTTTGCCTCGCCGCCCGCGGCCCGGATTTCATTCGTGATGCGCGCAAGGCGCTCGGCGCTGCGCGCAATCACCGCGACCCGGAAGCCTTCCTTTGCAAAGCGCTGTGCGACAGATTTTCCCAGCCCGTCGCCGACCCCCGCAACCAGCATCGATTCGTTCATTGCGCATCCTCCGCGAGCAGTTCCGTGTCGTCGTGGCTGTATGCGGGCGAGCAGGCGCAGAGCAGCACCATGTCCGAATCGCCCGTGTTTTCCAGTCGGTGCGCGAGCCCCGGCGATATGCACACCGTGTCGCCCGCACGCACCGCGAAGCGTTCGTTACCAAGCGTCATCCAGCCTTCGCCCGAAATGAAATGGTAGATCTCCTCGGTGATCGCATGCCGGTGCAGCAGGGTGACCGCACCCGGCGGCAGCGTGGCTTCGGCCAGACTCTGCGCCCGGTTGCCCTGCACCGAAGGGTGCATCAACTCGCGGATCACCGAGCGGTCCTTGGTGACATAGGCATCCACCGTTGTCCGATTCGATCTCATACCGCGACTCCGGAGCGGTTCAATTTCTCCACCGCGACTCCGGAGCGGTTCAAATTCATACCGCGCCGGCTTTTTTCAGGAGCTGCGCGATCGCCTCGGCGAGCTTGGCGTAGCCGCGCGCGTTCGGATGCGTGAGATCGGCCTTGAGTTCGCTGTCGCCGAGTATCGTCGTGAGCGCCTTGGGTTCGTACGGCAATCCCGTTTCCTTGGCGATGTCCTCATACCATGAGGCGGTGGACAGGAACAGTCCGGGCTTCGGAACCCCGACCAGCACCACTTCGATGCCGCGCGACTTAGCCAGCTTGATCATCGCCCGCAGATTGCCCGCGGTGGCGCGCTCGTCAAGACGCCTAAGGATGTCATTGCCGCCGTGGCAGAGGATCAGCAGCTTCGGCTGGACCTCGTCGAGCACCGCCGGCAGGCGTGCGAGGCCGGCAGCGCTCACCTCTCCGGGCACGCCCGAGGCGATGACCTTGCGTCCGATCATCGACGAGAGCTGCGCCGGGTAACTCGTCTCTGGGGTGGCACCGGTGCCGTAGGTGAGGCTGTCGCCGAAGGCGAGCACCACCGCGTCCGGGGGAAGGGGAGGCAGCTTTCCGGAACCGCCGCCGCAGGCGGCGAGCAGAAGCACCAGTGCACCGACGAGCAGTCGATGTCGCAGTCGTTTCATTGGAGGGTTCATTCGGTGACCGGCGGCGGCAGGGTCTTGCACTCGTTGAAGATGCGCGCGGTGCAGCGTGAGCACACAGCGCGGTCGAGTCGTTCAAAAACCGCCGCGATCGCTTCTTCCTTGCCACGGTAGACCCGGTCGCGGTCGATGTCCTCCATGTGGCCGCCGCGTTCGAGCATCGCCTCGACCGGTTTGCGCAGGCTGTAGAGATAAAGCGCACCGCCCGCCGCGCGACGTTTGCGGGCCTCGTTTGCGAGAACCTCCGCGCCCGCGACGTCGACGAAATTGATGCTCTTGCACATCAGGAGCAGGTGCTTCTGGCCGGGGGCGACTTCGCGAAGCGTGTCCAGGTACTGCTCGACATGGTTCACCGCACCAAAATAGATCGAGCCCTCGATGCGAAGCAGCTTCAGCTGAGGGCATTCCCCGAGATCGCCTTCCACTTCGGTCACCTTGCGCTCGGGGTGGCGCGGATCGGGAACGATGCTGCGCATGTGCGGGCGGGAGGTCCGGTGCAGGTAGAGAAACAGCGATGCGATCACTCCCACGAGTATCGCGATCTCGAGATTCAAGAGCAGTGTGGCCAACAGGGTTCCGTAGAGCACCCCCGCTTCCGCGCGACTGGCGGAGGTGATCCTGCGAATCTCGTCTGTATTGAGCAGGCCGACGGCCACGAGGAACAGGACTCCGGACATGGTCGCGATCGGGAGATAGGCCGCCAGCGGCGCGACGGCGATCACGATCACGACCAGGATCACCGACGAAAACACGCTCGAAAGCGGCGTGCGCGCACCGCCGTCGTAATTCACGCCGCTGCGGTTGAAGGATGCGGCCGCCGGGTAGCCGGAGAAAAAGCTGGCGGCGACATTGGCCACGCCCTGCCCGATGAACTCCTGGTTGCCGTCGATGCGTTGCCCCGACTTGATGCCGATCGAGCGGCCGATCGAAATCGCCTCGGTGAGAGCGAGCAGGGTGACCGCGATCGCCACGCCGGCGAGGCTTTGGAGCACATCGAGCGACAGGTCGGGGTGCGACAGCGGGGGCAGCCCGCCGGGCAGCGCGCCGAGCAGGCGTATGCCGGTGCGCTCCGCACCGAATGAGGCATTTGCGGCGGCGGCGGCGAGCGATCCCGCAAGCATCGCGGTGATCATGTAGGGGACGCGCGCAAGGTAGCGCCGCCCCGCCAGTCCCGCGAGCACGGTGATCACGCCGATGCTAAGTGTCCAGAGCTGGATCGCGCCCGGATCCGAGATCGCGATATAGACGGAGCGGAAGAAGGAACTTCCCCGGGGAATATCGATCCCGAGAAAACCGCGCAGCTGGCTGGCGAAGATCAACAGCCCTGCACCCGCGGTGAAGCCGACGACTACCGTATGCGAGATGAAATTGACCAGGCTGCCGAGCCCGAGCGCGCCGAGTGTGATCATCAGCACGCCGCACATGAAGGCGAGCGTGAGCGCGAGGCTGACGTAATCCGGGGAGCCCGGCGCGGCGAGCGGGGCTAGCGTCGCGAACACGATCAGGGACACCGCGTTCGTCGGGCCGGTCACCGCGTGCATTGACGAGCCCCAGAGCGCGGCCACCAGCGTTGGCACCATCGCGCAATACAGTCCGTATTCCGGCGGCATGCCGGCGAGTGTCGCGAAGGCCACGCCCTGCGGCAGCACTACCAGCGCGCCAACCAGGCCTGCGAGCAGATCTGCACGCACCGTGCCGCGGCTGACCATCGGCCACCAACGCAGGAAGGGAAACAGACGAAGCAGGGCGGGTTGGCGGAAGCGGGCGGAGGCCAAGGGGCAGGACCGGAAGGGACAGGTCGACATGGTAGCAAAGCCCGTGGGTTTTTCCGGATCGTCACCTCGGCCGTTGCGCCTGACGCGGTATAGTTCGCTCGCATCAGCTCGGCGACCCAGAACCGTGCAGTGCGACACAGGAGAAAACGGACGTTGAAGAACAAACTCGGCAACGCGGGCCTGATGCTCGTGTGCGGCAGCATCGTGCTCACGCTTGCTCTGGGAATCCGGCACAGCTTCGGACTTTTCCTGCAACCGGTGTCGGCCGACAACGGCTGGGGCCGCGAGGTGTTCAGTTTCGCGATTGCGCTGCAGAACCTGCTCTGGGGATTCACCCAGCCGATCACCGGCATGCTTGCCGACCGCTTCGGCGCGGGGAAGGTGGTGATGGTCGGTTCTGCTTTGTACGCAGTGGGCCTCGCCATCATGGCGACGACCAGCTCCGCGCTGGTGTTCACGCTTGCGCTCGGCGTGCTCTGCGGCATCGGCATGTCCTCGACCACCTTCAACATCATCCTTGGCGGCCTGGGGCGCGCGTATCCGCCGGAGCGGCGCTCGAGCATCGCCGGCATTGCCAGCGCGGCGGGGTCCTTCGGCCAATTCGCGATGCTGCCGATCGCGCTGGTGCTGATTTCCGTTTTCGGCTGGCACACCACGTTGCTGGTGTGGGTGTTCGTCGCAACCGCCATGGTGCCGCTGGGCTACGGCGTGCGCGATATCGGCTATCACGGGCAGCCACCTTCTGCCGGCATCGGCATGAAGGAAGCGTTTTCCGAGGCCTGCGCCAACAAGGGGTTCTGGTTGCTGAGCTTCGGTTACTTCACCTGCGGCTTCCAGATCGTGTTCATCGGCACGCATTTCCCCTCGTTCCTTCTGGACAAGGGCCTCACCGCGCGAGACGGCACGGTGGCGCTGGCGCTGATCGGGCTGTTCAACATCGCGGGCTCCTTCCTCGCCGGCTGGCTTGGCGACCGCTTCCCGCGCGCCTCGCTGCTGGCCGGCCTGTATGCGGTGCGCGGGTTCCTTCTCGCGGGCATTCTGCTGCTGCCCACCACGCCGCTGGTGGCGTATCTCTTTGCCGCGCTCTTCGGGCTCACCTGGCTGGGCACCGTGCCGCTCACCAACGGCGTGGTCGCGGGCATGTTCGGCGTGCGGCATCTGGCGATGCTCGGCGGCATCGTGTTCCTGTTCCACCAGATGGGCAGCTTCTTCGGCAGCTGGATGGGCGGGCTGGTCTTCGATGCCACCGGCTCGTACGACATGGTCTGGATCATTGCGATCGGCCTGTCGGTCATGGCCACCCTGGTGAACATCCCGATCGACGAGCGGCCGGTGGCGAGGATGCGCACGGCCTGAGTCCGTCTCCCGTTGACATACGGTGAAACCGTCGTCCTGTAACGGCGTAATTCTTGAACTTTCATATGAAAACCCAAGAGAAGACGCCTGAAAGCGGGTGATTCTGATACCGGAGTCGGAATAAGCTGAAGAACGTCGCGAGCATGCCCGCATCCCGCAATCCGGGATGTGATTCGCGTCGGATTGAATCCCGACGGCACACCGCCTAACATGCGCTGACCATGCCGAGATTCAGCGCCAATATCAGCACCCTGTTCACCGACGTCGACCTGCCCGATCGCTTCGAGCGGGCGGCACGCGCGGGCTTTCGCGGCGTCGAGATCCAGTTTCCCTACGCGTACGACAAGGCGATGCTCGCCGAGCGCGCCAGGGCTGCGGGCGTGGAGGTGGTGCTGACCAATCTGCCGGCGGGGGATTTTTCCACCGGCGTGCGCGGCATCGCCTGCCTGCCCTCGAAGATGTCGGAGTTCCGCGACGGCGTGGCGAAAGGCATCGAGTACGCCCGCGCGCTTGGCGTGCCGCGGATGAACTGCCTCGCAGGATTTGCGCCGCCGAAAACCGACGACGCGAAGTTGCGTCAGACCTTCATCTCGAACATCCGCTACGCGGCGGGTGAACTCGGGCGCCACGGCATACAGCTGGTGATCGAGCCGATCAACACCCGCACCCTACCCGGATTCTGGTTGCGGCATTCCCGGCAGGCGATCGCATTGATCGAAGAGGCCGCCGTGCCGAACATCGCGATCCAGTACGACTTCTTCCATATGCAGATCATGGAAGGCGATCTTTCGCGGACGGTGGAGGAGATTCTTCCGCATATCGGCCATATCCAGTTCGCGGATGTTCCCGGCCGGCACGAACCGGGCACGGGCGAGCTGAATTTCACGCATCTATTCGAGGTGCTCGACCGGATCGTCTACAGCGGCTGGGTCGGCGCAGAGTACATGCCGTCGCTGCCGCGCACCGAGGACACGCTCGGCTGGTATGCGACCTGGCGCCAGCGCGAGCAGGCTCGACAACAGCAACAACAGCAGCAGTAAGAACGGAATCAAGGGAGTCGTCATGGCAAAACTCGGATTCATTGGTCTGGGCATCATGGGCAAGCCGATGGCGGGCCATCTGATCGAGGCAGGTCACGAGGTGTTCCTGAACACGCGAAGCGGCGTTCCGCAGGACTTCGTCGACAAGGGCGGCAAGGCCTGCGCCTCGGCGAAGGATGTCGCGATGCGCGCCGATATCGTCTTCCTGATGTTGCCCGACACGCCGGATGTGGAGAAGGTGCTCTTCGGCGAAAACGGCGTCGCCGCGGGATTGACGAAAGGCAAGGCGGTGGTGGACATGAGTTCCGTCTCGCCGATCGCGACCAAGGACTTTGCCGCGCGGATCGAAGCGCTCGGCTGCGACTGGCTGGACGCGCCGGTCTCCGGCGGCGAGGTCGGCGCCAAAGCGGCCTCGCTCACCATCATGGTCGGCGGCACCGAGGCAGGCTTCGCCAAGGTGAAGCCGCTGTTCGAACTCATGGGCAAGAACATCACACTCGTGGGCGGCGCCGGCGACGGCCAGACCTGCAAGGTTGCGAACCAGATCATCGTTGCACTGACGATCGAGGCGGTCAGCGAGGCGCTGCTGTTCGCCTCCAAGGCGGGCGCTGATCCCGCGAAGGTGCGCCAGGCCCTGATGGGCGGGTTCGCTTCGTCGAAAATTCTGGAAGTGCACGGCGAGCGCATGATCAAGCGCACCTTCGATCCCGGCTTCCGGATCGAACTGCACCAGAAGGACCTAGGTCTTGCGCTCGACGGCGCGCGAGCGCTCGGCCTCCCCCTGCCCAACACGGCGACTGCGCAGCAACTGTTCTCGGTCTGCGTCGCCAACGGCGGACGCGCCTGGGACCACTCCGGCATGGTGAAGGCGCTGGAGATGATGGGCGGGCATGAGGTGGCGAAGGGATGAGTCCGACATCGCACGCAGCGTCACATTGTGCCGGGCTATCTTTTACCGCCAAGACGCCAAGACGCCAAGGTCGCCAAGAAAGTCGTACTTGGACAAAGCCCGCTCGACGCGGGCTTTGTCGGGGTGGGAGGGGTAACGGGGAGGACGGGCTCTCCCGCCCTCCCTGTTCCGAAGCCTTCTGGTTTTGTTTTTTGCTTCTTGGCCCTCTTGGCGCCTTGGCGGTTAAGAGATCGTTTGCACTGGCACACACGTGAGCGAACGTCCACAGGGCATCAATTTCATCCGCCAGGCCGAGGTGGTAGCGCGTCTTGCGCCGTTGCTGCCTGAGGAGTCGCTGTTGTTCGCAGCCGAAGACACGCGTCCCTACGAGTGCGACGGACTTTCGGCTTATCGCCAGACGCCGATGGTCGTGGCCATGCCCGCAAACGACGCGGAAGTGCAGGCGGTGCTGCGGGTGTGCAACGAACTCAAGGTGCAGGTGATCGCGCGCGGTGCGGGCACCGGCCTGTCGGGTGGGGCGCTGCCCTCGGGCGAGGGCGTGCTGCTGTCGATGGCGCGGATGATGCGCATCATTGCAGTGGAGCCGCTCGCGCGCATCGCGCGGGTGCAGCCGGGCGTGCGCAATCTCGCGATCACCGAGGCGGCGGCGCCCTACGGCCTGTACTACGCGCCCGATCCGTCCTCGCAGATCGCGTGCTCCATCGGCGGGAACGTGGCTGAGAATTCCGGCGGCGTGCATTGCCTGAAATACGGTCTCACCGTGCACAACGTTCTGCGCGTGAAGGGATTCACGATCGAGGGCGAGCCGGTCGAGTTCGGATCGGAAGCCCTGGATGCACCGGGCTACGACCTGCTTGCGCTTATGCACGGCTCCGAGGGCATGCTCGGGGTGATCACCGAGGTCACGGTGAAACTGGTGCCCAAACCCGAAACGGCGCGGGTGATCCTCGCCTCGTTTGACGATGTGGAAAAGGCGGGTGATGCGGTGGCGGCGATCATCGCCGCCGGCATCATCCCCGCGGGCCTGGAGATGATGGACAAGCCCGCCACCCGTGCGGTGGAGGAGTTCGTGCGCGCGGGCTATGACCTCGATGCCGCCGCGATCCTGCTGTGCGAATCCGATGGCACGTCGGAGGAAGTGGAAGAAGAGCTCTCGCGCATGATCGCGGTGCTCGAAGGCGCCGGCGCCACTGCCTTCCAGGTCTCGCGCGACGAGTCCGAGCGGCTTCGCTTCTGGTCGGGGCGCAAGGCGGCCTTTCCCGCGGTGGGGCGGATCTCGCCCGACTATTACTGCATGGACGGCACCATCCCGCGCAAGCGCCTCGGCGAAGTGCTGCGATTCATTGCCGCCTGCGAAATCAAGTACGGACTGCGCTGCCCGAACGTGTTCCACGCGGGCGATGGCAACCTGCATCCGCTGATCCTGTTTGATGCCAATGACCCGGACCAGCTGCGCCGCACCGAGGAGTTCGCGGGCGAAGTGCTGGAGATGTGCGTCGCTGTCGGCGGCACCATCACCGGCGAACACGGTGTGGGCATCGAGAAGATCAACCAGATGTGCACGCAGTTCGGCGCGGACGAACTCGAGGCGTTTCGCGGCATCAAGCGCGCCTTCGATCCCGACGGCCTGCTCAATCCCGGCAAGAACATCCCGACGCTTCACCGCTGCGCCGAGTACGGGCGCATGCATGTGAAGGGGGGTGTGTTGCCTCATCCCGAACTGCCGCGATACTGATGATGAGCCACCGTCATGGCGCACCATTGCACTTGCAATGCTCGTCATTGCGAGCGCAGCGAAGCAATCTGCCTTGGGGTCGTGCCGGGTGGGATTGCCACGTCGCTGCGCTCCTCGCAATGAGCCCGGAGGGTCGATGAGCGACATTGCCGGGTTCGCTGAACGCATCCGCGCCGCAGCCAGCGCCGGAACACCGCTGCGCCTGCGCGGCGGCGGCACCAAGGACTTCTACGGTGGCGCGCTCGAAGGCGACGTGCTGGACCTCGGCGGGTACGCCGGCATCGTCGACTACGACCCGACCGAACTGGTGGTTACCGCGCGTTGCGGAACGCCGCTTGCCGACCTGAAATCCGAGCTCGCAGACAAGGGCCAATGGTTAGCCTTCGAGCCGCCGCACTTCGGCGCAAGTACCGGGGTGGGTGGCACGGGTGCCACGGTTGGCGGCACGGTGGCGGCGGGCTTGTCCGGCCCGCGTCGCTCAAGCGCCGGCGCGTTGCGCGATTTCATTCTCGGCGCGAAAGTGATGGACGGCCGTGGCACGGTGCTGGATTTCGGCGGCCGCGTGATGAAAAACGTCGCCGGCTACGATGCCTCGCGAATGATGGCGGGTGCGCTCGGCACGCTCGGCATCGTGCTCGAAGTCTCGATCAAGACGCTGCCGCGCCCGCCGGCGGAGGCGACGCTGCGATTTGAAATGCCCGAAGACCGTGCGCTAGAAGCATTGAATCGCTGGGGCGCGCAGCCGTTGCCGGTGTCGGCAAGTGTGTGGCATGCGGACGTGCTCACGCTCAGGCTCTCCGGCGCGGTGGCGGCGGTGCGTGCGGCGCGGGAGAAACTGGGGGGCGGGCTTGTGGACGAGCCGCAGGCCGCTGATTTCTGGAACGGCATTCGCGAGCAGACCGACCCGTTCTTCGCAGGCGATGCGCCGCTCTGGCGGCTTTCCCTTCCTTCGGTGGCGCCTCCGGTAGGACTTCCGGGCGATGCGGAAAGCGAGAAGCGCATTCGGCATCTGATCGAATGGGGCGGCGGACTTCGCTGGATGCGCTCCACCGCGGATGCCGCAACGATGCGTGCGGTTGCGGCCCGTGTCGGTGGACATGCGACGCTGTTTCGCGGCGGCGACCGAAGCGAGGGCGTGTTCCACCCGCTGCCGGAGACGATGCTCAGGCTGCATCGCAACCTGAAAAAGCAGTTCGATCCCGCGGGAATACTCAATCGCGGCCGGATGTATCCGGGGATCTGAGGTACATGCAAACCAATCTAGCATCCTGGATAAAAAATACCCCCGAGGGGAAGGATGCGGATGCGATCCTGCGCAAGTGCGTGCACTGCGGCTTTTGCACCGCGACCTGCCCGACCTACCAGTTGCTCGGCGATGAACTCGACGGGCCGCGCGGGCGCATCTACCTCGTCAAGCAGGTGCTCGAAGGCGTCGAGCCGACCGCGAAGACGCAGTCGCATCTGGATCGTTGCCTGACCTGCCGTTCCTGCGAGACCACCTGTCCCTCGGGTGTGGAGTACGGTCGCCTGATCGACATCGGTAAGAAGATGGTGGACGACAAGGTCGGTCGCAGCGTGTTCGAAGGATTGAAACGCGGCGCGATGGCGGCGGTGCTCAGTCGCGGCGCGCTGTTTGCGCCGCTGGTTGCGCTCGGTCGTCTCGTGAAACCCGTGTTGCCGTCTGCGCTTGCGGCCAAGGTGCCGGCGCCCGCGCGCGATCCCGGCGCGTGGCCCGCGCCGCGGCATGCGCGCCGCATGATCGCGCTGGCGGGCTGCGTGCAGCCGTCGCTTGCGCCGGACACCAACGCCGCGGCCGCGCGCGTGCTCGACAGGCTGGGCATCTCGCTCGTCGAAGCGCCCTCGGCGGGCTGCTGCGGCGCGCTTCGCTATCACCTTGACCGGCAGGCGGACGGGCTGGATGACATGCGCCGCGTGATCGATGCCTGGTGGCCGCTGGTGGAAGCGAAAGGAAGTGCGCGGGCGGAGGCGATCGTGATGACTGCTTCGGGTTGCGGCGCGATGGTGCGCGAGTACGGCCACCTGCTCGCCCGCGATCCGATCTATGCGGACAAGGCAAGGCGCATCAGCGAACTGGCGCTGGATCTGGTGGAAGTGCTCTGGAACGAAACCGAGCGCGGCGCGCTGACGGCGGCAAGTCTTCGGCCTGCTTCAGGAAAAGTGGCGTTTCACGCACCCTGCACCCTTCAGCACGGCCAGAAACTGAAAGGCCTGCCCGAGCGGCTGCTTGCGCGTCTTGGCTTCGAACTCACGCCGGTGCCGGACAGTCATCTCTGCTGCGGCTCGGCCGGCACCTATTCGATCCTGCAGCCGGATCTTTCGAATCGCCTGCGCGTGAACAAGCTGGAGGCGCTCGGTTCGGGCGAGCCTGCGATGATCCTGACCGCCAACATCGGCTGCCAGATGCATCTCGACGCTGCGGCCGATCGCCCGGTGCGGCACTGGATCACCGAGCTCGAGGCGCGGCTCGGCTAAAGAGAGAGCTTGAACAAGGGGGGGGCGGCGCCCCCTTGTAAATCCCCCGATCCAGAGAGGGAAGCTCGTCAGGAACGTCGGCGTTCGGGCAATGGATCTGCGCTTCCCTGGCCGCTCCTACGAACGGGCCATCGCGGCGATGATGCCGATGATCGCGCCGACGAGCAGGATCGCCACCGCAGCAAACGAGAGCCCGAATCCGGGACCGCGCTTGCCGCCCTCGCGGGCGTATTCGATGCCGTACCAGATGCGGGCCGCGATCCACACCGCGCCAAGCACCGAGGCCCAGCCGATCGACACGTAGCTCGTGAACAGCCACATGCTCGGCAGGAAGATCGCCAGATGTTCTAGCGTGTTCTGCTGCACCCGGAAAATCCGTTCGAAATGCGGGTGACCGGTCGTGGCGGGGGCAGCGATCTTGTACTTGCCGCGCGCACGGCCGACGTTCAGCGCGAAGGCGACGTACATCACCAGCGACAGGCAGGTGAGCAGGGCGGGCATCGACTCGGTCATCGGGATTCTCCTTGGGTGGGAAGGGCGCGCTGGCGCCATCCTACGCGGGTTCACGCCGGATTGCCGCATCCGTCAGCTGGCCGTAATTCTTAAACTTTTATAAAGAAACCCTAGAGCCCGCAAATGAAAGCGGGCAATTTCCATACCGGATTCGGCATAACCCTGGACGCGACCGGCAGTTCAGATGCCTATGAACGCGGCAACCGCCGGATGTATTCGAAGCTCGGCAAGATCGTCGGCACCGGGCAGCTGCGGCTTGTCGCGGTCCGCGTTCACCATGCAAAGAAAGCCGAGCGGTGCGTCGCCGGAGGGGCGGAACTGGTGCCACACCATTCCCGGGATGCTCACCAGGTCGTTGGTGTTCAGCTCATGCACCGTGTCGCCGAGGAGCACTCGACCCCGGCCGCGCAGGATAAGCACTGCGTGCGCATGCTGGTGGCGCTCGAGCGTGGAGTAACCACCGGGACTCACTTCGAAGTAACGCAATTGCGCGGCGATCGACGGGTCCTCGAACAGCACCTGCCGCGTCACGTCGCGGAATGGCGCGCTGCCCTCTTCCTTGTAGCGCAGCAGTTCCACGCCGTCCCAGCGGAAGTTGGAGGAGAAGGGGCGCACCGGTTTGACGCTCATGCGGGGACTCCTTCGGAGGCGGCGGCGACGTTGCGCACGAACTCGCGTGTCCGTTCCGGCAATTGGGGGCCCGAGCGCAGCAGCGAGCCGCCGATCAGAAGCATCACGTCGCGTCCGTAGAAATCAACCAGTTCGCGCACGCGATCCACGCTCATGCCGCCCGCGGGCACCGGCAGGCTGGAACGCACCGATAGCGTCGCATGCGCATTGCCCCACGCCGAACGCGCTGTCTGCGCGATGTCCCGGCAGGTGGCCTCCGAATACGCGAAGCGCCCGCCGAAGTGCGGGTAGATCACCGCATCCGCGCCGAGCAGGCGGAACAGGCGCCCGAGCAGGAAGGGCGGGGCCACCCGCGCCGCGCCTGCATAGGCGGGATGCGCGAGCACCGGAACGTTCAGGTGCTCGGCGACAAGTTCCTGGAACACCGGCAGGCCGATCAGCACCGGCGCGACAAGCGCCGCGCCCACGCCTTCGTCGCGAAGGATCTTTGCCCGTTCGTACAACGCCTTCGGCGAGCCGACGAGGCTGGGCGCATACAGCGCGCGGCGACCGGTTTCCTTCCCGGCACGCTCGATCTCGCGCTGGCAGGCACGCACTCGCGCGAGAAAGGGCGAGTAGTGCTGGTCCGAGATGCCGTGGTCGTCCTTGATGATGTCGATGCCGTTGGCGGCGAAGGTGTGGCACAGGCGCGCGAGTTCCTCCACCGGCAGACCCTGGGGCTTCAGCGCGGCGCAGGTGAGCGCACGGCCGGTCGCACCGGTGAGCCGTCGCAGGCCCTCGATGCCGAAGCGCGGCCCGCCGCAGGCGCGTACAAGCGAATCCGGCAGATCCGCATCGACGAGTTCCACATGATCGAGCAGTGAACTGTTGCCGAACAGCATGTTCACCGTCTGCGCGACGTCGTCGCCGGTGGTGTCGGTGGCGAGCGCCACGCGAACATCAAACCTGCCATCGGCCGCAGTGAACCGCCTTTCGGCGGAGGGCTCGACCGAGATCACCCGGCCGACGATGTGATCGCGCACGCCCTCGTCGAACACCGCATCCATCGGCACCTCGACGCTTTGTTCGAGCGCGAGCGCGGCTGCGGCCTCGCGCGCGGCGTCAAGCGTCGCGGCGCGGATGCGGTAGCGGACCTCGAAGCGGCGGCCGGTGAGTGTGGGGGACGTGTTCATCGAGGGCGCAAGTATGCGTTACCGCCGGAGACGGTGGCAATTCGCGCTTGCGCAGGCGATCGCCTGCATCGTGGAAGTTCTGCCGGACGATCAGGCCGGGTCGGCCAGTCCCATGAAGCCCCAGACCTTGCCCTTCGCAAGCCCCGCGAGTTCGCGCGCGCAGTCGGCGCGGACCTTGGGCGAGGAGGTGAGGTGCTGGGTCGCGGCGTGCATGTCGCGGAAGCACCGCTGCAGCGGGCCTTCGCGAAGCGAGGTGCCACCTCCGGCGTAGAACGCGAAACTCGTCACCTCGGCCATGCTCCAGGTGACGTGGTTGAGGCACAGGCGCGAGAGTGTCCATTGCCGCGTGGACGGTTCGCCGCCCGCCTTCAGCGTCTTCTCGATATCGCCGAAGGTCTCGAATATCAGCGCGCGTATAGAGCGCACCTTGGCTTCGGCTGTGCCGTAGTCCTCGAGGAAACTCGGGTTGTCGGCGAGGTTGCCGAGGCGGCTCTGCTTGGTCTGCGCTACCAGTGCGATCTCGTCGAGCATCCGGCGGGCCACGCCGAGCGTGAAACCGATATGGCAGATGGTGGACAGGCCGCGGATGCCGAGGCGGAACAGGGATCCGCCGCGCAGGGGCACGTTGGTGTCGGTGATATGCGAGCCGCCTTCGGGGACAAACACGTCGCGGCAGGAATAATCGATGCTGCCGGTGGCACGCAGGCCGAGCACATCCCAGTTGCCGCCGTAGGTGAAATCGCCGCGCGGGACGACGAACACGCGGATCTCCGGCATGCCGTTTTTGCCGGGACGCGGCTTGCCGTCGGCTTCATAAATTACCGCGCCGGTATGGATGAAATCCGCGTGCTTCACGCCCGAACCGTAGTTCCAGTCGCCGCTCAGGATAAAACCGCCTTTCGTGACGACCGCCTTGCCGCCGGGCGAGCCCTGGCCGCCTACGACCGGAAAACGCCCGAACGAGAACACCTTCTTCGCATAGTCGTCACTGACGAAGGCGCCGGCGGTGCCGGTGGACAGTGCGGTCGCCATCAGCACCCAGCCGGTGGAGCCGTGGGCATACGAAATTTCCTCCAGCACCTCGAGCGCCTCGACAGGGTACGTCTCGTAGCCGCCGAGCGACTTCGGTGCCCACATGCCGAAGAAATCGCCGTCGTGCAGCGCCTGCACGACTTCGGGAGCAAGCTCGCCCTGCGCTTCGTGCGCCGGGCCGAACTTGTCGATCAGCGGCCGCAGCGCGCGGGCGCGTTCAAGCAGGGTGGTCTTGCTGTTCGGTTGGACAACGGCGTTCATGGTTGTGTCTCCTCCTCGTGATGTCAACATTCTAGCGCCGCCTGCCGATGCCACCGGATACATGGACAGTGAATCAATCTGACGCGCGGCTTGAGGGCTGCTAGGCTTGCGCGCTGATCTCCCACCGGCGTGGATTCGCATGAGCCTCTCACGATTTTCTGCAGCCCTTTATGGCTGGATCGACCGCAACTTCCTCGAACTCGTGCGGCAGATGCGCCTGTCCTACCTGCCGCCGCTGATGGTGTATGTCGCCGCCGGTATTTCGGGACTCACCGGCATCGTCGGGGTGTTCTATGTGAAGGAACGGCTCGGACTGTCGGCGGAGTTCCTCGCCGCGCTCGGCTTCTGGGGCGGACTACCCTGGGCGCTCAAGATGCCGCTCGGGCACCTGGTGGACCTGATCTGGCGCTGGAAATCGCTGCTGGTTTATCTCGGTGCATCGCTGATCGCGGCGAGCCTGCTGATCATGGTCGGCCTGCTCGGTCACACGGATGCGATGGCGGCGACGATGCCGATCGAGGCCTGGTACGTGCTCGCCGCGCTGCTCGCGCCGGTGGGCTATGTGGTGCAGGACGTGGTGGCCGACGCGATGACGGTGGAGGCGGTGCCGCACGTGGACGACAACGGTAAGGCGGTGTCGCCCGAACAGCTGCGGCTGATGCACACCACGATGCAGACCCTCGGCCGGGTGGCGATCATCGGCGGCAGCCTGCTGGTCTCGGCGGTGAACGTGCTCCTGCTCGATGGCGTGGCGAAACTCTCCGAGGACATGCGGGCCGCGGCCTACCGCGGCATCTACGAACTCGCCCTGATCATTCCGCTGGTGTCGGTGGCGGGCGTGGCGCTCGCCACCTTCCTGCGCCGCCGCGACCATGCGCGGCTGGCGAAGCTCGGGCACGCGAAGGCGGAAATCGCCGCTATGCTCGAGCGCGACGTGGAACGGCCGCCGATCAACTGGTGGATTCTGGGCGGCGGCCTCGCGTTTGCGGCGGTGTCGCTCGCGCTCGGCTTGGGCCGCGTGGCTTACGCGCAGGAGATCGTGTTCGGCGTCTCGATGGTCATCGTACTGTTCCTGATCGCGCAACTCACCCGCGAACTCGATCCGGATGCGCGGCGGGTGCTGATCGGCACCGCGATCGTGATCTTCGTGTTCCGCGCGGTGCCGGGGCCGGGCGCAGGCTCCACCTGGTGGATGATCGACGAGCTTAAATTCGACCAGCAGTTCCTCGCGCTGCTGTCGCTGATCGCAAGCGTGCTCACGCTCGCCGGCATGTTCGTGTTCCGGCGCTTCATGGCCGAGCGTTCTATCTCCTATATCGTGGGTTTTCTCACCGTGGTGGGTACCTTCCTCACACTCCCCACGCTTGCGATGTTTTACGGCGTTCACCACTGGACCGCGGCGCACACCGGCGGCGTGGTGGACGCGCGCTTCATCGCGCTGGTGGACACCGCGCTCGAATCGCCGCTTGGCCAGATCGCGATGATCCCGATGCTCGCCTGGATCGCGAACTCCGCGCCGGAGCGGCTGAAGGCCACGTTCTTCGCGGTGATGGCGTCCTTCACCAATCTCGCGCTATCGGCGGCGCAACTCGGCACGCAGTACCTGAACGCGGCATTCATCGTGACGCGCGAAGTCAAGAACCCGAGGACCGGCCTGGTGACCACGCCTGCGGATTACAGCGACCTCGGCATCCTGCTGGTGACCGCGACGATCATCAGCTTCGCGCTGCCGATGCTCGCGATCTGGCTGATACGGGTGTTCAGGCTGCGAAGCGCCTAGGGAGCCACTGAACAAGGGGGCTACGCCCCCTCGTAACTCCCCCATCCCAGAGGGAACGCTGAACCTTCAAGCCTCGAAATTGGACTTGATCAGCGATTCCCCAGGTCGCTGAGCTCCGTAGGCGGCGCACCGTTCCGATCAGTCGTCCTCGAACATCTGCCCGTCGATGTAGTACCAGCGGCCTTCCTCGCGCACGAAGCGGCTGATCTCGTGCATGCGCTGCGCGCGGCCGTTCACGCGGCAGCGCGCGACGAACTCCACCACGCCCGCGTCGCCCGCTTCTTCGCAGTGACGAACATCGAGGTCTATCCATTTCACTGGCGAGAGGTCGAGATCGCCGGGCGCGGTGGACGGATGCCAGGTCGCGAGCAGGTAGGCGATATCGCCCACGACATAGGCGCTGTAGCGCGAGCGCATGAGAATTTCCGGCGTGGGCGCGAACGTCCCGGTGGCGATTCCCGCGTGCCAGGGCTGGCAGCAGGCGCTGTACGGCGCCGGGTCATCCGCCTTGCTCTGGCAGGGACAGGGGAAATGGCGCGGCAGGCTTTTCGGGTGGTAGGACACGTAACGGAAATTTCGCTGGATTCGAGCTACGGATTATGGGCGCGGATTCGACGGTGCGGGGACCTTGCGCTTTCGGGCGCGCTTTGTCCGCGCACCGGTTTTGCGCCGTCCGCTGTCGCGGCGTAGGATGGCCGGCGCTGCACGGACAGAGACGCACCGTCCGGAACAGAAACGGCGACCGCGCGAAAGGTATCGCGACAGGCACGCCTGTCCCGGCGATCTTCGGTACACACAAAGAGGAGGAGCACATGGCTTCATTCACGCTGAACGGCAAGCCGGCGACGGTTGCAAGCGATGCCCAGACGATGCTTCTGTGGGCGCTGCGCGACGAGCTCGGCCTCACCGGAACCAAATACGGCTGCGGTGCGAGCCTGTGCGGCGCCTGCACCGTGCATGTCAACGGACGCGCGGTGCGTTCCTGCGTCACGCCACTGTCGGCGGTCGAGGGCAAGAAGGTCACCACGATCGAGGGACTGTCGCCGGAATCGAAGCACCCTCTGCAGCAGGCGTGGGTGGATCAGGCGGTGCCGCAGTGCGGCTACTGCCAGTCGGGCCAGATCATGAAGGCGGCCGAGCTTCTCTCGAAAACCAGAAAGCCTAGCCGTGCGCAGATCGTCTCGCACATGAACGGCAACATCTGCCGCTGCGGTACCTATCACCGCATCATCGCGGCGATCGAACAAGCCTCGAAGGGAGCCTGAGCCATGAACGCGCGCATCAAAAGCACGGCTCCTGAATTGCAGGCCACCGAAGTTCATGAAACCCAGAGCGGCATGACCCGCCGCAGCTTCCTCGCCTCGATGGGAGGTCTCGCCTTCTGCGCCGCGGTCGGCAGTGACGGCATCCGCCTGATGTCGCAGGCGCAGGCGAACGCCATGGCGAATGCCTTCGTCACGCCCTGGGTGCGGATCGCACCCGATGGCACCGTCACCATTCTCACCGCCGGGGCCGAGATGGGGCAGGGGACGATGACCTCGCTGCCGCTGATTCTCGCCGAGGAGATGGACGCGGACTGGTCGAAGGTGAAACTCGAATGGGCACCGCCGGAGCCGGAGAAATACGGCTATCCGAATCCCTCGGGGGCGGCGGGAAGGCAGATGTGGATCGTAGGCAGCCGGGCGGTGCAGTTGTATTACCCGCAGCTTCGCATCGCCGGTGCGCAGGTGCGCAAGGTGCTGGTTGCCAATGCTGCGCAGAAATGGGGCGTCGACGCGGCGTTGCTCCGGACCGAACCCGGATTCGTGGTCAACCCGGCCAACGGCCAGCGGCTCGGATACGGCGAAATTGCCGCATTCGGCGAAGTGCCGGGGACTCTGCCCGCGGTCGACCCGAAGGAGCTCAAGCAAAGGAAGGACTTCCGTCTTATCGGCAAGTCCGTGCCGCGACGCGACATTCCGTCAAAGGTCAACGGCAGCGCGCAGTTCGCGATGGACGTTCGATTGCCCGGTATGGTGTATGCGTCGAGTCTGCATTCGCCGGTCCACGATGCACAGCGCAAGGTCTGGGAGGTGACGGGACTTGCTGCGTCGGCCGAGCCCGAGTCCTGGAACGAGGAGGAAGTCAGGCGCATGTCCGGTGTGATCGCGGTGGTCAAGCTGCCCAATGCGATCGCGGTGGTGGCCGACAGCTTCGCCAGCGCGCGCGTGGCACGCGGTGCGCTCAAGGTCAACTGGAAAAAGGCCAAGGCCGAAGGCTTTGATTCCGAGCGGGCCCTGGAGGACTATCGGCGCGTGCAGGACGATGCCACCGCACAGGTGGCGAAGATCGATGCGAAAGGCGATGTGCAGGCGGCGTTCGCTTCTGCAGCCAGAACCTACAAGACCGAATTCCGCGGCGACTACGCGTATCACGCGCAGATGGAACCGCTCAATGCCGTGGTTCGCATCAACGAAGCGGGCGATCGGGTCGAAGTGTGGGAAGGTAGCCAGCAGCCCGATGACTCGGTCAGTGCGGTGGCCACTGCACTTGGCATGAAGCCGGAGCAGGTGAGCTTCAACCAGTGCTTCATGGGAGGCGGTTTCGGCAGGCGCACGCTGGGCGATTACGTTGCCGAGTGCGCGTTGATCGCCAAGGCGGTGCGGCGTCCGGTCAAGTTGATCTGGACCCGCGAGGAGGACATGGCCCAGGGCATGTTCCGGCCGCAGTCGTTCCAGCGGCTGGAAGCCGCCACCGACGCCTCGGGCAAGGTGACCGGCTGGAAGCACAGCGTGGTCGGAGATGGCGAAGGCCTGCTCGCAAGCGGTATGCGGCCTTTCTATTACGGCATTCCGAATCAGCTGATCGAGCGCCGTGGCGTATCGCACGGCGTCAAGGTCAAGCACTGGCGCGCGGTCGGACATGTAACCAATACGTTCGCGATCGAGAGCATGGTCGACCAGATCGCGCTCGACCAGGGCATGGATCCGCTGCAGTTCCGCTTCGAGCGCATGAACGCGACACCCAAGGCGCGCCGGGTGTTCGATGCGCTCGCGCAGATGGTGGATCTCAAGGCGAAGCGCCCTGCAGGACGAGCGATCGGTGTTTCGATATCCGATCGCTCGGGCTCGCTCGGCGCCGGCGCGGTGGAGGTTTCGCTCAACCGCAAGACCGGAAAGATCCGCGTGCACAAGGTCTGGGTTGCGATCGACGGCGGCGTGATCGTGCAGCCCGAGGCGGCACTCCATAACATCGAGAGCGGCATCATCTACGGAATCTCCGGCATCCTGCACGAGCGCGTGACGATCAAGGAGGGCGCGGTGCAGCAGTCGAACTTCCATGACTACAACGTCATGCGCATGGCCGACCTGCCCGAGGAGATGAACGTCAGGTTCGTCGATGTAGACACCCGGCCGACCGGCCTGGGCGAAATCGGCACGCCGTTCCTTGGTGCGGCCATCGCCAATGCCGTGGTACGGCTCACCGGCAAGCGGCTGACGCACCTGCCGTTCACGCCCGACAGGGTGCTTGCGACGCTGAAGGCCTAGCCGGGCAATTGGTCCACGGGCGCGACGGGCAGATTTCCGTCGCGCCGCCGTTTTTGGGCGGGTGCTGTTCGCTAGCGCGCCGTCCGCCCGGGCGCGGGAGTCGATAGACTTGGGCGATGCCTGCATCCGGTCTTCCTGGCGAAAAACCTCCGCGCGCGCATCCCGGTCAGTTGCGCCGGCTGGTGTCCTATCTTGTTCCGTACAAGTCCCGCCTTGCGGTTGCGCTGGTCGCGCTGCTGATCGCCGCCGGCTGCGTGCTCGCGCTCGGGCAGGGCCTGCGGCATGTGGTGGACTCGGGTTTTGCGAGCGGCGATCCGAAAATGCTGGATGGCGCGCTTGCGGCGGTGGTGGCGCTTGCCTGCCTGCTTGCGCTTTCGACGTTTGCACGCTTCTACCTGATGATGACCACCGGCGAGCGCATCGTCACCGATCTTCGCCGGGCGGTGTTCTCGCACATCCTCACGCTCTCGCCTACATTCTTCGACACCGCGCGTTCGGGCGAACTGGTGTCGCGCCTGTCGAACGACACCACGCAATTGCAGCAGGTGATCGGCTTCGGCATTTCGATGTTCCTGCGCAACCTCCTGATGATGGTGGGTGCGGCGGTGCTGCTGTTCATCACCAGCCCGAAACTCGCCGCGTTTATCGTGCTTGGCGTGCCGGCGGTGCTGATTCCCATCCTGATCGTCGGCCGCCGAGTGAGGCGGCTTTCGCGCGAGAGCCAGGACAGGGTGGCGGATGTGTCGGCGTATGCGGATGAGGCGATCCACGAGGTGCGCACGGTGCAGGCCTATGCGCACGAGGACGCCGACCGGCAGCGCTTTGGCGATCACGCGGAGGCCGCCTACAAATCCGGCGTGCGGCGGATCGCGGTGAAGGCCTCGCTGATCGCGGTGGTGATGCTGATCGGATTCTGCGCGGTCGGTCTGATTCTCTGGGTGGGCGGGCATGACGTGATCGCCGGTCGTCTCACCGCGGGACAGCTTTCGGCCTTCGTGTTCTACGCGGCGGTGGTGGCGAGCGGCGCAGGGACGGTGTCGGAAATCTGGGGCGAGATCCAGCGTGCCGCGGGTGCGACCGAGCGCCTGATGGACCTGCTCGAAACCGAACCCGGGATTCGCGCGCCCGCGTCGCCTTTGGCGCTGCCCGCGCGCCTGAGAGGCGAGATCCGCATCGAGCGGGTGAATTTCGCCTACCCGACGCGCCTGGATGCACCCGCGCTGCACGATCTTTCGTTCGAGGTGCATTCGGGTGAGCGGATCGCGCTGGTCGGGCCTTCGGGCGCGGGCAAGAGCACCGTGTTCGGCCTGCTGCTCCGCTTCTACGACCCGCAGAGCGGGCGCATCACCATCGACGGCATCGACGTTGCCGGCTGCGATCCGCGCGCGTTGCGGCGGCAGATCGCACTGGTGCCGCAGGATCCGGTGATTTTTGCCGCGACCCTGGCGGACAACGTGCGCTACGGCCGGCCCGATGCGAGCTTCGACGAGGTGCGCGCGGCGTGCGAGGCGGCGCATGCGCTGGAATTCATCGAGCGCCTGCCCGAGGGCTCCGAGACGCAGCTTGGCGAGCGCGGCGTGCGCCTTTCGGGCGGGCAGCGACAGCGCATCGCGATCGCACGGGCGCTGCTCGCCGACCGGCCTATCCTGCTGCTGGACGAGGCGACAAGTTCGCTTGATGCCGAGAGCGAGCGCAAGGTGGCGCAGGCGCTCGAGCGACTCGAGCACGGCCGCACCACGATCGTGATCGCGCACCGCCTCTCGACGGTGAAGCACGCGGACCGGATCGTGGTGATCGACCACGGGCGGGTGCATGCGGTGGGCACGCATGACGAACTGATGCGCGCGGGCGGCCTGTATGCCGAACTTGCGCGGCTGCAGTTTCTGAACGAGGCGCCCGACGAGCCGAATGCCGTCGCAGGCGGGCACGACGTCGCGCTCGTTTCGTAACCGCAAGCGCACGAAAGCATGACGGGAAAAACCGGCAGGGGATGGACGCGGCTGAGCCGGGCTCAGCTTCGCAGTCTCGCGGAAACCCTGCTGATCGGTCTTGCAGGCGGCGCGCTTGCGAACGCGCTGCACCTGCCCGCGGCCTGGCTGACCGGCTCGATGCTGGCCGTCGCGATCGCGGCGATCCGGCATCGCCCGATGTTCATTCCCTATCGCGCGGCGCAGGGCTCGTTCGTGGTGATGGGGCTCGCGATAGGCGCGATGGTCACCCCCGAGACCCTGCGCGGCATCGTGACCTGGCCACTCAGCATCGCGATGCTGATCATCGCCATGCTCTCGATCATCGCCGGCACGAGCTGGTACCTGCGCAGGGTGCACGGCATCGACCCGATGTCGGCGATGCTCGCTGCTTTTCCCGGGAGCATGGCCCAGGTGCTGGTGCTGTCCGCGCACAACGGTGTCGATGCCCGCGCGGTGGCGGTGATCCAGTCGCTGCGGGTTCTGGTCCTGTCGATCAGCATGCCCTATGCGGTCCTGCTGTTCGGCGTAGGTGAGCCCACCACGATCGCAACGGTGCCGGGGCGGCATGACGGCTCGCCGATGGAAATCGTGCTGCTGCTCGTGCTGTGCGCGGGTGGCGCGTGGCTGCTGCGGCGCCTGCGTTTCCCCGGAGGCCTGGTGCTGGGTTCGATGCTGTGCGCGGTCGCGCTCTACGGCAGCGGCGTGGTGAGCGCGGTCGTGCCGCAATGGATGGTGATCGCGGTGATGGTGACGACCGGTGCGATCACCGGATCGCGCTTTGCCAACACCGATGCGGCGGTGCTGAAGCGGCTTTTCATCGCGGCGATCGGATCGTTGTTCGTCGCCACTGCGATCGCAGCGGCATTCGCGATTGCGACATCGATGATGGTATCGGTTCGCACCGCCGACCTGGTGCTTGCGTTTTCGCCGGGGGCGCTGGATGTGAACCTGCTGCTTGCGATCGCGCTCGGCCTCGACCCGATCTACATAGGTGCGCACCATGTCGCGCGCGTCACTTTCGTTTCCTTCTGTCTGCCGATTCTGATTCGCGCTGCACAGCGAAGGGCGAAGAGGAAACTTTAAAAGTTAAACTTTCCGGTTTCCAGAGGTCCAGCTGGTGCGGGAAAGCGGTGAAGTCTATTGCTAGAGTTAGCAATTTATCGGCAGAGATTGCCGCGTCGGGCGTTGCCCTCCTCGCAATGACGGGGTAGATGGCGTCATTGCGAGCGAAGCGACGCAATCTCTTTCAGCCCGAGCGAAGCGACGCAATCTCTTTCGGCCCGAGCGAAGCGACGCAATCTCTTTCGGCCCGAGCGAAGCGAAGCAATCTCCTCGGATGCAGCGGGTCAGAGTCACGCCGTAGGAGGCGCGTTCAGCGGATGTCGCCGGTCAAAGATCGCTTCCGGTTCAGGCAGTTCGATCGCGAGCATCACCGAGGACAGGCTCTTGCCGTGCGGGTCGGTGGAGAGCGAGATCGTGACCCCGCCGCCCAGCACCTGCTCGAGCACGAAGTTGATCGCGCCCAGGCCGGGCAGGGGATAACGCCGCACTTCGCCGCCCCGCATCTCGTTTCCCAGAATGCCGACGAATGCGGCGCGCACCCGTTCGACGGTGAGTTCTCGTTCGAGCAAGGGGTAGTCATGCGGATCGTTGCAGATCACCGCGATGTTCAGCGTGTCGCCCTTGTCGCCGGCGCGGGCGTGGGCGATCTCGCGAAGCTTCATGTGGCACCGTGCTGCAGGACTTCAACCCGGGCTTCCACCGCCTCGCGCGGCACCAGCACCGAACGCACGCCGATGAGTTCGCGCACCTGCATGAAATCGCCTGAGCCGCCGTAGGGGCCGTTGGTGAGCAGTGTCTGCACTTCCTGCGCGAGTGCTTCCGCATCGCCTCGGCGCGCGCATCGCCCGGCAACGCGCAGCCGGATCTCGTAGGGATCGGCCGAGGGCGCGGACGCGGCGCCGTGCACCGCGGACAGGCCGATCAGGTCGACGCGAAGCGCCTCCGTTGCAATGCCGCGCTGCACGAGACGGCTTTTCACGATCTCGCCCGCGAGCCGAGCGCGATCCGCTGCGCCGATACCGGCGTACGACACATGGCCTTCGCCGATGAAACCGGCGCGGTAGCCGACGCTTGCCTTGTAGGTCGCGGTGCGCGGACGCGCGCGTGCGCCGCTCACCGACACCCTATCGGGCGCGACCTGCGACATGCGCACGCCGCTGAAGTCCGCCACGCAGTCGGGCGTGATGTAGGCCGCGGGGTCGTGCACTTCGTAGAGCAACTGCTCCTTGCAGGTGGCAGGCGTCACCATCCCCCCGCTGCCGTCGCACTTGCCGATCGTGACGCTGCCGTCCTCGCGGACATCGGCAAACGGAAAGCCGAGGCGGTCAAGATCGGGAACGTCCTTCACGCCCGGGTCGGCGAAATAGCCGCCGGTGACCTGGCCCGCGCATTCAAGCAGGTGTCCGGTGACGGTGGCTTGTCCCAGCTTCGAATAATCCTCCACGCCCCAGCCGAGACCGTGCAACTGGCAGGCGACAAACAGCGACGGATCGGCAACGCGACCGGTGAGCACGAGGTCGGCGCCGGTGCGAAGCGCATCGAGGATGGCATCCGCGCCGAGATAGGCGTTCACCGAGACGAGCCTGTCGCCAAGCGACGAGACCGGCTCGCCCGTCTCCGGCATGACTAGATCAAGGCGGC
>CANIEV010000005.1 GCA_947466535.1 Betaproteobacteria bacterium
CGGTCATGACATAGGCCGCCATGGTCGCGGCGAGGTTGACCGTGCCCTGGTAGCCGAACATCTTCACCGCCTGTGCAAAGGTGCCGGACGAGGGCTTCTTGAACACCAGCAGCTCGCGGCCGAAGCGGATGATCAGCGCTTCCTTGTCGGGCAGGCCGTCGACGGGCTTGCGATTTTTCACGATGTCGATGATCTCGGTGGTCAGGCCCACCTTGAGCGCGGCGGGCTCGTGCTGGGTCCACTCGAACTGCTGGTCGGTCTCGCGCGCCGCCACCAGGATCGCGAGTTCGCGCAGCCGAGGCGTGAGGTCCACCTCGTAGCGGATGACGCGATTGAGGTCCTGCATCAGCGTGCCGATATGCGGGCTGTGCAGCCAGATGCCCGAGGGCCCCTGCAGGCCGGCAAGCGAGGGATGCCGCGGATCGAACACCGCATCGAAGATCTTTTTGCCCGAGGCGTCCAGTTCTTCCCGCTTGAGCGGCGGCAGGCGCGAGAGCGAGTCGGGGAAAATGTCGTCGGGCAGATCGTTCATGGTGTCGGACTCGTTACGGTCGATGAGTTGCTAAAATTAGCAACCGGATTGGCGTCTTTCTAGCATGGGACGGTCTTCTCTAAACGTAAAAGTGCACAATTTTACCGAAATGGGTGCGGCCCGCTCGCACTTCTGAGTCGATCCGCTCAGTCAATTCTAATGCGCGCCTCGCGGATCACCTTGCCCCATTTTTCCTGTTCCGAGCGGATGAATGCGGCGAACTGTTCCGGCGTCCCGCCGCCGCCTGCGGCGCCGAATTTGAGGAAGCGCTCCTCGACGTCGGGCTGTTTCAGGATGGCGCCGAGCTCGGCGTTCATCTTCGCGATGATGTCGGCGGGCGTGCCGGCGGGCACGAGCACGCCGAACCAGCCGGTGGCCTCGTATCCGGGGGCGCCGGCTTCCGAGATCGTCGGGATGTCGGGCGCGGACTTCGAGCGCTGCAGGCTGGTCACGCCGAGCGCGCGCAGCTTGCCCGCGCGGATATTGGGCAGCGCGGTGGCGAGGCTGTCGAACAGCGCCTGCACCTGGCCGGCGAGCAGGTCGTTCACCGCGGGCGCGGTGCCCTTGTACGGCACATGCACGATGTCCACGCCGGTCATGCCGCGAAAGAGTTCGCCGAAGAGATGCGGCCCGGTGGCATTGCCCACCGAAGCGTAGTTGATGGTGGCGGGTTTGGCTTTCGCGAGAGCGATGAATTCGGCGAGCGTGTTGGCGGGCACCGAGGGGTGGACGATCAGCACGTTCGGAATGCGCACCGCGAGGATGACCGGTGCGAGGTCGCGCTGCGGGTCGTAGGGCAGCTTGGATTGCAGCAGCGGCTGCAGCGCGATGCTGTTGCTGCCCAGCAGGATTGTGTAGCCGTCGGGCGCGGACTTGGCGGCGATCTCGGTGCCGATGATGCTGCCCGCGCCGGGGCGGTTCTCCACCACCACCGGCTGGTTCCAGCGTTCCGAGAGCTTCTGCGCGAGCGTGCGGCCGGTGATGTCGGTCGGGCCGCCCGGGGGGAAGGGCACCACCATGCGCAAGGGGCGTGAAGGATAGGCCTGGCCAAACGCGGGAAGGCTAATCGTGACGGCTGCGAGGATGCCGGCGGCGAAGGCGAGAAATTTTCTCGGGTACATGGAGAAACTCCGGTGTTGGCTAACTTGGCAACTCAGGCAGCGGCTTTCGGTGTTCCTGCAACCCCTGAGCGCCGGATCACCTCCGGCACCGCCGAGGCAAATGTCGGCGCCATGATATGCGCGCCGGCGATTCCGGGTATCTGCGCGAGCTGCTGCACGAGTTCGACGCAGATAGCGATGCCCTCGGTCTTCGGGTCGGCGGCGGCCTCGAGTCGCTGGATCAGCGATTCGGGAATGATCGTGCCGAAGAGCTTTTCCTTCATCCAGCGGCCGGAACGCACCGAGGGTATCGGCGCGACGCCGATGAGAATCGGCAGGCGCTGTGCGATACCCAGATCGAGCAAGCGCGCGGCGTAGCGGCGCACGATGTCGATGTCCATGCAGAACTGGGTCTGGATGAAATCCGCGCCTGCGTCGGCCTTGGACTTGATTGCCTTCGGGTCCCAGTTGGCGGGCGGATCGATCGGCAGGTCGGCCCCGCCGATCACCAGATCGAAGCCGCCCCTGATTTCGGTGCCGGGCGGCAGCGCCTGCTCTGTGCGCATGCGGTGGACCATCGCGAGCAGGCCGGCGCTGTTGACGTCGAACACCGCCTTGGTTTCGGGCTGGTCGCCGTTCTTCGGGTCGTCTCCGCCGAGGATCAGCAGGTTGCGGATGCCGAGCGCCGCCGCTCCGATCAGGTCTCCCTGCAGCGCGATGCGGTTGCGGTCGCGGCAGGTGAACTGCAGGATCGGCTCCATGCCGTTCTGCAGGAGGAAGTGCGAGGCGACGAGGCTCGACATGTGCGCCTTCGCGCCCGCGCCGTCAGTGACGTTCAGCGCGGTGGCCAAGCCCTTGAGCGGCAGGGCCTTTGCGATGAATTCCGCCGGGTCGGTGGACACCGGCGGGGTCACTTCGGCGGTGAGGACGAAGCGGCCTGCCTGCAGTTCGCGTTGCAATCCGCTGGATGCGGCTTTCGTCGGGCTTGTCATAGCAGCCGCTCCGTACGGTGATTCTTCAGATGTTGAAGATCTTTCGCGCGTTGACGCTTCGCACCTTGGCGCAGGTGCGCGGCGGCAGCGCGTTCACGCGCGCAAGGCAACCCGCCATGTCGCCGATCTGGTGCGGGTAGTCCGAGCCGTAGAGGATGTTGTCCGGGCCGCAGGTGCGAAGCGCGGTCTTGAGCGCATCGTCGGTGAACACCACCGCATCGGCGTAGATGCGCCGCATGTACTCCGAGGGCGGGATGCGGGTCTTGGAACGTGCTTCCTCGGACGCCTTCCAGCAGATGTCCAGCCGCCCGACGAGATAGGGCAGCGCGCCCGCGCCGTGCGAGGCGATCAACTTCAGGTTCGGGTAACGATCGAGGAAGCCGTCGTAGATGCAGCGCGCGATCGCAAGCGAGGTATCGAAGGTGAAGCCGATCGAGGGGCCGAGATAGTACTCATCCAGGCCGAGCGCGGCCGCGCCCGGCGGCAGCGTCGGGTGCACCAGCACAGGTAACTTTCGATCATCGATGGCCTTCCAGATCGGCGCGAATTCCGGCGCGGTAAGCGGCTTGCCCTCGATATTGGCGATCACCATCACGCCGACCGCGCCGGCGGCACAGGCGCGCTCGAGTTCCGCGATCGCGAGATCGGCATGCAGCCAGGGGAGGGAGGCAAACCAGCGGATGCGGTCGGGATAGGCGACCTGTGCTTCGGCCATGCTGTCGTTCATGACGGTCGCGGCCTTGAGCGCGATCTCGGGTGCGCCGAAATGCGCGTTCGGCGCGGTGAGCGAGACGATCGCGATATCCACCTTGGCCGCGTCCATCGCGCTGATGCGCAGGTCGTAGTCGAACATGCCCGGGGTGATGTTGAAGAACTGTGCGCCTTCGCGATGGATGACGCGCTTGCCTTCGGGCGATGTGCGCAGTTCGTAGGTCGGGCCGCCGTGCGCGGCGAGCAGGCTCATCCACTCCTCGGACAGCATGTGGGTGTGGACGTCGATTACATCGGTGGTCATGGGATTGCCTTGCTCGTGGATAAAACAGGTGGGTGATTAAACGCGGTGTTCAGTTGGGTGAGGTGATGCCGGCGTCGACGATCATCTTCTTCCATTTCGCGGCGTCGACGCGAAGGACGTCTGCGAAGCGCTCGGGCGTGGTGCCGGCGGGCTCGATGCCGGAGTCGGTGAGCGATTTCGATACGTCCTCGGCCGCGAGCACGCGGTTCACGTCGGCATTCATCTTGAATACGATCGGGCGCGGCGTGGCGGCGGGAAGCAGCAGCCCGAACCAGCTCACGGTATCGAGCGGATAGCCAAGTTCGGCGAAGGTCGGCACATCGGGCAGCACCTTCGCGCGCTGCGGCTGTGCCACAGCGAGCACGCGCAGCTTGCCGGCGCGCACATGCGCGCTCAGAATGCCCACCGATTGCCACGAGGACTGGATCTGCCCGCCGAGCAGGTCGGTAAGAGACAGCGCTTCGCCCTTGTACGGCACCATGGTCATCGAGGTCTTCGACGCGATGCGCAGCGTCTCGCCATAGATGTGATAGGTCGAGCCTTGCCCGAAGGTGCCGTAGGTGAGCGGAGATGCCGGGTTCTTCGCCGCATTGATCAGGTCGGCGAGGTTCTTGTAGGGCGAATCCGTGCGCACCGCGAGCGCCACCGGGCCGTACACCGCGAGCGTCACCGGCGCGAAGTCCTTTTCGATGTCGTAGGGGACCTTCGGCAGCAGCGCCGGCGCCTGTATGACCGAGGTGAAGGCGAACAGTGCGGTGTAGCCGTCGGCCGGCGACTTCGCGACGTATTCACTGCCGACCGTGCCGGTGCCGCCGGGGCGGTTCTCCACGATCACCGGCTGGCCCCAGATCGTGCCGACGCGTTCGGCGATCAGGCGTGCCACGCGGTCCGGGCTGCTGCCGGGCGCCGCGGGCATGACGAATTTAACCGGTTTCGCGGGCCAGGCCTGCGCCTGCGCGGTACTTGGGCAAACGCCGGCGGCAAGCAGCGGGGCAAGCAGCGGGGCAAGAACGGAGAAAGCGCGTAAGAAGAACGCCGGGAACGCGTGCGCGAAGAGTTTCGATGACATCGAGGGGCCTCCGGAGGGTGTTCTTATAGGTGTGGGGAGCATTTTACGCGCCTGCCTGCCGGCATCGACGCAAGGCACGGAAACTGTTCCGTGGGGTGGCGGTGGTACCGCGCCCACCGGTGGAGTGCTCTGTGCAAGAATCCGCGGCTCGAATCGCAATGAACGAAGGATGGACCGATGAAAAACAACATCCGGCGGGTGGTCACCGGTCACGACGCGGGCGGAAAGGCGGTCGTCGTGATCGACGGCATCGCGCCCAACGTGAAGGTGCGCGAGGCCCAGGGTGGGCTGGTGTCAACTCTGTTATGGGCGACCGACGAATGCCCGGCGGACATCTCGGGCGCGGCGGATCGCGCCGAGCGCACGATAGGCGTGCCGCCGCCCGATCGCGGCTCGGTGTTCCGCATGGTGGATTTTCCTCCGGTGGCAACCGCCGGCCGTGTGGACAATGCAGCGGTGCTCAAGGAGATGGGACTGGACCCGGGCAAGGTGTCGGACCGCAGCGGCTTCATGCATCGTACGCGCAGCATCGACTACGCGATCGTGGTCTCGGGCGAGATCGACATGCTGCTCGACGATTCCGAGGTGCATCTCAAGGCGGGCGACGTGATGGTGCAGCAGGGCACCAACCACGCCTGGGAGAACCGCGGGACGCAAACCTGCCGGATTGCCTTCGTGCTGATCGATGCGCTGACGCCGGCGCAGCTGAAGGGGCGGGATTAGCCCAAGGCTGTACCGGCGGAGATCGCGTCGCTGCGCTCGCGATGACGTCCGCTACCGGTCATTGCGAGCGCAGCGAAGCAATCTCAGTCGGGTCGAGCGCAGCGAAGCAATCTCAGTCGGGTCGAGCGCAGCGACGCAATCTGCAGTTTTCGGTGTGACCTCGGGTAGGCATCGCGCGAGATGGAGATTGCTTCGTCGCCTGCGGCTCCTCGCAATGACGGTCGCTACCGGTCATTGCGAGCGAAGCGACGCAATCTAGGGCGGGTCGAGCGAAGCGAAGCAATCTGCCTCACCGGGGTGTTACTGCGTGTGGGCTGGAGCTTGCTTCGTCGCCTTCTGCTCCTCGCAACGACGGCCACTGCCCGTCATTGCGAGCGCAGCGAAGCAATCTCAGATGTAGCGACGCAATCTCAGGCCGCCTTCTGGTACTGCTCGATCAGCGCGTCCTTGATGTGCTCGTTGAACAGGTTCGCCGAGCGTGACGATTCGGCGAGTGTCATGTCGCCGAAGGCGAGGCGCAGCAGGAAGTAGTTGATGCCGGTCTCCGCCGCCTGCTTGAGCATGGCGCTTCGCACCGTGGCGGGCGAGCCGGCGATGCCCTGGCCGTTGGCCACGACTTCGTCGAAGCTCTCGGTGTAGGTGGTGTAGAGCGGCTTGGTGTTGCGCTTGCGCCAGAGGTAGATGAAGTTGTCGTACCAGCGGCTGTAGGCGCGCCGGCCGATTTCCATGGCTTCCTTGTCCGTATCGGCGATCACGATATGGCGCGTGGTGCCCATGAAGGGAATCTGTGCCGGGTCGCGGCCGAGGCGCGTCCACTCGGCGCGGTAGCGGCCGGTGACCTCCTTCACCATCGTCGGCAGGCCGTTGGTGACCACGTTGAAGCCTTCGCCCGCGGCCCAGGTGGCGCTTGGGGGGTTGGAAGTGCCGTACCAGATCGGCGGCATTGGTTTTTGCAGCGGCTTGAGCAGCGAGGGCACGTCCTTGAAGGTGTAGTACTCGCCTTCGAAGTTCACCGTGTCCTGGGTGAGCGACTGCTTGATGACCTGGTAGCCCTCGAGGTACATCGCCTGCGCCTTCTGCGGATCGAAGCCGAAAAGCTGGATTTCGATCGGCGACACCCCGCGGCCTATGCCCAGCTGCAGGCGGCCGCCGCTCATGTGATCGAGCATGCAGATCTCGTCGGCGAGGCGCAGCGGGTGGTAAAGAGCAAGCGTGTACACCAGCGGGCCGAAGCGCAGTGTCTTGGTGCGTTGCGCGAGCGCGGAGATGAACACAGAAGGCGAGGGCGACATGCCGAGCGGCGTCGCGTGGTGCTCGGCCATGTGATAGGCGTGGATGCCGATGTTCTCGTACACCTGCGCGAGCTTCAGCCGGTTTTCGAAGAATTCCTGCATCGGCAGGCCGCTGTTGTCTAGGTGGTCGAAGATGCCGAATTTCATTACGTTTTCCTGTGTTCGTCCGGAGAATTTTCTGTCTGCCGCGGTGCCGGCTGCGCGGTATGTGAATTATCGCAGGTGGGCAGACGGTAGTGAGATCACGGCTTGAGCACCAGCTTGCCGAACACCTTGCCGCTCTCGAGCAGGGTGTGCGCGCGGGCAACCTCCGCGAGCGGAATGCGATCGTGAATCGCCGGCCGGATCGCGCCGCGGGCGAGCAGGTCGATCAGCGCATCGGTGGCGCGTGCGCGTGCCGCGCGGTCGTGGTCAAAGGTGTGCATCGAAAACATGCGCATGCCGAGGCTGTCACCCTGGCGTTCGCGGATCTTGGCGGTGAGTTCCGATCCCGGCCAGCCGTCGAGCGAGCCGTACAGCACAGCCAGCCCCAGCGGAGCGAGGTGATCGAACAGCGCGGCGAATCCGGTGCCGCCCACCGGGTCGAGCAGCAGATCGACGCCGAAGCCCTTGGTGGCGGCGGCGATGCGCGCGTTGGCATCGGCATCGCGGGTGTTGATCGCCGCATCCGCGCCCTGCGAAAGCGCAAACGCAGCCTTTTCCGCCGAACGCACGGTGGCGATAACCCGCTTTCCCGCGGCCCTGGCGAGCTGCACCGCGGCCGAGCCGATGCCGCCGCCCGCCGCGGTGATGAGCACCGAGTCATACGTAAATCCGCGCGTGGCGCTGTAGAGCAGGTGCCAGGCGACCTGATAGTTGGCGAGAGTCGCCGCGGCATCGAGGTCCGCACCCTCGGGCAGCACGTAGGGCACCGAGGCATCGACCGCGATGTATTCCGCATAGCAGCCGGCGCGCACCGCAAGTTCGCGCGCCGAGACATAAACCTTCTGCCCGGTGCGAAGCGACGTCACCTCGTTTCCGACCGCGACGATCGTGCCGCTCATCTCGATGCCGGGAATCGCCGGCAGCGGCGGCATCCAGGAGTAGGTACCTTTTCGCACCAGCACCTCGGGCATGTTCACGCCGATCGCGTGCGCCCGCACCAGCACCTGCGTCGGGCCGGGGACCGGTGTGGGGAGTTCGGTGTAGTCGAGGACCTCGGGCCCGCCGGTGCGGGTGATGCGGATCGTTTTCATGGGAGATCGTCCGGGTCAGTTATGGCCAGAGCGGCGGTTCGTCCATCAACGAGATCTGTTCCTTCAGCTCGAGGATGCGGTCCTGCCAGTAACGCTGCGTGTTGAACCACGGAAACGCAGCGGGAAAGGCGGGGTCGTCCCAGCGGCGCGCGATCCACGCCGAGTAATGGATCAGCCGCAGCGTGCGCAGCGCCTCGATCAGGCGCAGCTCGCGCGTGTCGAACTCGAAGAAATCCTCGTAGCCGGCGAGCACGTCGGCAAGGCTGGTGCCCATGTGTTCTCGCTCCGAGGGCAGGAGCATCCACAGGTCCTGGATCGCCGGGCCCATGCGGCAGTCGTCGAAATCCACGAAGTGCGGGCCGCGCTGGTCCCGGCTTTCGCTCCAGAGCACGTTGCCCGAGTGGCAGTCACCGTGCAGGCGAATGAGCTTCACGTCGCCCGCGCGTTCGTACGAGCGCTTTACGCCATCGAGCGCGAGGTTCACTGCGGCAGTCCATGCTCCGAGCAGTTCATCCGGGATGAAGCGGTGCTTCAGCAGCCAGTCGCGCGGCTCGATGCCGAAGCTGTCGATGTCGAGCGCGGGGCGATGGGCAAAGGGGCGGATGGCCCCCACCGCATGGATGCGACCCATGAAACGGCCGATCCACTCCAGCGTTTCGCGGTTTTCCAGTTCGGGCGGGCGGCCGCCGCGGCGCGGATAGACGGCAAAGCGGAAATCCTTGTACACCGCGAGTGTGCTGCCGTTCGCGTCGAGCGGCGCCACCACCGGGATTTCGAGTTCGGCGAGTTCCTGCACGAAACCGTGTTCCTCGAGGATCGCGGCATCGCTCCAGCGGCCGGGGCGGTAGAACTTGGTCACCACCGAGGTGTTGTCCTCCAGCCACACCTGATAGACGCGGTTTTCATAGCTGTTCAAGGCCTGAAGGCGCCCGTCGCCGCGAAAATCCACGGTATCGAGGGCATCCAGGACGGTGTCCGGCGTGAGACCGGAGTAGGGGGTATTGGCGGGAGGGGGGGCGGGGGAGCGGGCCGCTTTGGGTTGCGAATCTTGACCGCGATTCGGGTCGAACTGCGAGTCGGGCGGCTGGGTGTTCATCCATGCATTGTACGGGGCGATGCGTGTAAGATTCCCGGTCACCAGATTTCATACTTGCCGCACGCAAGACTCCCGGGCGAAACACCATTTCCGAAGCCGTGAACGACACCTCCGAATACATCGTCGAGACCGAGAATCTCGCCTATGCCTTTGGCACGCACAGCGTGCTCAAAAGCCTGTCGCTGAAGATTCCGCGCGGCAAGGTGGTGGCCATCCTCGGCCCGAGCGGTTGCGGCAAGACCACGCTGCTGCAGCTGATCGGCGGTCAGGTCGAGCCGGCTGCGGGCAGCGTTCGCGTGAACGGCCGCGTGGTGCACGAAATGGACAACGACGAGCTGTACGGAATGCGTCGCAAGATGGGCATGATGTTCCAGGTGAGTGGCCTCTTCACCGACATGACGGTGTACGACAACATTGCCTTTGCAATCCGCGAGCACACGCAGTTGCCGGAGGCGGTGATTCGCGAGCTGGTGCTGATGAAGTTGCAGGTGGTGGGGCTTCGCAATGCGCGGCATCTGCTGCCGGCGGAACTCTCCGGAGGGATGATGCGACGCGTGGCGCTGGCGCGCGCGATCGCAATGGACCCGATGCTCGCGATGTACGACGAGCCCTTTGCCGGCCTCGACCCGATTTCGCTCAACCAGATTGCGGTGCTGATCCGCGAGCTGAACGATGCGCTTGGCACCACCTCGATCGTGGTGAGCTACGACCTCTCGGCATCATTGAAGCTGGCCGATTACGTCTATGCGATCGCCAACGGAACGGTGGCGGGGCAGGGAACGCCGGAGGAGATGCTCGCCTCAGACGACCCGTTCCTGAAGCAGTTCTTCCATGCGCTGGCAGACGGGCCGATCCAGTTTCACTTCCCGGCCAAGCCGTTCAAGCTGGACCTCGGCTGGCCGGCGGCCTGAAACCATTGTCGGGCCGACGCTACTCGGCCTTGATGTTGGCGGTGCGGATCAGCTTCGACCAGCGGTCCATGTCCTTCATAAGCAGTGCGCGGAATTCTTCCGGCGAGCCGATTGCGGACACCATGCCCTGGCCGCCGAGCGTCGTGCGGATGTCTTCCATCGCTAGAATCTCGCGCGTCGCGCGGTTGAGCTGATCGACGATCGCACGCGGCGTCTGCGCCGGCAGCAACAGCGCATACCAGAGGTCCACGTCGAAGTCCGCAAAGCCAAGCGCTTCGGCAATCGTCGGTGTATCGGGAAGCGCCGCATGCCGGCCGGGACTTGCCACAGCGATCGCACGCAGCTTTCCGCTGCGGATGTGCGGCAGCGCGGACTGCAGCGGCACGAACATGAGGTCGATGTGGCCCGCGAGCAGCGCGCCCACCACTTCCGCCGCGCCCTTGTGCGGTACATGCACCATGTCTATCGAGGCGGTGTTCTTGAGCAGTTCCATCGCGAGGTGCTGCGGCGTGCCAATGCCGGCCGAGCCGTAGTTGAGCTTTCCGGGATTCGCCCGTGCCGTGGCAACGAGTTCCTTCGGATTGCGCGCCTCGACCTTCGGATTCACCGCCAGCACCAGCGCGCCGCGTGTCACAAGGCCCACCGGCGCGAAGTCCTTCAGCGGGTCGAAGCGCAGCTTGTACAGGCTCGGGTTCATCGCAATCGTGTTGGCCACCATCAGCACGTTGTAGCCGTCGGGCGGTGCGCCTGCCACGAGTTCGGTGCCGATGTTGCCGCCCGCGCCGACGCGGTTCTCGACATACACCGGCTGGCCGAGCTTCTCGCTCATCTTCTGCGCGATCGACCGGGTGACGAGGTCGATGCCGGTGCCGGCGCTGTAGGGCAGGACGAAGCGGATAGGTTTCGATGGCCAGGCCTGCGCCGCGACGGGACCGGCAAGCGCCGAGGCGATGACGATGAGCACAAGAGCGGCAAGACGAAGGCGTGGGTTCATGAAGGCTCGGGTAAAAGAGGGCTTAGACCGGAAATACCAGCGTGTCGCGGCTCGGCGTGCGCTCGTTGCGCGGTGCTCGCGTGCCCTCGAGTTGCTGGGCGACGAAGGCTTCGGCCAGGCGCCGGCGTATGCGCACCATGTCGCGGTCCGGGCTGAGCAGGAATTCGTTGGCGCGCGATTCGACGAGATCGCCCGCCATTGCCGCCATCGCGCGGTCTTCCGCCGCAGTCCGGAGCTGGCGCGGGCGCACCACGCGCTCGACGAGATCGCGAAGCTTCTCGCGCTGGGCGTCCGATTCGACCCGCCACGCGGCGAAGCGGAACAGGCGGGTGCGGTGGTAGTCGATCGGCACCTGGTACAACCGCGACACGTAGGCGGCGGCGGTGGGCACCGGCCGAAGCACGTTGGTGACCATGCCCGGCAGGTTGAAGCGTTCGCCGCGGATGGTCTCCAGCCGGTGGCCGTGGTCGAGATGCCGGCCTTCGCGATCCACCGAGATGCCGCGCAGGCCGTGGCCGTCGGTCTCGACGATCTCGATCAGGCGGTCTGCAAGCGGAACCGTGCTCGCGCCGGCGTCCTTGCCCGCATGCGCGCGCGCGGCGGCCGGGTCGATGTAGCGCAGCACCGATTCATGTTCCTGCGATTCGGCGTGCAGCGTGACCGCGTGATAGGTGTCGCTGCCGTCGATCACCAGCAGCCAGTTCGCATCCCATTCCTCGGTCGGAAGCGAGAAATGAATGAAGCGGTCGGGGTGAAGCAGTTCCTCCGGCAGACAGTCCTCGATGGGTGGCGCGGGAAACTTCTTCACATCCCCGAGATACGCCCAGACATAGCCGCCGATTTCTTCGGTCGGATAAGACGTGACGCAAAGTTTGCTGTTCAGGTCGGACGCCTGCTTTTCCCACGGGATCAGCGTGCAGGAACCGTCGCCCGCGAAGCGCAGACCGTGATAGGCGCACTGGAGTTCGCCGGCGAGCACGCGGCCGGCGGAGAGTTTCACCCGGCGGTGCGGGCAGCGGTCGTTCATCACGCGCGCACGGCCCTCGCCGTCGCGCCAGATGACGAGATCCTCGTTCAGGCACTTGAGGCCCACCGGCGCGTTCGCCGGCACCTCCGGACTCTGGATGATCGGATACCAGTAGTTGCGAAGCCCGGTCTCGAGGCCCTTCGGGACGCCGCTTGCCAGCTCGGGCCAGGATTTCGATGCGGTATTCGTGTTTGCCATGATCGCCACCTTGTCAGCGCGTCGCGCCATGAAAGATTCGCCCGCTCATTGAACCGGAGCGGTGTCCCGGGCGCAAGCAGGGTGCCTTGGAGGTGCATCCACTGCCAGCCTGCATGATAGGATAAAACTGCTTAGGGTCCTAAGCAGTCAGTATTTTTTCCGCCACTCTGGCGCGCTGTCGAAGTGTTTGCACCGGACCGAGCGATGCGCGGTCGGATTTTCCCGGAAAACCGGATGAGGAGATTGGAATGTCGGCCAATCCAGCAGAAGTGAAATACATCGATGCGCGTGCCGGTTCCGGCAGGCGCGACCGGCGCAGCTGGGGCGAGCTCGAAGCCGAACTCGCCACCGGGCTTCGCAACCACTGGTATGCGCTCATTCCGTCGGACGAAGTGCCGGCGGACAAGCCGCTTGGCATCACCCGCATGGGCGAGGACCTCGTCCTCTGGCGCGACGGCGACGGCAGGATCCGGGTGATGTCGGACAAGTGCCCGCATCGCGGTGCGAAGCTGTCGCTCGGCAAGGTGCACAGCGGCGGCCTGATGTGCTGGTACCACGGCTGGTTCTTCGAGCCCTCGGGTCAATGCACCAGCATCCCGTCCGAGGGCGGCGCCTGCGAGCTCGCGAACGAGGTGAAGGTGCGCAGCTACCCGGTCGAGGAACACGGCGGCCTGGTGTATGCGTACTTCCCCGCCGAGGGCACGCCCGAGGGCGCGGCGCCGGCCGAGCCCTGCCCGAATCCCTACGAGCTGGAGAGCCCGGAGTGGAACGGCTTCATCGTCCGCCATCACTGGAAGGGCGTGAACTGGTTCCGCGCGATGGACAACCTGATCGATCCGCTGCACGCGCCGTTCCTGCACGCGGGCACCTACACGCTCAACAAGACCACGGGCTACAAGGACCATATCGAGGTGCGCAAGAACGAGGACGGCAGCTACTTCGTCGGGCGCAAGGGGCAGGCGCTGGTGAATTTCGATTTCACCGAGTTCCACTTCCCGAACTGGTTCCGGCTGGACATTCCCTATCCGTGGTCGGCCGGGCCGGGCGGGCCGATGCGCATCCTCGTCACCGTCTGCCCGATCGATGCCGACTCCTGCCAGGTGTACATGGTGCGCAAGCGCAAGATCACCGGCTGGAAGTGGTGGCTCTGGGCTTTCCTCTGGCATGTGCGCCTGGAGAACAAGATGTGGCAGGTGATCGATCAGGACGAGGCGATCCTCGCATCACAGCGGGTGGGCGAGGCGCTTACCAGCGAATACCTGGTGCAGGGTGACACGGGACTTGTCACGCTGCGCAACCTGTTCCGCGAAGCGGTGGCGAAGCAGGCAGATGCTCAACAAGACAACCCGCGGGGCGCACGATGAGTCTGTACGGCATGCAGAAGTTCATGTTCGTCCTGAAAAAGGACAAGTCGCTGCAGGCGAAATTCAAGGAGGATGCGCAGGGTGCGCTCGGTTCCTTCCCGCTCAGCCAGCCCGAGAAGGACGCGCTTGCCGCGGGGGATCTGGCTGCGCTCTACACGATGGGCGTGCATCCGCTGCTGCTCGCCCCGTATTCGCGTTTCATGGCAATTCCCCGACCCAAATACCAGACCGCACTCGACCCGCTGAGGGGTCTGCGCGTGCTGCGTAGCTAGAGAGAGTTTGAACAAGGGGGCGATGCCCCCTTGTAGATTCCCCAATTCAGACGGAAGCTGAGATTGATTCGTTGCACGATATGAACCAATCGCAGCTTCCGTGAACGGAAAGAACGGAAAGAACCGACCATGGGAAGTCTCGTATTCGCAGGAGCAATGAGACACGCGCCCGGTATCGCTGCGTTCACCAATGCGGCGAGCCCGGAGCAGCGCGCGAGCTTTTTCGGTGCCACCGATCAACTCAAGGCGGCGGCGGCCGCCGCGGCGCCGGATGTGATGTTGGTGATCGCACCGGATCATTTTTCCAATTTCTTCATCGACAACATGCCGCCCGCCTGCGTCACGCTGAACGAGGCATACCCGGGGCCGGTGGAAGACTGGCTGGGCATTTCGAAAGTATCGATCAAGGGCGCGCCGGATCTTGCACGCTCGATTCTCAAGCATGCGTTTGACGCGGGCATCGAACCCGCGTTCTCCGAGGACGCGGCGCTCGAGCACGGTGTGATCGTGCCGCTCAATCTTGTCACGCCCGGATTCGGCGTTCCGATCGTCTGGATCATGCAGAACTGCCAGGTGCCACCGCTGCTGTCGCTCGCGCGCTGCCACGCCTTCGGTCGCGCGATCCGCAAGGCGATCGACGCGAGTTCGCTGCGCGTGGGCGTGCTCGGCACCGGCGGACTCTCGCATGCGCCGGGTGCGGCGGAGGCCGATCGGCTGGATGAGGAGTTCGATCGCGATTTCCTCGGGCGTCTGGATCGCAATGCGGTCGACGAAATTCTTTCCATGCCGAATGCGCGGCTCGATGCCGCAGGTTTCGGAAGTTGGGAAATACGCCAGTGGGTGACCGCTTTGGGCGTGGCGCACGACCGCAAGCCGCGCACGCTCGCCTACGAAGCGGTGGTCGAGTGGGACACCGGCTGCGCAGTCGCGATCTACGAGTGACGCGAGCGAATAAATGAGCGGAAAACTGAGCGGATAACTTAGCGAATGCCTGCCGATTCCGGGAAGTCGCTTCGAACCGTCACGCTCGCGCTCGGCCTGCGCTCCACCGCGCAGAGCCTGGGCGTCATCGGGCGTGAGCTGGGTGTCTTCGCGCGGCACGGGCTCGACCTGTGCATCGTACGCGAGGAAACCGCCGGGCCGGACGGTGCGCGCGGACTGCTCTCGGGCGAATTCCAGTTCGCCGAATTCGGCTCGGTGCCTATCGTGCAGGCGGGCATCGAGGGGCAGGATCCCTTGATTCTCCTCGCGGCGGAACCGGTGTCGGCGCTCTACATCCTCGGCAATCGCGATACCGATTCCCCGGCCAGGCTCGAGGGCGGCGCGATCGGCGTGCTGTCGCAGGCGGGACAGACCGGCTTTTCCGCGCAGAAGATGCTCGAACGTTGGGGCCTCGCCGGCAAGGTCGCGCTAATGCCGCTCGGCACCTATCCGAAGATCTACGCCGCGCTCGGCGCGGGCGAGATCGCGGGCGGCGTGCTCACCGCGGACTACCGACTCGCGGGTGAGATCGCGCACGGCTTCGTGCAGCTCGCCGATCTTGGCGAGGAATTCAAGTACCAGGGCCCGGTGGTGGCCACGACCAAACGGCTTCGCGACAGCGATCCCGAGCTTGTGGCTGCGGTGGTGCGCGCCTATATGGAATCCATCCGCGTGTTCAAGACCGAGGCGGCGCAGGTGGTGCCGGTGCTCAAGCGCCATCTCGGTTTCGTGGACGACGCACAGGCGGCGGCGATCCAGGCCTTCTACGCCGTGCGCTTTCGCGACTTTCCGCTCGCCTCCGACGAAGGCATTGCGCGAGTGATCGCCTCCTTCGAAGCCACGCATCCCGGCGCGGCAAAACTCAAACCGTCCGATGTGCACGATCCGTCCTTCGTGCGCGCGGAAAGGGGAATCTGACCATGGACCTCGGCATTCGCGGCCGTACCGCACTGATTACCGCTTCTTCCAACGGCATCGGCAAGCGTTGCGCGCTGACGCTCGCGGCCGAAGGCGTGAAGCTGGTGCTCTGCGCACGCGGCAAGGAACGGCTGGATGTTACCGCGGCGGAAGTCGCGGCGATCGCGGGTGCGGACAATGTGCTTGCGCTCACCGCCGACATCGGAAAGACGGACGATATCGAACGCGTCTGCCGCGAAGGAGAGGCGAAGTTCGGCGGCATCGATATTCTGGTTTTCATCGGCGGTTCGCCCAAGCGCGGCGCACCCGCGGTGATAAACGAGGCGGACCTGCGCGATGCGTTCGAACTCACCGTGGTGCCGGCCTTCACGCTCACCCGGCTGCTCGTGCCCGGCATGCGCAAACGCGGCTGGGGCAGGGTGGTGACGGTGCAGGCGCGCTCGGTGCGCGAACCGATCGAAGATCTGGTCACGTCGTCGGCGACGCGCCCCGGCGTGGCGGGCCTGTTCAAGTACCTTGCCAACGAAGTCGCGGGCGACGGCGTCACGGTGAACACCATCGTACCCGGCCGCATCAATACCGAGCGTTTCCGCGCCGGTGCCGAATACGCGGCGAAAGTGGGTGACGCCACCTACATGAAGGACAAGGTCGGCGGCATTCCTGTCGGGCGCCTCGGCGAGCCGCAGGAAGTGGCCGATGCGGTGTGCTATCTCGCCTCGATGCGGGCGTCCTATATCAACGGCGCCGCGCTGCAGGTCGACGGCGGCGTGATCCGGGCGATCTAGGGACGCGACCATCATGCTCTCCACCCTGAAAAACGGCTACCCGGTGAGCGAGAGCATCGGCCACCTGATCAACCTCACCCACAGACAAATCCAGCCGCTACTGGAAGAACGCGTCCGTGAATACGGTGTTTCCTACGGTACCTGGTTCTTCCTGCGCGCGCTCTGGGAAGAGGATGGCGTGAGCCAGGCGGCGCTCGCCGAGCGCGTCGGTGCCTCGCAGCCAACCACGCTCGCGGCGCTTCGCAAGCTCGCCGATCAGGGGCTGGTCGCGCTCAAGGACGACCGAGCTGACAAGCGCAAGTTCCGCGTCATGCTCACCGCCAAGGGGCGCGCGCTGCACGCGGAACTGATTCCCCGCGTCGCTGAAATCAACGGCGTCGTGCTGCGCGGACTCTCGCGCAGCGAAGTGAACGAGTTGCGTAGAATGCTCAAGCTCATCCAGAAGAATGCGAACGCCGACATCGCCGAATCGCATTCCCCCACGCTGCGCGCGAAGCGCGCCCGCAAGCCCGTGATCTGAATCCACGACACAGACGTTCACCCTTCACCAGGAGACTGCACATGAGCGAAAAGAAATTTACGCGCAGGGATGTCCTCACGATCGCGGGCGCGGCCGCGGGTACGATGATGGCGCCGGGCATCATCCGGGCGCAGTCGCGCTCGAACGCGCCGATCAAGGTGGGCGTCAATCTGCCGACCTCGGGCGTGTTCGCACTCGTCGGCCAGGAGGCCAACAAGGGCGTGCAGATGTACCTCGAGTCGATCAAGCACACCGTCGCCGGCCGCAAGATCGAGGCGATCTTCGAGGACGAGACAGTGCAGGTGAACGTCGGCGTCGCCAAGGCCCGCAAGCTGCTGGAAAACGACGGCGTGCATGCGCTGATCGGCGGCGTGGCCACGCCGGTGATCTATGCCACCGCACCGCTGATCATCAAGGCGCAGACGCCCTACATCATCACCGTGGGCGGCGGAGCCGAAATTACGCGCAAGTCCAAGCGCAACGAATACTCATTTCGCACCAGCTACAACATCTGGGCGCAAACCTATCCCTTCGCCAAGTGGATCGCGCAGAACAAGACCAAGAAGGTCTACATCTTCTGCCCCGACTACGCGGCGGGCAAGGAATTCGCCGACGCCTTCAAGGCGGGCTTCACCGAAGGCGGCGGCACGATCGTGGGCGAGTCGTACGCGCCGCTCGCCACGCCGGATTTCGTGCCTTTCCTCACCAAGGTCGCCGAAGCCAAGCCCGAAGGCATCTTCGGTTTCTGGGCGGCGAGCGCGGCGATCCGCTTCCTCAAGGCGGCCGACCAGCTCGGTATCAACCGCACGTCCACCCTGTATCTCTCCGGCTTCGCGGTGGACTACGACACCCTGCCCGAAACCGCCAACGCGGCGATCGGTGCGATCTCGGTGCACTCCTGGAACCTCGACCTGCCTAACGCCGCCAACCAGGCCTTCGTGAAGGCCTACGAGGCAAAGTACAAGGCAACGCCGTCCTACCTGCCGTTGTTCGGTTGGGATGCGATGCGCGCGGTGGTGGCGGCCGTCGAAAAGGTGAAGGGCAATGTCGAGGACAAGCCGAAGTTCGCTGCCGCCTTCAAGGGCCTGACCTTCGACAGCCCGCGCGGCAGGATGTCCATCAATGCGAACACCCACGACATCGTGCAGGACCTGTACATCCGCGAGACGGTGGCGGGCGGCAAGACGATGCCGGTCTCCAAGGTGATCGCGACCCTGCCCAACGCGGCCGATCCGTTCCCGGACAAGGGCTAGCGGCGCTCGCGCGCGGAGGGTTCGCATGTCGTTTTTCGCCGTCCAGTTCCTGAACGGGCTTGCCTTCAGCCTGCTGCTGTTTTTCGCGGCGGCCGGCCTGTCGATCTCGTTCGGCCTGCTCAACCTTGCGAACCTCGCGCACGGCGGCTTTTACATGCTCGGCAGCTATGTGGCGCTCGCGGTCTATGCCGCCACCAAGAGCTTTACGCTCGCACTGGTGGTGGCGCCGCTGGTGCTCGCAGTGGTGGGCATGATCATCGAGCTGGGATTTCTTCGGCATTTGTATCAACGCGACCACCTCGACCAGGTGTTGCTCACCCTCGGCTTCGCCTACGTGATCTGGGATGTGGCGAACTGGATCTGGGGCGGGGCGGCCTACCTGCTCTCGCCCCCGGACATTCTTTCCGGAAAGATCCAGGTGATGGGGCACGACTACCCGGTGTACCGGGTGGCGGTGCTCGGCGGCGGCCTGGTGATGGCGGCGATCCTGCTCTGGATCGAGGCGAAGACGAAGATCGGCGCGGTTATCCGTGCCGGCGTGTCCGACCCGCAGATGCTGCGCGCGATGGGCATCAACGTCGGCCTCGTGTTCACCGTGACCTTCTGCTTCGGTGCGGCGCTCGCGGGACTCGGCGGCGTGGTGGGCGGGCCGATCATCGGCCTGTACCGCGATGTGGACTTCGAAATCCTGATGCTCGCGACCATCGTTGTGGTGGTGGGTGGCCTCGGTTCGCTGCGCGGCACCTTCGTGAGCTGCCTGCTGGTGGGACTGATCGACAGTTTCGGCAAGGTCTATTTCCCCGACTTTGCGCTGGTTTCGATGTTCATCGTAATGGCGGTGGTTCTGCTGGTGCGGCCCGCGGGGCTGTTCGGCGTGCAGCGTTCCATCCTGTCGGGCGCGTAGCGTGGACCTTATCCCGGAGGCGCGCCGCAGGCGTGCAGTGATTGAGCTTGCAGTGCTGGTGGCGCTCGCCGCGCTGCCTTTCCTTGCCAACAAGCCGTTCTACATCACCGTCATCGCGGAAGCGATGGTGTTCGCGATCGCAGCGATGAGCCTCGACCTGCTGCTCGGCTACACCGGGCTTGCGTCCTTCGGCCATGCCGCCTTCTTCGGCATCGGCGCCTACACCGCGGGGCTGATCGGGGTGAAGTTCACCGCGCTACTGCCGGTGACGCTCGGTGCGGCGATGATCGTGGCGGGGGCGGCGGCGCTGGTGGGCGGCTGGCTTGCGATTCGCTCGGCGGGCATCTACTTCATCTTTCTCACGCTCGCGCTCGCGCAGATGGTGTTCGCGATTGCATTCAAGTGGCGCAGCCTCACCGGTGGCGACGACGGCCTCCCCGGCGTGCCGCGGCCCTCGGTCTGGCCGTTCGACGCGCTCATCGACACCTCCGACAACCGCGTTTTCTATCTGCTGACGCTTGCGATTTTCTCGATCGCCTATCTCGTTCTTCGTCGCATCGTGTCCTCCGGATTCGGCACGGTGCTCATCGGCATTCGCGAGAACGCGGGGCGCATGACTGCGATTGGCTACAACGTGCAGGCCTACAAGATTGCCGCCTTCGTGCTCTCGGGCGCGTTCGCGGGCCTCGCGGGCGGGCTGTTCGCGCATCTCTTCCAGCTGGTGTCGCCCGAGCAGGCGCACTGGCAGACGTCCGCCCTGCTGCTGATCATGGTGGTGCTTGGCGGCTCGGGCTCGCTGGTGGGACCGAGCGTCGGCGCGCTGATCGTGGTGCTGCTGCACAACGTGGTGTCTACCTATACCGAGCGCTGGCCGCTGATCATGGCGGGGATCTTCATCCTGGTGGTGATGTTCGCGCGCGGCGGGCTGTGGGGGCTTGCAAGCCGTTACGTGATGCGGAAACGGGGCGAGGCATGAGCGAGAGCTCGATGGCAGGCGAAGGCCTCGTCGCCGACAAGGAGGGCCTGGTGGCCGTGGCCATCACCCGACGCTACGGCGGCTTCAACGCGCTGGAGAATGTGAACCTCACCGTGGCGCCGGCCGAGCGGCATGCGCTGATCGGCCCGAACGGCGCGGGCAAAACCACGATGTTCCATATCCTCGGCGGGCAGGTGCCACCGTCGGCAGGCAAGATCACGCTCGGCGGCGAGGACATCACCGAAATGGCGCCGTACCGGCGCGTGGCGCTTGGCGTGGCGCGCACCTTCCAGCGCAACAATCTTTTCTTCGGCCTTACCGTGTTCGAGAACATCCGGTTGTCGGTGCAGGCGCACACCTCCGCCGGGCGCAATCTGTTTCGCCTCGCCTCGGTTCATCGCGGCATCACTGAACGCGCGCAGCAGATCATCGAGCAGTTCGCGCTTGAACCGCTTGCGCGCAGGCCTGCCTCCGAGTTGTCCTACGGCGACCAGCGAAAGCTGGAGATTGCGGTGGCGCTTGCCGGGAAGCCGCGCGTGCTGCTGGTGGACGAACCCACCGCGGGCATGTCGCCCGCCGAGACTGCCGAGATGGTGAAGGTGCTCTCGCTGATGCCGCGGGACGTTTCGCTGCTCATCGTCGAACACGATATGGACGTGGTCTCGGCGCTAGCCGACCGCGTCACCGTGCTGCAGAACGGCCGGCTGATCGCCGCGGGCACCTGGGACGAGATTCGCGTGAACGAATCCGTGCAGATGGCATACATGGGTAACAAGCGGGGCACAAAAAGGCCAAAGGCCCGCTGATGCTCGAACTCCAGGACCTCAATGCGTTCTACGGCGTAAGCCATGTGCTGCAGGGCGTGTCGATGAAGATCGGCCCGGGTGAGGTGGTGTGCCTGCTCGGGCGAAACGGCGCGGGCAAGACCACCACCGTGTCCTCGATCATCGGTTTCGTGAAATCCCGTGACGGCAAGATCCTGATGAACGGCGAGGACATCTCCGGACTCGCCGTGGAAAAGCGTGCGCGCACCGGCATTGCGCTGGTTCCGCAGGGGCGGCGGGTGTTTCCGCTGCTCACCGTGGAGGAGAATCTGGTCATTGGCGGTCGCAAGGGCAAGGCGCGTGGCGATTCCGGAGGCTGGACGCTGGAGCGGGTGTACGAACTGTTCCCGCGGCTTCGCGAACGCCGCACCAACCTCGGCAGCCAGCTATCCGGCGGCGAGCAGCAGATGCTTGCGATCGGCCGCGCGCTGATGGCGAATCCGGCACTGATCCTGATGGACGAGCCCTCCGAAGGCCTCGCACCGATGGTGATCGAAGAGGTGTACCGGGTGATCGGGCAACTCGCGAGCAAGGGCATGTCGATCCTGCTGGTGGAGCACAGCCTGGAGCAGGCGATTGCGCTCGCGAGCCGTATCTACATCATGAACAAGGGGAAGATCGTCTTCGAGACGACCGACCCGGCTGCGCTCACCGACGAGGTGCGCGAGCGTTTTCTGGGAGTGGGCTGACGATGCTTCGATCGGTGCGTGGATTCACCGGCATGGTGGGCGCGGGGCATACGCTTGCCGCCGCCGAGGGCCTTGCGGTGCTCAAGTCCGGCGGCAACGCGGTGGACGCGGCAATTGCGGCAGCCGGCGTGCTCGCGGTGGTGGCGCCGCACGAATGCGGTCTTGGCAGCGACATGTTCGCGCTTGTCTATGAAGCGAAGACCGGCAAGGTCCACGGCCTGAACGCCACGGGGCGCTCGCCCGCGGCGGCGACGCTCGAACGCTTCCGCGACGGGATTCCCGAATCCGGCCCGCTCGCGGTGTCGGTGCCCGGCATGGTGGGCGGCTGGCAGGAAGCGGCGGCGCGCTTCGGCACGCGACCGCTCGGCAGCCTGCTGTCTGCGGCCATCGGCTACGCGGAAAACGGCTTTCCGGTCTATGACGTGATGATCGAGAACGCCAAGGAAAAGGCCGCGGCGATCAAGGCCAACCCGGATTGCAGCGCGATGTTCATGCCCGGCGGCCGGATGCTTACCGAAGGCGAACGCCTGCGCCAGCCCGCGCTCGCGGCGAGCCTGCGCGCTATCGCCAGGGACGGGCCGGACGCGTTCTATCGCGGGCCGATCGGAAAGAGCCTCGCCGCGTACATCCAGTCGGTGGGCGGCATCCTGAGCGCGGAGGATATGGCGGCGTACGAACCGCTCTGGCAGGAGGTGGTGTCGGCGGGCTTCATGGGCCACACGGTGCATTCGATGCCACCGAACTCCTGGGGTTCGGCGACGCTGCTGCAACTCATGGCCCTCGAGCGCGAGGGCATCGCGGCTGTGAAGGGCAACGAAGCCGAGGCGATCATCCGCGGCATCCGCGCGCGCAAGCTCGCCTACAAGCTGCTCGCCGGTTGCGTGGCCGACCCCGCGGTGGCGGGTGACCATGCGCGCGAGGTGCTTGCGCGCTTCGCGCGAGGCGAAACCACCGCGCCGGGCAAGGGCACGGAGTCGCGCGGATCGGACACGAGCAACGTGATCGTGGTGGACGCGCAGGGCAACGCGGTGTCGCTGCTGCAAAGCGTGTTCGTTCCTTTCGGCTCGGGCGTGCTCGCGGGCGACACCGGGATCCTGCTCAACAACCGCATGCGCGGCTTCAGCACCACCGAAGGCGATCCGAACTGCGTCGCGCCTTCCAAGAGGCCAGCGCAGACCTTGACCCCGATGCTGGTCACGCAAGGGGTAGGGAAAAGCGGCGGCGGTATCAGCGCCGCGCTCAATACCCCCGGCGGACCCGGGCAGACCGGCACGCTCGCGCAGTTCCTTGTGCGCACGCTTGCCTGGGGCGAGACCGCGGCGCAGGCGATTGCCGCTCCGCGATGGGCGATGACGCTCAAGGGGCGCTTCATTCTGGAAGAATCATCGCCTGCGGACGTACGCGCGGCAGTTCTGGCACAGGAACCCGAGGTGGACGTGACGCCCTGGGGCTCGGTGAATTACGGTTCGTTGATCGCGTTTTTTCGCGACGGCGAAGGATGGGCCGGTTGCGCCGATTCGCGGCGCAACGCGGCGGTGTACGGTTACTGATTTCTTACCCAATAAACGGAGGCTGACATGGCTGGAAAAATCGACGCGAAGCTGCAGGAACTCGGAATCACCTTCACGCCCGCAGGCCCGGTGGCGGGAAACTACGTCGGCAGCGTGGTGACCGGCAATCTCGTGTACATCGCGGGCCAGGTGCCGCAGGAAAACGGCGTGCGCAAATTCATCGGCAAGGTAGGGCGCGAATTCGGCACGGACGAGGGCTACAAGGCGGCCGAGCTGTGCGCTGTCGGCATGCTCGCGCGTCTGCGCGATGCCTGCGGCGGCGACCTCGACCGCGTGGTGCGCTGCGTGAAGATCGTCGGCTTCGTCAACGCGACGGAAGACTTCGGCGATCACCCGAAGGTGGTGAACGGTGCTTCCGATCTGATGGTGAAAGTGTTCGGCGAGGCGGGCAAGCACGCGCGCTCGGCGGTGGGCATGAGCTCGCTGCCCTTCGGCGTGGCGGTGGAAGTCGAAGCGATCTTCGAGATCAAGTAGCAAGCGTCATGGCCGGGCAAGCAGGCTTCACGGCCGAGGGCGACATCGTCCGCTGCGAGGACGGGCACGCGCTGCCGGTGTACCGGGCGGTGCCCAAACGCGACTCGCGGGCGAACATCATCGTGGTGCAGGAGATCTTCGGCGTGACCCCGCATATCCGCACGATATGCGACCGCCTCGCCGAACGCGGCTTCACCGCGGTGGCGCCCGATCTTTTTTCGCGCGATGTACCCGAGACCTTGTTGCCCTACACCAAGACGGGCAAGGAGCGGGGCCTCGCGATCAAGAACGCGATCGGAGAGGAACGCATGGCGCGGGATGTGATGGCGGTGGCGGGCACGATGCAAGGCCGCACCGGCGTGATCGGCTTTTGCCTCGGCGGCACGGTGGCGTGGCTCGCGGCGGCGCAACCCGGTATCGCCTGCACGGTCGGGTACTACCCGGTGAAGATCGACGCGCACCTCGGGTCGAAACCGGCTTGTCCGGTGCTGCTGCATTTCGGCAGGACCGATACGAGCATACCGATGAGCGCGGTGGACGCGGTGCGTGCGGCGTACCCCGAGGTCGATGTGCAGGAGTACGAGGCGGGGCATGCGTTCAACCGCGACGACGACGTCTCGTTCAACCCGCAGGCGGCGGCAACTGCCTGGCGCCGCACTCTGGATTTCTTCGGCCGCCACCTCGCGCATGCATGAGCTGACATGAAACGACTCGCAGGCAGGATCATTCTCGTCACCGGCTCGGCGCGCGGACTCGGCTTTGCGATCGCCAAACGTTGTGCGGAAGAGGGCGCGACGGTGGAGATGTGCGACATCCTCGAAGACGTCGGGTGGCTTGCGGCGGGCGAACTCGATGCCGCCGGCCACACCGTGCACTTCCAGTCCTGCGACATCACGAAGCAGGCGGAGGTGGATGCGCTGTTCGCCTCGATCCGCGCGCGGCGCGGCCGGCTGGATGGCCTGGTGAACAACGCGGCGCTCGCCACCCGGCTCGCCGGCAAGGGCTTCGACGAGATCGACGAGGCTGTGTGGGACCGCGTGTTCGACATCAACGTGAAGGGCACCTGGCGCGTGACCAAGGCAGCCGCCTCGCTGCTGCGCGAAGCCAAGCCCGGGCGTGTCGTGAACCTTGCTTCCGACACCGCGCTCTGGGGCGGCGACCTGTTCCTGCACTACATCACCAGCAAGGGCGCGATCATCGCCATGACCCGCGGGCTTGCGCGCGAACTCGGCCCGCACGACGTGACGGTAAACGCCATCGCCCCCGGCCTCACGCCCACCGAGGCGACCGAGGCCGCGCCCGAGCGGCGCTGGCAGCAATACCTCGACGGCCAGCTCATCAAGCGGGCGCCGACGACCGAAGACATCGCCGCGATGGCGGCCTTCCTGCTCTCGCCGGATGCGGCGATGATCACCGGCCAGACGATGGCGGTGAACGGCGGGATGACGCTGAACTAGGTGTCGTCCAAGCAGGTCGATGAATTGTGAAAAGTAGCAATCGAGTTAGCCACTTTCACGCACCGGCTCTTGGGTTTGAAAAGGAAAAGTGCGCAATTTAGGCAATCCTTCAAGTCGGAGGGTAAAAGCGGATGACCGTCCCTATCGCCGGCAACAAGCACGACCTGGTGTCACGACTGCGCGATGCGCTTGCCGGCACGACCGGCGTGACCGAGCGCAAGATGTTCGGCAACGCCGGGTTCATGGTGCACGGCAAGTTCTCCCTGAGCGCCTGCGCGGAACGGATCATGTGCCGGATCGTTCCCGCGCTGCACGACAAGGCGGTGGCCCGCGCGGGATTCAAGACGGTGGTCATTCGCGGCCGATCGATAAAGGGCTGCATGCATGTCGCGGCCGACGTCCTGACCACGCGCCGCGCGCTGGACTACTGGGTACGGATGGCGCTGGCGTACAAGCAAACGCTGGAACCCGCGAAGCGCCGGGGGTAGTCAGTTCGCAAACCGTTTGGCAAGGCCGAGATCGGAATTGCGCGATTGTATCCAATCGGATACTATCGTTCGATGATTGTCTTTGAGCGCACCGACGAGTTCGACGCTTGGCTCTCCAGGCTCAAGGACAAGTTCGGTCGCGCTCGAATCGTCCACCGCATTCGATCTGCCGAGCATGGAAACTTTGGAGATTGCGTGCCGTTGGGTGACGGCATATCCGAAATGCGCGTTCACGTCGGGCCGGGTTATCGGCTGTATTTCACCCGCCGTGGTGAAGTGGTCTATCTGCTTCTGCTCGGAGGTGACAAGTCCTCTCAGAAACGGGATATCAAGCGGGCCGTCGAGATGGCGCGGGCATTGAACAAGGAGTGAACCATGACCAAGACTGCAAGATTCGACGCTGCCGACTACCTGACCGACGACGAGACGATCGCCGAATACATCACCGCCGCGCTGGAAGATCCGAATCCCGATGTATTTCTCAGCGCCGTGCGGGACGTGGCTCGTGCCCGCGGGATGGCGCAGCTAGCCAAAGACACGGGGCTCGGAAGGGAAAGCCTTTACAAGGCGCTCACGCCCGGCGCCAAGCCGCGCTACGACACGATGCTCAGGTTGCTTCATGCGCTGGGTGTGAAACTCTCGGCCTCGCCTGTTCATTCGTGATCAGGTAGTGCCTTTTTTTGCGTCAAGTTGACGTCTGGCTTGCGCGAATCTGATCTTCAAGTACGGATGGCTACAGGCAACAACCGCTCACGCTCGGAATACGGCAGGAGACCTACGTGCCCTGGGCGTTGATGAACCGGCGCGGGCCGGACCATGCGCGCTACGGCATCAGCCACGACGTCCCCTCGATCACCGCGCCCGAACAATGCCGCTACGACGCCTGCGCGGAAGTGGCACCGGATTTCGTGGCCAACCGCGGCGCGATCAAGACCACCCTGCCGAGCGGTCGGTACGCGGTGCTGAAATTCAGGGAGGGGCACGGTGCAGGAGGCGGGCGAGGCCTGGGCTGCACTGCTGCGGGACTGGCTGCCATCCAGCGGAATGCAACTCGGTGGCCGGCCGTACTTCGAGTACTACCCCAGGGGGGCGTGATGTACGACTTGCAGACTGGCGTGTTCGTATGCGGGATATGCAATCCCGTCGCCGCGCTGTTTGAATAGCCCGCATCGATACGGCGCGCGGCACTGCCGGAACCGCTGACAAGCTGCGAGAATCCACCATGACAAGCCCCGCCACGACCGTCCCTGCCGATCGCCCGGCCACGATCCCGCTCTGGATCAACGGCCTCAGCATCGTGATCGCGCTGATCCTCGCGTTCCAGTGCTTCTCGGGTTACTTCGAGCCGTCGCTTGCGTTCGGAGACTTTAGCCTGGATCGGGTTGCCAACCGGGAGGCGATGAGCAAGCTCGCGGGACGCAACCTCGTCATGCTGGTGCTGACCCTGCTTGCGCTGATGTCCAGCACCCCCCTGTATCTGGCGGGCACGTTTCTGATGCACTTTCTTCGTGAAGCGCAGGACCTGTTCATCGTGCCCTACCACCTAGGGTTCACGACGCCAAAGGGGATGGCGGTGTTCTGCGTGCTTCTTTTCATGTTCGTGATTCCGGAGTTTGTTGCGCTGAAAACGTTGAGGAAGATTGCGCGCGGGTGAGTGTCATTTTCCATGCGTAGGATGCGGGGACACGGCCTGGTTTTCCAGCGATCTCCAAACCAATCTGTCACTGACCTGAATTCCTCGATGCAAATTCCTCGTTGTGACCCTTGATCTGGGCGCTTTGCGTCTTCGGATTCATCTTCGTCCGGAGGATGGAACTGTTCCTGCATCGCGAGAAGTGAACCGCCGCCGGTGGGAATGTGCGGAACGAGAGGATCGGGACCTTAGGGAGCCACTGAACAAGGGGGCTACGCCCCCTCGTAACTCCCCCATCTCAGATGGGAACGCTGAACCTTCAAGCCTCGAAATTGGACTTGATCAGCGATTCCTTACTAAAGCATTCCGGATTCGATACCGTTAAGATCGATCCTTGACGACACTTTCGTCGGACGAGGCCCGCAATGAAATTCACTCTCCATCTCAGCACCCGCATCCAGGACAAGCGCAACGAGCTTCCTCTCATCAACTACATGACCGAGCTTGCGCTCGAGGCCGACGTCACCGGCTTTGAAGCGATATCGCTCACCGAGCATCACCTGCACGAGAACCAGGGCTATCAGAACTCGCTGCTCTTCGCGTGCGCGCTCGCGCCGCGGCTGAAGCAGGCGACGCTGGTTCTCGCCACGGTGAATCCGGCTATCCACCATCCGGTGCGGCTGGTGGAGTCGTGCAACCTGATCGACCAGTTGAACGGCGGGCGGCTGGTGGTGGGATTCGGCTCCGGGTTCAAGGACACGGACCTGATCGCCTTCGGGAGAGATCTTTCGCAGCGCTCGACGCTGTTCGAGGACAGCATCCGCACGGTGCTGGATGTCTGGGCGTTCGACCGCTCGAAAGGGCCGCTGGACTTTGCTGTGGGCAGCGAGCGCGGGCGGATAGAGTCGCCGGTGAATCCGTCGTCCTTTCGCAAGCCGCATCCGATGCTCGCGCGCGGCACGCTGAACGAGCAGGCGGTGCTCGAGACCGCCGCGCGCGGATGGGCGGTGCTCACCGCGGCGAAGACGCCGGAGGATGCAAAGCGGCAGATGGCCAAATACCACGCGGCGCTCGATGCGGCGGGTCACGATGCGGAAACCGTTCGCCGCGCGCGCGCCTGGTCGGCGGTGGGCAAGGCGCTGCACGTGGCCGAGACCGACGCGCAGGCACGGGCGGAAGCCACCGCGTTCTTCGAGAAGAACCCGAGCGGCGCGATCGCGCGCAATCCGGACGACATGATCTGTGGCAGCCCGGAGACGGTCACGCGCACGATGCGCGCCTTCGCCGAGTCGGGCGTCGGGCAGATGATCTGCGGCCCGCTGATCGACGTCGAAGATCGGTCGGCGCTTCAACGCAGCCTGCGGTTGCTGCGGGAGGAAGTGATTCCGAAGGTCAGCCGCGAGGCGCCCGCGCTTCAGGCTGCGTGACGTGTGAGTCGCTCGCGTAGCAGTCGCGGACTCGCGATCGACCTGAGTCGGCGCTCAGGCTTTGTTTTTGAGCGTCTCAGCAGACTGCCCGAAGAGCAGCTTCCGTGATTCCTCGCTCACCGTCGGCGCGACGTTGATGGTCTTGGCGACTTCGTAGGCGCGTACCGTCGCAGGCCGGGCGCGTATGGTGTCGAACCAGCGGCGCAGGTTTGGGAAGTCATCGAGGTTCTGCTGCTGCCGCTTCCACGGCACCACCCAGGGGTAGCTCGCCATGTCGGCGATCGAGTAGTCGCCCGCCAGGAACTCGCGATCAGAAAGGCGGTTGTCCATCACCTTGTAAAGCCGCGAGGTTTCGCGCACGTAGCGGTCCATCGCATACGGTATCCGCTCGGGTGCGTACTGCACGAAGTGGTGGTTCTGGCCTGCCATCGGGCCGAGGCCGCCCATCTGCCAGAAGAGCCATTGCATCACCTCGCGCCGGCCGCGAGGATCGCGCGGCAAAAACTTGCCGGTCTTCTCGGCGAGGTACACGAGGATCGCACCCGACTCGAACACCGACACCGGCCCGCCGCCGTCGCCGGGTTCGGTATCGACGATCGCAGGGATGCGGTTGTTCGGTGAGATGGCGAGGAACTCCGGCTTGAACTGGTCGCCGGTGGAGATGTTCACCGGCACCACGCGGTAGGGCGTGCCGGTTTCCTCGAGGAACATCGTGATCTTGTGGCCGTTGGGCGTGGTCCAGTAGTACAGGTCGATCATGGCCGGCGGCTCCTCAGCCTTTCAGAAAGTCGAGGTGGATGCGGTTGAAGGTGGGCGCGTCCTCGAACTGCGGCCAGTGGCCGCAGTCCTGCATCACCACCAGCTTCGCACCCGGGATCATCGAGGCGAGCTTCTCGCCGACTTCCACTTTCGCGGTGGGATCGTGTGAGGTCCAGAGTACCAGCGTCGGCTGCTTGATCGAGGCCCATTGCTCGGTGGTGAGGGCGTATTTCTGCCGCGCTTCGGGCGTATGCATCGAGAGGACATGTGCCATCGCGGTCGTCATGCCGGGCGCGGCGTAGATGCGCTGGCGGCCGGCGATGAGATCGTCGTGCACGAGTGTCTTGTCGTACATCAGGAATTCGAGCCGGCCCTTGAGTCGTTCCCACGAGGGGTCCTCCACCGCGGCCATGGTCATGGCGCGGATTCGGCCGAGCGCTTCCATGTCGATGCGGTCGCCGCCCGCGGTGTTGAGCACCAGCTTCGTCACACGGGAGGGATGGGTCACCGCGAAGTGCGAGGCCACCCAGCCGCCGAGCGATTCGCCCGAGAGGGCTGCGGTCTTGATGCCGACCGCGTCGAAGAAGTCGGCCAGGTGCGCGACGTACTTCGGCACTTCGTAGTCGTAGTCCGGCTTGTCGGTGTAGCCGTGGCCGAGCATGTCCACCGCCCAGGTGCTGAAGTGCTCGCCGTGGGCGGCGAGGTTGCGCACATAGGCCTCGGCATGGCCGCCGGTGCCGTGCAGGAAAACGAGGGCCGGTTTGGACTTGTCGCCGGAGTGCAGGAAGCGGGTGCGTACGCCGCCGGCGTTGACGTAGCCCTGGGTGAAGGCGACGCCCTGCAGGTCGGACCAGATGCTCGAATGGGCTTGGGTCATGGAAGTTCCGTGTTGTCCGTGATGTTCTTGCGAATGGGAATCATAGCGCGGCATCGCGATGCCGGGCCCCGCAGGACAGCGAATTTTCGGTATCGTTCGCCCTACGAGGAACCGTAACAAGAAAAAACGGAGAGGGGAACCATGAAGTTCGGGATTTTCGATCACCTGGATGCGAACGATCTGCCGCTTGCGGACCTGTTCGAGAACCGCCTTAAGCTGATCGAGGCGTACGAGCGCATCGGCATCCACTGCTATCACCTTGCCGAGCACCACGCGACGCCGCTCGGCATGGCGCCCGCGCCGAGCGTGTTCCTCGCGGCGGTGGCACAACGCACGAAGAAACTGCTATTCGGGCCGATGGTGTACACGCTGGCGCTCTACCACCCGCTTCGCCTCGCGGAAGAGGTCTGCATGCTCGATCACATGAGCCGCGGCCGGTTGCAGATGGGTATCGGACGGGGCGTGTCCCCGATCGAACTGGACATGTTCGGCATCGATGCGTCCAAGGGGCGCGAGCGCTACTTCGAGACCTACCAGGTGCTGCTCAAGGCGCTGGACACCAAGATGCTCAGCCACCAGGGCGAGTTCTACAAGTTCACCGACGTGCCGATCGCGATGGCGCCGCTGCAGAAGCCGCATCCGCCGATGTGGTACGGCGTGCCGGTGCCCGCCGCCTGCGAATGGGCGGCGCAGAACGAGATCAACATCGTGTCGCTTCGCGGGCCGGGCGATGTGGCGGCGATCGTTGCTCGATACAAGGAGGAATGGGCAAAGGCGGGCAAGCCGGCTGCGTCGATCCCCTTTATGGGTTTCGCACGGCATATCGTGATCGCCGAGACCGACGAAGAGGCACTTCGCGTCGGTCGCCGCGCCTACAAGCGCTGGCACGAGAACTTCTGGTATCTCTGGGTGAAGCACAACAAGCTCGGCGTTACGCCGCCGAGCGCGAGCTACCCGCCGGAGCTGGATCAGCTGATCGCGGCGCGGCTGGCTTTTGTCGGCACGCCCGAGAAGGTGCTGCGCGAACTCAAGGCGCAGGTGGAGGAGTGCGACGTGAACTACGCGATGCTGGATTTCGCCTTCGGAGACCTGACGCTCGAGGAGTCGCTGCGCTCGGTGGACTTGTTCGCCAGGCACGTGATGCCGGCGTTCAAGTAGGATGTCATCGGGATAAAAGTTTAACTTTTATTTCAAAACACCTTGGCCCGAGATTGAAAGAAGGCGATTCCGATACTGGATTTGGAATAATCCTGAATGAAAAACGGGCCCCTCGGGGCCCGTTCTCCTTTCAGCGGACCGGGGGTTACGCCGCCGGCATGCCGAGATAGCGCCGCGCGTTGTCTTCGCGCAGCATCTTTTCGGCCTCGGCGCCGAGGCCTGCCGCGGCGACGGCGCCGTGCGGGTCGGTCTCGCAGATCGCAAACGGGTAGTCGGTGCCAATCATGATCTGCGACAGGCCGAAGCGTTCGATGATGTAGCGCAGCGCGACCGGGTCGTACACCAGCGTGTCGTAGAAAAGTTTTTTCGCGTAGGTGCTCGGCGGGTGCGGGAGCGTGTCCTTCACCGCGGGAAAGACATTCCATCCATGTTCCAGGCGCGGCAGCACCATCGCGAAACCGCCGCCGCCGTGCGAGAAGCCGATACGCAGTTTCGGGTGGCGTTCGATCACGCCGCCGGTGATCAGCGATGCGATGCCGAGCGCGACATCGCCTGGGAAGGCCACCACTTGTTCCAGGTTCGCCGGGCCGACGAGGCGGTCCTTGCCGGCGGGGCGCAGCGCGTGCACGAAGATCGTCGCGCCGAGTTCTTCTGCAGCGGCGAAGAAGGGATCGAAGCGCGGATCGCCGATCGACACTCCGTTGACGTGCGTGGCGAGTTCCACGCCAAGCAGCTTCTGCGATTTCAGGATGTGCTCGAGTTCGCGGATTGCGAGATCCACGTCCTGCAGCGGCACGCCGCCGAGGCCCGAGAAGCGGTCCGGGTGCGCGTTGCACAGGCCGGCGATCTCGTCGTTGATATGCCGCAGCAGCACCGCCGCATCCTCGGCCGGCAGCCAGTAGGAGAGCAGCTCGGGCATCGGCGAGACGACCTGGCGGCGGATGCGCATGCCGTCCATGTCGCTGATGCGTTTTTCGCCGTGCCAGCAGGCCTCGGTGACGCTGCGGTAGTTCTTTCCCTGGATCATCACGTGGGCGTGGCCGCAGCCGACGTGCTTCATCGAGGGCCAGGGGAGGTTGGCGCTCTTGCCGAGGTAGGCGGGGAATTCCGAGGGGACGAAATGCGTGTGTACGTCGATGCCGTTGATCACTGCGCGACTCTCCTTTTTGTCCGGGGAGGAGGGTAGCGCAATCGGCGCGGCGACGCTTCAGGTGTAAAGCGCCGCGGGAGGAAAGTGCTATGCGGCCTTGCGCAGCGATCCGTCGGCATCGACGGGATCAAAGACGTACGTATCCATCGCGAGAATGCGGTAGTCCACCGCATCGGTGATGCGCTTCGCTCCCGCGACATTGTCGGCTGCGCCGAGCGCGACGTGCAGTGGGATGAAGTGTTCCTCGCTCGGATGCGCGCGCACCGCGTGCGGTGCGATGCGGCGGTAGTCGACGAGCGCGTCTGTGTCGCCCGCGGAGATGCGGTCGTGCACCCAGGCCTGGAATTCGGCCACGTAGGGCTCGACGCCCGCGGCCTGCGCGCCGCCGCGGAATTCATGCAGGTTGTGGGTGAGCGAACCGGAGCCGACGATCAGCACGCCTTCGTCGCGCAGCGGACGCAGGGCGCGGCCGAGTGCGAAGTGGTGCGCAGCGCCGAGGTGCGACTGCACCGCGAGCTGGGTGACCGGGATGTCGGCGTCGGGGTAGATGAAACGAAGCGGCGACCAGGCGCCGTGGTCGAGGCCGTGGCTCGGATGGATGCGCGCGGGCAGGCCGGCGGCGGTGAGAAAGTCGGCTGCGCGCTTCGCAAGTGCCGGCGCGCCGGGCGCGGGGTAGCGCAGCGCGAACAGCGGCGCGGGGAAGCCGTAGAAATCGTGAATCGTTTCGGGATGATCGGCGGCGCTCAGCGTGGGCGCGCTCTGGTCCCAGTGCGCCGAGATTACGAGTATGGCTTTCGGACGGGGCAGCGATGCACCGAGATGCTTGAGTGCTTCGCCGGCGGCGCCCGGCTCGAGCGCCATCATCGGCGATCCGTGCGAAACGAAAACGGCGGGCATACGGCTCATCGGATGTTCCTTGTCAATGCCTTACTTGCCATTCCACAAGTATGCGGTGCCGTCGGTGTGCCAACCAGCCCTCCGTCCGGAACGGACTGTTGCATAAACCGACCCACTCGGGATGAGGTTCAAACGCCGGGAGTCAGAGTTCTAGCAGTGCGTCGGCGGCGGCGGTGGCGCCGTGCTCCTCGAACACCTGCGCGCCGGTGTGTGCGGCGCGTTCGGCCAGGGTGCGGTCTTCGAGAAGGTATTCAAGTTCGCCCGCGAGCCGGGGCGCGGTGACACGTCGAAACGGCAGCACGCGCGCGACGCCGAGACGCTTGCTGCGTGCGGCGTTGTCGGGCTGGTCGAAGGCCACCGGCACGATGAGTTGCGGCCGTCGCGCGGCGAGCGCCTGCGAGAGCGTGCCGATGCCAGCCTGATGCACTACCGCGGCGGCGTAGGGGAACACGAGCGAATAGGGCAGGTAGGGGAAAACCGCGATGTCGTCGCGATTGCCCAGGTCGGGCAACGGCTGGTCGCGCCCGGTGATCAGGATCGCGCGACGGCCGAGCGCGCGCGAGGCTTCGATCGCTTCCTCCCAGAAGTGGCCCGCGATCATCACCGCCGACGAGCCGAGTACGAACGCCAGCGGCGGATCGCCCGCCTGCATGAAGTGCGATAGGCGTTCGGCGGTGGCTTGGTCGAGCGGCTTACCGTCGTAGAGCGGAAAGCCGCTGGTGCGGGTGTTCGCCGGCCAGTCGGACGCGGGCTCGGCAAGCAGGCGCGAGAATAGCGCGAGATTGAACATCGGGGAATACTGGCCCTCGAAAAACGCGGGGCCGCGCGGAGACGCGAGCCCGAGTTCGCTGCGCAGGCCGGCGATTTCGTGTTCCCATTGGCGGCCGGCTGTCTTGATGAGGCTGAAGACTGCGCGATACGGGCCGGGACCGAGATGGCGAAGCGCACGCAACCACGGCAGCGGCGCAAACACCGGAGGATCGACTGCGGAGAAGAGGCTCAATGGCGAGAGCACGGTGGACACCCAGGGCCGGCCGAGTTTTTCGGCCACCATTGGGAGGGTGACGGTGATCGGGTGGCTGACGACGAGGTCGGCGTCCGACGCGGCATGCTTGAGGTCTTCATAGGCCTGGCGCAGGTACGGCAGCACCAGCGTGCCGATGAGGAACTCGGGACCGCGTATCGGGTGAAAGAGCTTTTTCGCCACACCTGAGAAATCGCCGAACTCCGCCGCGCCCGGGCGCATCGGCGCGTATTCGATGCCTTCGGCTTCGATCGCGTCGCGGTGCATGTCGGTGGTGGCGATCACCGGGCGATGGCCGCGGCGCAGCAGCGCACGCGCAATGCCGATGTAGGGGAAGACGTCGCCGAGGGAGCCGAAGGTGGCGAAGAGGATGCGTTTGGCCATTACGCTTCTCAAAGTACCAGATTCGGCGGATTGGCTCGATCCGGTCGAGTTCGATATGTCTTTGGCATCGATCGGACAAGCCACGCGAACGCCGGTCGCTCTACACTCGCGGTATGCCGGATATCGTCCTCGCCACGCTCAACGCACGCCATGTGCACGCCTCGCTCGGGCTGCGCTATTTGCACGCCAATCTCGGCGAGCTGGCGTCGCGCGCGCGGATTCGCGAGTTCGTGCTTGGCGCGGCCACTGCGGATCTGGTCGAGACGTTGCTTGCCGACTCTCCCGTGGTCGTCGGCTTCGGCGTGTACATCTGGAACGTGGAGGAAACCACACGCGCGGTGGCGATGCTGAAGCGCATCGCGCCCGAGGTGTGCGTCGTGGTCGGCGGGCCGGAGGTGAGTTTCGAGATCGACGGGCAACGAATCTGCGCGCTGGCCGATTACGTCGTCAAGGGGCAGGCGGACCTCGCGTTCGCGGACCTGTGCCGGCGCGTGCTTGCGGGCGACCGGCCCGCTGGACGCGTCATCGACGGCGGCGCGGCCGATCTGTCGAAGATCGCGCTTCCGTATTCGCTCTACACCGACGAGGACCTGCGCAATCGCTTTATCTACGTCGAGGCTTCGCGCGGCTGCCCGTTTCGCTGCGAGTTCTGTCTCTCCTCGCTCGACAAGACTGCGGTGCCCTTTGATCTGCCCGCGTTGCTTGCAGAGTTGGCTATGCTTCACAATCGCGGCGCGCGGCATTTCCGTTTCGTCGATCGCACCTTCAACCTGAAGGCGGCGGCGGGACTTGCGGTGCTGGAGTTCTTTCTCGATCGGCTGGATGAAAAACTATTTCTTCATTTCGAGCTGATTCCGGATCATCTGCCCGAGGCGCTCAAGGCGGCGATCGCGCGCTTCCCCGCGGGGAGCCTGCATTTCGAAGTCGGTATCCAGACCTGGAATCCGCAGGTGCAGTCCCTGATCTCGCGTCGGCAGGACAACGGTAAATCGGAGGAGAACCTGCGCTGGCTGCGCGAACATTCGAACGCGTTGGTGCATGCCGACCTGATCGCGGGCCTGCCGGGCGAGGACATGGTGAGTTTTGGCGCGGGCTTCGACCGCTTGCTTGCGCTCGGGCCGCACGAGATACAAGTGGGCATTCTCAAGCGCCTGCGCGGCACGCCGATCGCGCGGCATACCGATGCGTTTGCGATGCGGTTCAATCCGGAGCCGCCATACAACGTACTTGCGACGGATCGGTTGTCGTTTTCCGAGTTGCAGGATATTTCGCGTTTCGCCCGCGCCTGGGAACTCGTCGCAAACTCCGGCCGGTTTGCGCGTGCACTGCAGCTGCTGGTGGGTGATAGTCCATTCCGGCATTTCATGGAGTTTGTCCGATGGCTGCAAGCGGTGAGCGGCAAGACGCACGGCATTGCGCTCGAGCGGCTGTTCGAATACGTTCATGAGTATCTTGTGTCGATCAAACGGATGGATGGAAATTCGGCGACCGAGGCGCTGGTCGCGGACTACGGTGCCAGCGGTGCGCACGGGCGGCCCGCGTTCATGCAGGAAGGCCTGACATCGAGCAGGCGCCGCGCGCGCGGTGCGGCGGGGCTGCGTCAGGCGCGGCACGTCCCGGCACGTTCGGGCTGAACGTTGATCTGAATATCGGCAGATCGACGAGCAGATCAAAAGGGAAGCATCCCGGAGTGCGAGGGCCGGTGGAGTATCATCGACAGGACATCCTCGGGGAGGTCAACTTCATGGAAGTCAAAGAGGTTCTGCGGGTCAAGGGCAGCACGTTGTTTACGGTGTCCCCCGAGTCACTTCTGTCGGATGCGGTGATCACGATGTCCGAGCACGACATCGGATCGCTGGTCGTGATGGAGGCCGGCAAGCTGGCAGGCATGCTGACGTTCCGCGAGGTGATCGGAGTGCTCGCAATGCGGCAGAAGGAAAAGCGCGTCGGGCCGACTCCGCCGATCGCCGACATCCTGGTGAGCGAAGCACTGCAGCGCGACCCGATCACCAGCCGTCCGGACATGGATGTGGACGAACTGCGCGCGATCATGCTGAAGCATCACGCGCGGTATGTGCCGGTGATGGACGGCGACATGCTGCTTGGCGTGATTTCCTTCCACGACGTGGCTAAGGCCGTCCTCGAAGAGCGCAGCTTCGAGAACAAGATGCTCAAGGGCTACATCAAGAACTGGCCGGCGTAACGAAGGCGTTTGACCTGCACGCGCGCAGTACGCAGTGCAGAGAAAATCCACACTCTGAACGAAGTCAGACTGGATCAGATGCCGCCGGCACAGTCCCGGGTCGGCGCGAGGCCGAACCCCGGACGGGGAAACTCAGACCGACTCGAGTTCCTTGGACGGCTCGTCGTCGCCGAGCATCCGGATCACCCGGGGTGTGCCCGAGGGCAGGCCGAGCGCGGACGGGCCGACGCGGCGCAGCAACTCCGAAAAATCGTAACGACCGTCACTGGCCTTGAACGGCTCGATGTGCTCGGGTGTTTCCACCGCGGAATAGCGCCTGGCAGCGCGTGCACCTCGCATTACAGGCTCTCCGGCAACAACCGCATAGCCGCTACGAACCGCGTTCTGGATGCGAGGATGCACTTCCTTGGGAGGAAGCGTGGTCGCAGTGCAGATTTCCGCAATCGTCAGGGGCTTTTTGGTGATCGAGTTGAGAATTGCCCGGGTCTTGGGACTGAACTTGGGTGTTTTTTGCATAATATCTCTCCGTGGGTCGTGTCAATTCCGCCCTTACTGTTTTTGTCTCCACACCCAGCCCGCCCTCGTTGGAGCAGCTTTATTTATGTGTGCAATTTTGACACAAGACCGGTGAAAAGGTTGCAAAAAACGTCGATCCTGCACCAACAAATCCTCGGCTCACTACCTGTTTTGCAGATGAAACAATACTAAATCCATGAAAGCTATGGCTTTACCATCATTTCCATTTGCAATATAAGACAATTTTCAGAAATGTCGCAGTGCGGAATTTTTTCTGGATTCCGGGACGAAATGGCGTCGCAATCCGGGGGCGTGCCGGCGGCGGGCCTTTCGTCCTCTGCTTCAGGTATCTACGACACGTTTCGGAATTTCTTTAACCGGTCGGTGTAAGTAGTGGCTAACGTCCTGGTTTTTTGTCCCATACGTAGCGGACGAATCGTTGCCAGCGCGAGGATTTGTTCGTCAACGCGTTGCGCGCCTGCAGCGCGGCGCGGTCGCGATCGGCGGATTTCTTCACCTGTTCATGAATCTGCCGCAGGGTGAGACCGCCCGGCGCCTTGAGTTTGTCCGGGTCGTCGCTCATCGGGCCCGGCTAAGGCGAAGCGTGTTGGCGGATGCGGTCAGGGAGTACATACCCGCATGTTAGACTTTGCATTGATTTTCCGCGAGTTAGGGATAGCGCAAACAAGGGGGCGATGCCCCCAATGTTAGTCCCCTGCTCCAATCCCCCACTTCAGAGGGAAGCTTCGCTTGATTCGTCGCAGAATATGAATTGATCAGAGCTTCCTTACACGAGTAATTTCCATGTCCGGCAACAGCTTCGGCACCCTGTTTTGCGTAACCTCCTTCGGCGAATCCCACGGTCCGGCCCTTGGAGGCGTAATCGACGGCTGCCCGCCGGGCATGTCGCTCGACGCGGCGGACATCCAGAAGCAACTCGACCGGCGCAAACCGGGCACCTCACGTCATGTGACGCAGCGCCAGGAATCGGACCGGATCGAGCTTCTGTCGGGGATTTTCGAGGGAAAAACCACCGGCACGCCGATCGGCTTCGTGATCCGCAACGAGGACCAGCGCTCCAAGGACTATTCGGACATCGCCCGGACCTTCCGTCCCGGTCATGCGGATTACACCTATACACAGAAGTACGGCTTTCGCGATTTTCGCGGCGGCGGACGCGCGTCGGCTCGCGAAACCACGGTACGGGTAGCGGCGGGCGCGGTTGCAAAAAAATGGCTGGCCGAAACCTACGGCGTCGTGGTGCGCGGCTACCTGTCGCAACTCGGTCCGCATGTCGTGCCGTTCAAGCGCTGGGATGCGGTGGGTGCGAATCCGTTTTTCGTCGCCGACCCGGATGCGGTGCCGGCGCTCGAAGCCTTCATGGATGACCTGAGGCGCGACGGCGATTCCTGTGGCGCGCGCGTGACGGTGATTGCCGAGGGCGTTCCTGTTGGCTGGGGCGAACCGGTGTACGGCAGACTCGACGCGGACATCGCCGCGGGCATGATGGGAATCAACGCGGTGAAGGGCGTGGAAATCGGTGCGGGATTTGAGTCGGTCGACCAGCGAGGGAGCGTGCACGGCGACGAACTCACGCCGGAGGGCTTTCTTTCGAATCATGCGGGCGGCGTGTTGGGTGGCATTTCTACGGGGCAGGATGTGGTGGTGAGCATCGCACTGAAACCGACTTCGTCAATCCGAATTCCGAGGCAATCAATCGATCTGGACGGCAAGCCCGTGACAGTCGCCACGACCGGGCGCCACGACCCCTGCGTGGGCATACGCGCCACTCCCATCGCCGAGGCGATGCTGGCCTGCGTACTGATGGACCATGCGTTGCGCCATCGGGCGCAGTGCGGTGACGTGACGACAGTCACGCCGAAAATCGGCGAGCGACGCGGCTGAGGTTTTCCGGCGCGGGGCTTTCAGCTCAGCCTTAAAATGCGTGCGCGTACAGAAAGCGCAGCGTCACATCGGTGGTGCCATCCACATCCTTGGGGTGACGACTCCACACAGCGGCGGCCCCGGCCTTGTCCTTGCGCATCAGGTGTCCCGTCATCGCGGCGGTAATCAGGAATTGCCGGTTGCCTTTCGGAAGATCGGTTGAAAGGCTGAGCAGGGATTCCGACAGCATCGTCATCGCCTGCGCATCGCGCCGTCCGATCGCGAGGTAGAGGTCCAGCCATTTCTGCTGCGCTTCGGGAATCTTTCCGCCGCAGGGATGCGCAATGAGCTTAGTCCATAGCTGATCGGCGTCGACCGCCGACAGGTAAGGGTTCACCGCGCGTGCGAGCGTGTACAGCGAATGAAACCAGATGTCGAAACGCTCGGGATTGCGGCAGTCGATAAGACGCAGCTGGGTGAGTTCGAGATCCTTCTGGAAATTGCGCGGAATCGAAACCGGATCGGGCGGCACCGGACTCAGGAAGAAATTGCGGGCGTACAGCGCGCGGCGGGTCTGTTCGATCCGGTCGAGATAATCCTCGCCGCCGAGCGAGGGCGCGATGGTGGAGTGCGAAACGCGGCCTTCGAGCATCGACAGCACCGGGATGCCCGAGGCACTGTCGATTTCGGTGACTTCGCCCGCGTAGCGCTGCAGGAAGCGGAACTTCGCGGCGTTCAGGTCGAGGTAGGGCTGGAAGTCCGAATTGCCGGGCACCTTGTAGCTCCTGAAAAACGGATCGAGCGCGGCTTTCCCTCCGAGGCGACGCATCTGGATGTCGCCGAGTGTGTTGACGTGGATGCGTTGCAGTTCGTCCGAGAGGCCGGCGATCTTTGTCACGTCGGCGAGCGGACGGGCGAGGGTTTCCGGATCGCCTGCGATGATCAGCAGATCGCTTTCGGTGGCCATGTAGATGACGTAGTCAGGGAATTCCGCGCCGAGCGAGAGCAGCACCGAGCCGACGAGGCTGGGGTCGATTTCGTACAGCTGGAACCACTGCACCAGAACGCCGCCAGGCTTGAGATAGCGTTTCGTGTGGCGGTAGAACTCGCGCGTAAACAGGCTCGACACGCCGCTCACCCACGGATTGGACGGCTCCGAGACGATAATGTCGTACTTGCGGTTGCGTGTTGAGAAGTAGGTCTTGGCGTCGTCGAAGATGATGTGGCTGCGCGGGTCGGCGAAGGCATTGGCATTCACCGGTGCGAACAGTCGCGATGCTTCGGCCATCGCGGGTTCGATCTCGATCGTGTCCACTTCCTCGATCGTCGGGCTCGACACCATCGTATGGGTGGTGAGCCCGGTGCCGATGCCGATGATCGCCGCGTGCTTTGCATCCGGCTTGTAGGCAAGCGGCAGCGCCGCGGTGAGCACCATGGTGAGTTCGTCGGAGATGCGTGCGCCAAGCGGGTTCATGTTGATCGCGCCGTCGGACTTTCCGTTGGTGCGCAGGCTCCGGCCCTCGCTGAAATCGAGCATGCTTACCGTCGTGGTCTTGCCGTCGCGGTGCGAAATGACCTTCACATCGCTGTCGACGAACAGGTCCCCGCGGCGGAAAACGCCGGAGGCCATCTTGTGGGCATCAAGCGAGAACACCGGAACCACCACCGCAAAGCCGAGCAGCACAACAGCGGTGGCGAACACCGGGGCGAAGAGGGATGCGCGGTAACGCCAGAGCAGCACGAGGCCGAGCGTCACGTCGATCAGCGCGCCCGCGACGATCAGGCCCTTGAGCCCGAGATACGGCATGCCGATGTGCGCCGCGAGCACGACGCCGAGGATCGAACCCAGCGTGTTGGAGGCGTACACCGCCCCGATAGCCTTCTCGCCCTGCCCGGAACGCAGCAATACATAAGTGATTAGCGGCAGGGTCATACCGGCGCAGAAGGTGGCGGGGAACATCACCGCGAGCGCGATACCGTGGCTCGAGGCGAGAAACATCACGTGGCCCGCGTCCGTCTTGGCAAGGCCCTTGATCACTGCCTGCATCACACCGAACATCTGGCCGTAGACAGGGATAGTCGCGAGCGCGAGCAGTCCCATCGCGACCTGCACCGTGCCAAGCCAGCGGATCGGCTCGGCGATCGAGTCGATGCGCTTTCGCACCCACAGTCCGCCAAACGCGAGGCCAAGGATAAAGGACGAAAGCATCAGTTCGAAGGAATGCGTCGATGCGCCGAGCACCAACGACAGCATGCGGATCCAGCCGATCTCGTAGATGAACGAGGCGGTGCCGGTGAGCAGCGCAACGACGAGGAACAGGGCTGGCGTCGATCCCGCCGAGTCGTTTTTCTGCACCGGCGCGGCGCCGGGTTCGCCGCCGCGGGTGAGCATCCAGACCGCGCCGGCAAGAACCAGATTCAGCACGCCGGCGGTCTGCATCGTGCCGGGCAGTCCGAGGTGATCGATCAGGATGAATCCGCTCGCGAGCACGCCGACCGCGGCGCCGAAACTGTTGGTGAAGTACAGCATCGCAAGCGACTCACCGGGCGCGAGCGGATAGCGGCGGATGATGCCGGCGCTCATCAGCGGAAAGGTCATGCCGAGCAGGATGGACTGCGGCAGGATCAGCGCGCTGCCGAGGGTCCATTTGGCAAGCGTCGCGAGTGATTCGTTGCCGAGCGCCGGAAGAAGGCTGTCGAACGCGGCGTCGGTGGTGGCGACGAACAACGGATGGAAGACGAGGGCGGCGATGCCGATGAGTGCTTCCGCGATCGCATAACCCGCGAGCAGGTTCGTCCAGCGCCCGCCCGCGCGGCTGCAGAGCCATGCGCCGATTGCCATGCCTCCCATGAAAAGCGCAAGTACCAGCGTCTGCGCGTAGGCGGCGTGACCGAGAAAGAGTTTCAGGTAATGGGTCCAGATCGACTCGTAGATCAGGCCGGCGAAACCGGATACCGCGAACAGCGCGAAAAACACGCTGCGGGGAACACGCGTGGCGGAGGAATTCAAGTCGGTGAGTCCATAGGTCGAGGTGCGCCCGCGAAGTGTGCCCGTAGTGTCCGCGGTAAAACGCGGCACGGATCGCGGACGATCGCAAATAGCGGTTATCTTACGCGCTTGCCGCGCATCGAAAGCCTGCGCGTCGCTCACCGAATTTCCGGTATTCACGATGTCCTCCGTCCCCTATGTCCGGCTCTCGGCGTTCTACTTCGCGTACTTCGCCTACGTCGGCGCCTTCACGCCCTTTTTCAGCCTGTATCTGCAGCGTGAGCTCGCGCTTCCCGGTGTGGAGATCGGCATCATTCTTTCGGTGATGGCGCTCGCGCGGATTCTCGTTCCGCTCGTCGTCGGTCCCTGGGCGGACCGCAGCGGACACCGTTCCGGCGTGCTGCGCGTGTCCATGGTGCTGGGTGCAATTACCTGGGCGGGGGCGTTCGCCGCCGATTCCTTCATTGGCATGCTGGTGTTGATCGCCGTGTTCAGCGCGGTGGTGGCGCCGGTAATGCCGATCTTCGAGGGCATCACGTTTTCCCATGTGCGAGATCACCCCGGACGCTACGGACCGGTACGGCTCTGGGGGTCGATCGGCTTTGTCGTGACCGTGCTCGTCGTCGGTCCGCTGCTGGACATTTATCCGATACGCCTTTTGTTATGGTTGTTGCTGGCGGTGCTTGTCGCGGGCGCGTTGATGGCGTTCTCGGTGCCCGAGCCGGTGGCGGTATCGCATTCCGCCGACCGGGGCGGCGTGTGGCAGGTGCTTGCCAAGCCGCAGGTGATGGCCCTCTTTACCGCCTGCTTTTTGATGTCGGTGGCGCACGGTCCGTTCTACGGTTTCTATTCCATCCATCTCGCGCAAGCCGGCTACAGCAAGACTGCGGTGGGCATGCTCTGGTCGCTCGGGGTGGTGGCGGAGATCTTCGTGTTTCTCTGGTCGCCGCGGCTGTTCCATCGTTTTTCAAGCGAGACCTTGCTCAAGTTCGCGTTTGCCTGCGCGATCCTGCGCTTCGCCTCGATCGGCTGGTTTGCGGAATCGGTGATCATCATCGTGATTGCGCAGCTTCTGCATGCGGCCACCTTCGGTGCGCATCACGCGGCATCGATAGGCCTGGTGAGCGCGTGGTTCGGTGATGGCAGGCGGGCGAGCGGGCAGGCGCTCTACGGCAGTCTTACTTACGGCGCCGGGGGCATGCTCGGCAGCCTCGTCAGCGGCGTGCTCTGGGATGCGGTGGGGCCGGCCTGGACGTTCACTTTCGCGTCATTCGCCGGGGCGATTGGCCTTGCAGTACTTGTCCGGGCGCGGCGGCTCGCTCCGTCTCAGGAGACAGTCAGGATTCCGGGTCAACAAAATGCGGTCTGAAAGCGTTATCAGGGATAATCCGGGCGCACGCGTCCTGGACACACATGCGGGGAAACGATGAAACGGACGGTCAGTCAGACGATCGGGTTTTTCGGAGTCGCGATCTGCGCGGCGTTATCGATTGCCGCCTGCCAGACGGTGCAGACGACCCAGGCGGGCGCGGTCGGCGTCGATCGGACGCAGAGCTTCATGGTCTCGGCCGCGGCGGTCAACAGCAGTGCGGTCAAGGCCTACCAGCAGGTTATGGCAGATGCGCAGAAAAAAGGGCAGCTCAACCGCGACCCGGCGCAACTCGAACGGGTGCGCGCGATCGCCAGCCGCCTGATCGCGAACGTCAACGCGTTTCGCTCCGATGCGCCGGGGTGGAAGTGGGAAGTCAACGTCATCACCTCACCCGAGGTCAACGCATGGTGCATGCCCGGGGGCAAGATCGCGGTGTACACCGGCCTGATCGACAAGCTGCGCATCACCGATGACGAACTCGCGGCGGTGATGGGGCATGAAATCGCGCATGCGTTGCGCGAGCACGGCCGCGAACGCGCGTCGCAGACGGCGGCGCAAAGTCTGGCGATCGGCGTGGTTGGTGCGGTGCTCGGCATCGGTGCCGCGGGGCAGGACATTTCCCAGACGATCCTCGACGTTACGTTCAACCTCCCGAATTCGCGGCTGCACGAAACGGAGGCGGATCGTGTCGGGGTGGAATTGGCGGCGCGATCGGCGTTCGACCCGCATGCCGCGATATCGCTCTGGCAGAAGATGGGTTCGCTCGGCGGGTCGCGTCCGCCGCAGTTTCTGTCCACGCACCCGTCTGCGGATACACGGCAAAAGGACCTTCAGGTCTATGCCGATAGGGTGGCGCCGCTTTACGAGACGGCCCGCCGCGGCGGACGCTGAATCGCCGGTTTGCCAGTGGCCGGGAACGCCCCGGCGCTTGGATATATAATCCTTGACCTACCATGAACCCAACAACCCTATACGACAAGCTGTTCGACAGCCACGTGGTTCACGTCGAGGAGGACGGAACCGCGCTGATCTACATCGACCGCCATCTTGTGCACGAGGTGACGAGCCCGCAGGCCTTCGAAGGACTGCGGCTCGCGGGCCGCGGGCTATGGCGCGTCTCGGCCAATCTTGCCACCGCGGATCACAACGTTCCTACGACAGACCGTTCGCAGGGCATCGAGGACCCGATATCCAAGCTGCAGGTGGATACGCTCGACGCCAACTGCAAGACCTACGGCATTCTCGAGTTCGGCATGAACGATCCCCGCCAGGGCATCGTGCACGTCATCGGGCCTGAGCAGGGCGCGACCCTGCCGGGGATGACCGTGGTGTGCGGCGATTCGCATACCAGCACCCACGGCGCGATGGCCTGCCTCGCGTTCGGCATCGGCACCTCGGAAGTCGAGCACGCGCTGGCGACCCAGTGCCTGATGCAGAAACGCTCGAAGTCGATGCTGGTCACGGTCGAAGGTGCGCTGCCGCGCGGCCTGAGCGGCAAGGACATCGCGCTCGCGTTGATCGGCAAGATCGGCACAGCGGGCGGCACCGGCTATGCGATCGAGTACGGCGGCAGCACCATGCGTGCGCTGTCGATGGAAAACCGCATGACGGTCTGCAACATGACCATCGAAGCCGGTGCGCGTACCGGCATGGTTCCGGTTGATGACATCACCATCCAGTACCTCAAGGGACGGCCGTTTGCGCCCAAGGGCGAACTCTGGGACAAGGCGGTTGCACACTGGAAGACGCTCGTTAGCGATCCGGGCGCCAAGTTCGACCGTGTGGTCGAGATCGACGCGACCAAGCTGACGCCTCAGGTCACCTGGGGCACATCCCCCGAGATGGTTGTGTCGGTGGACGGCCGCGTGCCCGACCCCGACAAGGAAAAGGATCCTGTACGCCGCGAAGGCATGGAACGCGCGCTCGTGTACATGGGTCTTGAGCCCAACACGCCGATGACCAGCATCCAGATCGACAAGGTATTCATCGGTTCGTGCACCAATTCGCGCATCGAGGATCTTCGCGAGGCCGCGGTGGTGGTGCGTGGCAAGCGCAAGGCAGCGAACGTCAAGGTGGCTCTGGTAGTTCCCGGCTCGGGACTGGTCAAGCGCCAGGCCGAGAAGGAAGGCCTGGACAAGATTTTCAAGGATGCCGGTTTCGAATGGCGCGAGCCGGGTTGCTCGATGTGCCTCGCGATGAACGCCGACCGGCTGGAGCCGGGCGAGCGTTCGGCGTCCACGTCGAACCGCAACTTCGAGGGGCGGCAGGGGTCGGGTGGACGCACGCATCTGGTCAGTCCTGCCATGGCTGCTGCGGCCGGCGTTGCCGGTCATTTCGTCGACGTCCGGGAGTGGCGCTGAATAGCGCCGCATGATTCGATAAAGGAGCCTGCAATGCAACGCGTACTCGTCGCTCTGATGCTTGGTCTGATGCTCGCCGGATGCAATACGGTGCAGGGTCTGGGCAAGGACATCGAGAAGGGCGGCGAGGCCCTGCAGAAGGCCGGCAAGAAATAACCGCTCCCCGGGCGCAGACGCGCGCAGGAAAGAAAGACACATGGACAAGTTCACCGTACACCGCGGCACCGTGATCCCGATGGATCGCGCCAACGTCGACACCGACGCCATCATCCCGAAGCAGTTCCTCAAGTCGATCAAGCGCACCGGCTTCGGCCCGTTCCTGTTCGACGCCTGGCGCTACAAGGACATCGGGGAGCCCGGCATGGACGTTCGCGGCCGTCCGATCAATACGGACTTCGTGCTCAACCAGCCTCGCTACAAGGGCGCTTCGATCATGATTGCCCGCAAGAACTTCGGCTGCGGCTCCTCGCGCGAACATGCGCCCTGGGCACTGCTCGAGTACGGCATCCGCGCGGTGATCGCGCCGTCTTACGGCGACATCTTCTACAACAACTCGTTCAAGAGCGGCCTGCTGCCGATCGTGCTCGAGGAGTCGAAGGTCGACCGGCTGTTCCACGAGGTCGCGCCTTTCCCCGGCTATCAGTTGGTGATCGATCTTGAGCGCCAGGTGGTCGAGAAATCCGACGGCACGACCTACGATTTCGAGGTGGATCCCTTCCGCAAGTACTGCCTGGTGAACGGTTTCGACGAGATCGGACTCACGCTGCGCCGTTCGGACGCGATCAAGACGTTCGAGGAAAAACACAAGGCTTCGCAGCCCTGGCTTTTCACCTGATGCATACGTGAAGCGCCGGGGCCCGAAAGGTCCCGGCGCTTTTTTTTTGGACAATTGAATCGTTGAGGTCATCATGAAGATTGCGGTGCTCCCTGGAGACGGAATCGGTCAGGAAATCGTAGCGGAAGCGATGAAGGTCCTGCGTGCGCTGAAGCTGCCGATGGACTTTGGCGAGGCGCCGGTGGGCGGCGTGGCCTACGAAAAGACCGGGCATCCGCTGCCTGAGGGCACGCTCGCGCTTGCGCGCGAGGCGGATGCGATTCTCTTTGGCGCGGTGGGCGATTCGCGATTCGACAACATCGAGCGCTCGAAACGCCCGGAGCAGGCAATCCTCGGGCTTCGCAAGGCGCTCGGCCTGTTTGCGAACCTGCGTCCCGCGATGGTTTATCCGGAGCTGGCCGATGCGTCGGCCCTGCGCCCCGAAGTGGTCGCGGGGCTGGACATCCTGATCGTGCGTGAACTCACCGGGGACATTTACTTCGGCGAGCCCAAGGGCATCCGCATGACCGACGGCGAGCGCGAGGGCTTTGACACGATGCGCTATCGCGAATCCGAAGTCCGGCGCATTGCGCACACCGGGTTTCTGGCTGCGCGAAAACGTGGCAAGCGCCTGTGCTCGGTGGACAAGGCGAACGTACTCGACACGTCGCAGCTCTGGCGCGAGGTGGTGATCGAGGTTGCGAAGGAATATCCCGACGTCGAGCTCTCTCACATGTACGTCGACAACGCGGCGATGCAGCTGGTGCGCAATCCAAAGCAGTTCGACGTCATCGTCACCGGCAATCTGTTCGGCGACATTCTCTCTGACGAGGCTTCTATGCTCACCGGTTCGATCGGCATGCTGCCGTCGGCCTCGATGGACAAGAACAACAAGGGCCTGTTCGAGCCGATCCACGGATCGGCGCCGGATATCGCAGGCAAAGGCGTGGCGAACCCGCTCGCAACCATCCTGTCGGCCGCGATGATGCTTCGCTACAGCCTGAATCAGGATGCGGCGGCCGAACGGATCGAGGCTGCAGTGCGCAAGGTGCTTGCATCCGGACTGCGCACGGCCGACATCGCGGCGCCAGGCGCGAAGCGTGTGGGAACGCAGGAAATGGGGAATGCCGTGGTCGCGGCACTCGGCGCCTAGGCGCCGGTCATTTCGGTAATTGCAGATAAAGAATCACGCAAACGACATCAGGACATGCACATCATGCGGCGAATCGGAATCATAGGCTGGCGGGGCATGGTCGGATCGGTGCTCATGCAGCGGATGCGCGAGGAGCGGGACTTCGATCACGTGGACCCGATGTTCTTTTCCACCTCGCAGGCGGGTGGCAAAGGCCCGGACATCGGTCGGGCGGTGCCACCGCTCGCCGATGCACGCTCGGTCGATGCGCTACGCGCGATGGAAATCATCATCAGCTGTCAGGGCGGTGATTACACCAACGAGATGCATCCGAAGCTGCGAGCCGCCGGCTGGAACGGCTACTGGATTGATGCCGCCTCCGCGCTGCGGATGAAGGATGACGCGGTGATCATTCTTGATCCAGTCAATATGGATGTGATCAAGGGTGCTGTCGCCAAAGGCGTGAAGGACTACATCGGTGGCAATTGCACCGTGAGCCTGATGCTGCTCGCGATGCACGGTTTGTTCAAGGCGGACATGGTCGAATGGATGACCGCAATGACTTATCAGGCGGCCTCCGGTGCGGGTGCGGAGAACATGCGCGAACTCGTGGCGCAGATGGGCGCGGTCCACGCCGCGGGCGCGAAACTGCTCGCCGACCCGGGTTCGGCGATCCTCGAGCTCGACCGCGTCGTCGCGGGTACGCTGCGGTCCAAGGAGTTTCCGACGGACAACTTCGGCCATGCTCTGGCGGGAAGCCTTCTGCCGTGGATCGACAAGGACCTCGGCAACGGGATGAGCCGCGAGGAATGGAAGGGCGGTGCGGAAGGCAACAAGATTCTCGGCAAGCAGGCCAATCCGGTGCCGATCGACGGCATCTGTGTTCGCATCGGCGCGATGCGATGCCACAGTCAGGCGCTGACCGTCAAGCTGAGAAAGGATTTGCCGATGAAGGAAGTCGAGGAGCTTCTCGCAGGCGCCAACGATTGGGTGAAGGTAATTCCCAACGAACGGGAAGCCAGCCTTCGCGAACTCACGCCTGCGACCGTCACCGGAACGCTCTCGGTTCCGATCGGGCGTTTGCGCAAGCTTGCGATGGGCGGCGAATACCTGACGGCGTTCACTGTCGGGGACCAGCTGCTCTGGGGGGCGGCCGAGCCGCTTCGCCGGATGCTCAGGATCCTCGTGTCCTGAGTGGCTGATGCATGCGTCCCGCAGCAGGGCGGCGGCGCGTATTTTGGTCCGCCGCCTGCCGGGCGAATCGAGGCGGCACTAGCACAATCCCAAGAAGCAATTGCCGGTCGGAGGCTGATTTCTGCCAAAAAATACCGACTTAGTGCAGCTTGTGAGAGCGGGGTTGAGCTTGCAAGCCTAACCTCATGATGGTAAGTTGGTTTCCCCGCCGAAGTTTCGATATATCCGTACGGTATGTCTTTGTTTTCGATGCAATGTCATTAATCTAGCTGGACCGCAACTCAGCACGCGACAAAAGGCCGAGTGGGAGAATTTGCTTTGAAGAAAATCGCGCTGATCCTCGTCGGATTGTTACTGCCGTGTTCCGTCGCTCTGTCCGCGGGTCTGGGACGGCTTAGCGTCCAGTCTGCCCTTGGACAGCCCCTGCGCGCCGAGATCGAGATCGTTTCCCTTCAGTCCGGGGAAGCCGAAACCCTGGGTGCCGCGCTTGCCTCAGCCGGTGCCTTTCGCCAGGCCAACATTGACCTGAACACCGCGCTGTTCGCTATCCGTTTTGCCGTCGAGCGTCGTCCGTCCGGGCAGTTCGTGGTGAGCCTCACATCCGGCCAACCGATCAACGAGCCGTTCATCGACATGCTCGTGGAATTGTCCTGGTCCGGCGGGCGCCTTACCCGCGAATACACCTTCCTGCTGGATCCGCCCGAATACAAGGGTGCAGCGACGGCAGCCGTCGTGCAGCCGATTGCCCCGCCCGTGGTCGCAAGTCCGCCCGTCGAGCCTGCTCGTCCGGCGGCCCCCCCCGTTCCTGCGCAAGCCCCCGCACCCGCGGTCGCCGCGCCTGCCGCTGCACCGGCACCAGCCCCGGCGGCACCCGCTGCACGCAAGCCCGCGGCGAAGCCCGCAGCAGGTACGTATGAGGTGAAGCGCGGCGACACCCTTGCCAAGATCGCCCAGCAGACCAAGCCGGCCGATGTTTCATTGCAGCAGATGCTGGTGTCACTGTACCGGGCCAACGAGGATGCGTTTATCGGCAGCAACATGAACCGCCTGCGTGCCGGCCGCATCCTGAATGTGCCCGACAAGGATGCAGTGGCGGGCATCAGCAACGACGAAGCGCGCGGGATCGTCAATGCGCAGAGCAGCGACTACGCCGCGTTCCGGCGCGGCATGGGCGAGGCGGTTGCCAGTGCGCCTGCGCGTGCGGACGCGGGTCGCCAGTCTTCGGGGCGCATTACTCCTCCGGCCGAGCCGAAGGCCGCGCCGCGCGAAGCAGCCAAGGACCAGTTGCGCCTGTCCCGTCCGGACGACGCAAAAAAAGGCGGGCGTGCTGCCGCGGTTGCCAACGGCGACGATATCGCGGCGAAGGATCAGGCACTGAAGGATGCGCGCGAGCGGATCGCCCTGCTCGAGAAGAACCTAGAGGACATGAAGCGCCTCGCGCAGTTGAAGAGCGTGGCGGGTGCGCAGATTCAGGAAACTGCGAAAGCCGCGCCCGCAAAGGCGGCCGAGCCGGCCAAGGCGGCTCTGGAACCCGCGAAAGCCGCAGCCCCGAAGGCACCGGAACCTGCCAAGGCACCCGAGGCAGCCAAGGCTGCCGAAGTTCCTGCGGTTGCTCCGGTGGCGCCCGATGTTGCAAAAGCGGCCCCGCCCGCCGAGGCCCCCCAAGCGGCCGCTTCGAAGGCGCCCGCCAAGGCGGCTCCGCCGCCTCCGCCACCGACCTTGATGGAAGAACTGCTCGACAGCGATTTCGCGTTGCCGGGCGCGGGCGGCCTGCTGGTGCTGCTGATCGGTTATGCGGCCTACAAGTGGAGGCGCAAGAAGCAACTGGCGCAATCCGAAAGCAGCGTGACGGGACCGGAGCCGGTGCTGGCGAGTTCCATCGTCGGTGACGCAGGCAGCCGCAGTGTAGACACGGGTGCGGAGGATGCATCCTCGTTCCAGTCCGACTTCAGCCAGGGCGGCGTGGGCAAGATCGACTCCGAGGAAATCGACCCGGTGGCGGAGGCCGATGTCTATATGGCGTATGGCCGTGACGCTCAGGCGGAGGAGATCCTCAAGGAAGCGCTTGGCAAGGATCCGAGCCGCAATGCGATCCGCGTGAAACTCCTGGATATCTATTCCAACCGCAAGGATGCGACTGCATTCGAAGCCACCGCACGCGAATTGCACGACGCCACCGGTGGTTCGGGCGATGACTGGGCGCGTGCCCAGGCGCTCGGCGCTGCGCTCGATCCCGCGAACCCGCTCTATGGCGGCGCGATGCCGAGTTCGGGCATGCTCGATACGCAGGTGATTCAGGCGCCGAACATGGCGGCGGATACGCCCGATACGACTGTCGTTCCCGGTGCGGCCGGCGGCGAGACCTCGGCGGCGGCGGAGGAAGACACGGCGCCGCCTGCGCTTGATTTCGATCTCGACCTTGGCGATGCACCGGCCGAGGCAGCCGCGCAGCCGGACATCAATCTCAATGAAGTGTCGGCGAGTGCCGATCCGCTTGCCGATACGTCGAGCGGCCTGGACTTCGATCTGGATGCGGGCACGGGTGAAACTGCACCTGCCGAGGCGACCGCGCCGGACTTCAGCCTGGACGGCACGCTGATCATCGACCCGGCGGCTGCTCCTGCGATGCCGGAACCCGCGCCCCCTGTCGCCGCTGCGGACGACGGCGGCATGTCGATCGATTTCGATCTGGGCATGGACACGCCGGCCGCCGAAGCGCCCGCGGCGCCGGAACCGGTTGCCGAAGCGCCTGCGGACGACGGCAACATGATGGATTTCAAGCTGGATCTGGACTTGCCCGATGGTGAAGGGGTTGCGGACTCGGAGCCTGCCAAACCGGCTCCGCTTACCGAGGTGAAGCCGGCAGACATCGATCTTTCCGCGCTGAGTCTCGATCTTGGCGCCAGCGACGCGGGTGCGCCTCTCGAGATGGACGCGAAGTGGCAGGAAGTCGCGACCAAGCTCGATCTCGCCAAGGCCTACGAGGATATGGGCGACAAGAACGGTGCTCGCGAACTGCTGAACGAAGTGGTCGCGGAAGGCGACGCGGCGCAGCAGGCGCAGGCGAAGTCCATGCTCGAGGCGCTCGGGTAAGGGGCGGGCTGAAACCCGGCCTCGCCACCATGTCGATCCGGTTGAAAATCGGCGCCTCGGGCGCCGATTTCTTTTGTGCGCACGGAGTGCTTCTTTGAGCGAAGTCGCGCGCCGGATAGCTCTCGGGCTTGCCTACGATGGCAGCGGCTTTGCCGGGTGGCAGTCGCAGGCCTCGGGTGACACTCTTCAGGATGCGCTCGAGCGTGCGCTGGCGGCGATCGCGGGCATCGAGATTCGAGTGGTTGCCGCGGGGCGGACCGATGCCGGGGTACACGCGGCGGCCCAGGTGGTGCATTTCGACACCGGAGTCGCTCGTCCGGAGTCGGCCTGGGTGCGGGGCGTGAATTCTCACCTGCCGTCGCAGATCGCGGTGCAGTGGGTGACGACGGTGGACGCGGGATTCCATGCGCGATTCTCGGCGACCGCGCGCTGCTATCGTTACGTACTGATGAATCATCCGGTCAGACCTGCGCTGGTCTCGCGGCATGCCGGCTGGTTTCACCGCGCACTCGACGTTGCTGCGATGCGCGATGCGGGGGCGCTACTTGTCGGCCAACACGACTACTCGTCGTTTCGATCCTCGGAATGCCAGGCAAAGAGCCCCGTGCGCACGATCGAGCGGCTCGATATCGCGCAGCGAGGGCCGTGGATTTTCATCGACATCACCGCGAACGCGTTTCTGCATCACATGGTGCGCAACATCGTCGGTTCGCTGATCCATATCGGCAAAGGCGCCGAATCCGTGGCATGGATGGGCGATCTGCTCGCGCAGCGCGATCGCAGGCGTGCGCCGCCGACGATGAGTGCCGCCGGTCTTTATCTCACCGGGGTACGCTATCCCCAGACATGGCAGTTGCCGGCGTTCGCACCGGCCTCGCCCTGTCTGTTCATGGAGTAGATGAATGCGCCCATCGCGCACACGAATCAAGGTCTGCGGGATCACCCGACTCGAGGACGGCCTCGCCGCGGCGCAGGGCGCCGATGCGATTGGTTTCATTTTCTGGCCGAAGAGCGAACGTTTCGTGACGCCCGATACCATGGCGTCGATCGCCCGGCGCATGCCGGCGTTCGTCGATGCGGTGGCGGTGTTCGTGAATCCCTCGGTGACTGAGGTCGAGGTCGTGCTGCGTGCATGGCCCGCGTCGACGCTGCAGTTTCACGGCGAGGAAACGCCCGGGTTTTGCGCGCAGTTCGACCGTCCCTGGATCAAGGCGGTGAGGGCGAAGCCGGGCGTGGATTTGCTAGAATGCCTGCTTCCATACCAAGAGGCATCGGGATGGATGATCGATGCGTTTCATGATCAGATCTACGGAGGTACCGGTCGCTCTTTCGACTGGAAGCTCGTGCCCCGCGATCTGCCCCGTCCATGGATGCTTTCCGGCGGATTGACGGTGGACAATGTCGTCGATGCAGTGCGGACGATGCATCCCTGGGGAGTCGATGTCTCCAGCGGTGTCGAAGTGGCCAAAGGGATCAAGGACCCCGCGAAGATCGCGGCATTCATTGAAGGAGTTCGCCTTGCAGATGTATGACCTACCCGATGCCCGCGGGCATTTCGGGCCGTACGGGGGCGTTTTCGTCTCCGAAACCCTGGTGCACGCGCTCGATGAACTCAAGGCGGTGTATTCCGAGTGTCGCGCCGATGCCGCGTTCATGGCGGAGTTCGAACACGATCTGAAACACTATGTGGGACGCCCCAGCCCGGTCTATCACGCGGAGCGCCTTTCGAAGAAACTCGGAGGTGCTCAGATACTGCTCAAGCGCGAGGACCTGAACCACACCGGCGCGCACAAGATCAACAACACCGTAGGCCAGGCACTGGTTGCGCGGCGCATGGGCAAGCCGAGGGTGATCGCCGAAACCGGCGCGGGCCAGCACGGCGTGGCCAGCGCAACCGTGGCGGCGCGCTACGGCATGGAGTGCGTGGTGTACATGGGCTCCGAGGACATCAAGCGCCAGGCGCAGAACGTCTACCGGATGAAACTGCTCGGGGCGACCGTGGTGCCGGTCGAGTCGGGTTCAAAGACGCTCAAGGATGCGCTCAACGAGGCAATGCGCGACTGGGTGAGCAATGTCGACAACACCTTCTACATCATCGGC